>PADE01000118.1 GCA_002702965.1 Planctomycetaceae bacterium
TGTGTTCGCTGTCAACCGGCAAGATTGTGGCCCCCCGTTCAGCCGCCAGGTCCATGATCAGCGGTCCTCCCATGACGAGGGATTCCTTGTTTGCCAAGGCGACCGTCTTGCCGGCGTCAATCGCCAACCAGGTACCGGTTAATCCCGCGCTGCCTACAATCGCCGCGACAACAATGTCCACTTCTGGATCGGCGACCAGCTTCTGAATTCCGTCAGCCCCATGCAGCAGTGTTGTCCCGGCAGGAAGTGTGGAGGGATCGATCGAGGCTGCCGCATCCGGGTCGGTCGCAACGATTAGCTTGGGAGCAAAAGGCCGGGCCTTTTCCACAGCCTCCTTCAGATGTTTGTGAGCGGTCAGTCCGTGAACTCGGAACCGCCCGTTGCTCGCGGCGACCACATCGAGCGTGCTGTGACCGATGCTTCCGGAAGCACCGAGTATGGCGAGATTGCGGCTTGCGAAGGTCATTTCCAGGAGGTACCTGCGTCGGTCATTCCAAATTGTCCAGGACGCAAGATCAGACCTTACTCAGGTTCGATCGATCGGCCAACAGGCCAAATCGCAGCGAGCCTGCACCGAGGCATCTGCTGTGGTCCGCCAAAGGTCCAGCGAAAGGGGGCGCGAAACGGAAAGCATGCCAGGACCTTTCTGGCATTCTAGGTCTGGGTTTTTCTCCCGACAAGGCTGTTCTCGAACGAGCATGATCTGACGGCATCGGGTTGTATAATAAACTGTCGACAGTGCGGCAGCTTCGAGGTTTCCGTCTCGAGGACCACTAATTTCGCGCGGTTTCCACGATCGGTAGGTGACAGCTTGCCGATGTTTCTGTGTCGCAGCNGAGAATGCCGATCTTGACACNACATTGTATTCAGGGTGTATGGCGATGAAGCAAGACGACAGTCCGTCGCGGAAATCCCAGGATGGCAAAGGTACGGGAGGGCCGAATTTCCTTCTTTATGCCGGAATCGCGGCGATCGGCGTAATTTGTGTCGCATTCTTGTTGATCAATCAACATCGACATGAAATGTCCTTTCCCGTGTTACAGAAGTTGCTGGAAGCGAGCAGATTCGAGTCGTGGCAACCCGAGAACTCGGGGAAGTTAGCCGTGAACCCGGATACTGGCGAGCCATTTCCTGGACGAATCGAAGTTGCCCGGCACCGCGATGGCCAGACGCTCACAATCGAATTCAGCCAGCTTTCGCGGCTTGAAGTTTCACCGACCGAGGTGCGCGGTGCGGTACAAGTACGTACGCTCGGTACCGACAATACGGAACCAAAGTTACAAGCTTTCCGTACCCAACTCGGCGAATCCGAGGTTTGGAAAGAGCAACTTCAACAACTTCTCAGTCGCAACAATATCGATTACCGCAATGTCTCTGCCAGTGCTTGGAGAGCTTGGGCGCCGGTCTTGTTTTTTTCCCTGATCCTGTTGGTCTTCTTAATCATGATGATGCGACGCATCGGTGGCGCGGGATCGCCGATGCAGTTTGGTCGAAGCCGCGGGCGGCTTTATGCAATGGAGGATCTCGGTGTTACCTTCGATGATGTGGCCGGTATCAACGAAGCTGTAGAAGAAGTACGCGAACTGGTCGACTTTCTTCAGTCCCCGGAAAAGTATCAGCGGCTGGGGGGTAGAATTCCCAAAGGTGTGCTCTTGGTGGGGCCACCGGGGACGGGCAAAACACTGCTGGCCAAAGCCATTGCCGGCGAGGCAGGTGTCCCGTTCTACAGTCTCTCGGGGAGCGATTTTGTCGAGATGTTTGTTGGCGTTGGGGCGGCGCGTGTGCGNGATATGTTCCAGCAGGCCGAATCGAAAGCGCCGTGCATTATTTTTATTGATGAATTGGATGCGTTGGGAAAGAGTCGCGGCGCCGGCATGATTGGCGGACACGATGAACGAGAGCAAACATTGAACGCGTTGCTGGTGGAGATGGATGGGTTTGATTCCAATGCCGCGGTGATCGTCATGGCTGCAACCAACCGGCCCGAGACGCTCGACCAGGCTCTGATGCGGCCCGGCCGATTCGATCGCCATGTGCTTGTCGACCGACCTGACATTCAGGGCCGCGAGGACATTCTCAAAGTTCACGTCAAGAGTGTGAAACTGGACAGCGCGGTCGATCTAAAAGAGGTGGCTGGAATTACTCCAGGTTTTGCAGGTGCGGANCTTGCGAACCTGGTCAACGAGGCTGCCTTGCTGGCCGCTCGTAATGAAAAAGATGCTGTTGGAATTTACGAATTCAATGAAGCCGTAGAACGGGTGACCGCNGGTCTAGAGAAAAAACAGCGTGTTATGCGATGGGAAGAAAAGGAGCGCGTGGCTTACCACGAAAGCGGACATGCACTTGTTGCGTTTAGCTTGCCGAACACAGATCCCGTTCACAAAGTCTCCATCATTCCCCGTGGATTGGCAGNCTTGGGTTATACGTTACAACGTCCAGAAGGAGATCGGTTTCTTGTAACCAAGCTGGAACTCGAGAGTCAGATTCAAGTACTGCTGGCGGGTACTATTACCGAAGAGATCATCTATACCGANATCTCTTCGGGTGCGCAAAATGACCTTGAACGCGCAACCGATATCGCGCGCCGAATGGTGATGGAATACGGAATGAGCAGTTTGGGTCGTGTCAATTACGGGGCGTCGAGAAGCTCGGCATTTCTACTGTCAAACCCGGGGGAGGAATCGACAGGTCATTACAGCGAACAGACGTCCCGAGAAATCGACATCGAAGTAAAACGCATCATAGACGAAGCGATTGAGAAAGTCCGTCATATTCTGGAAGTACGTCACGACGCTCTCCTCGCGGTGACGAATCGGCTCATCGCGGTCGAATCGATTGACGCGAAGGAACTCCGCGAGATCATCGAGAGAACGTCTCCTGGGCCAGTCATCGTTCCTGGAACCGATGCGACGATTGACNCGAGGACCGCGACTCGTCGGCCCCTCGACAACCGAAGTCATACCGAGCAGAGTGGGTAGTGGGGCTTGTGTTTGGAGAACGACCGATCAAGCAACTTGGACTATAGATTTAGTGACTGCGAGACCATTCATGCGGTGGCTTCGTCATCCGTCGTTCTGGATTCTCGTCCAAGTCGTTGTGCTTGCGTCACTACTGGTATCCACAGGTCGACTAAGCCCCCACGCCACGCCCGACACGGCGAGCTACCAGAATTTCCCACTGGATTCGNTGTCAGCTGCGCTTGGGCACGCCCGGACATTTGGTTACCCATTGTTTTTCCGCGCGGCAAGCGGTCTGACGAGTCAGTGCAACGCTGTACCGAGCTGTCAGCTTGCGGCGCATGTCGTTGCGGTCGCGATATTCTACCTGGGGGTTTGCCGACTCCTCGATTCGGAATGGTCAGCGTTTGCAGCGGCTAGTCCCCTGCTCTACTCGAACATATTACTCGGCTATGTCGACAATCTGATTGCGGATTCCCTGGCTTCGTCCGTTTCCGTGGCTACGGTCGGGTTGTTGTTTTGGGTTGTCTCCGGAGTGCGAAGCGTTTGGCTATGGCTCGCGCTTTCGGCATCGTGTTTTGCGACTTATCAGATCCGACCGGCGTTCTTGTTTCTGGTACTGCTGTTGCCGATAGCGGGAGTTCTGTTGTGCTGGATGCGTTCCAGAACGGATTCCCGTGTGTCGAGTGACTATCGCCGACTNGGGAGCAAGTTGGCTGTTTGCGGCCTGTTACCGTTGCTCGGTTATTGTGGATTTCGTTGGCTGTTGGTAGGTCACTTTGCCTTGGTCAGTTTCGGGGGAAACAACTTTGCCGGCACCATCGGGGTTTTCCTGACACCGTCGATGGTCTCAGAGTTACCGCGTGATCTCCGGCCCTTGGCACACGTAGCGATCCAAAATCGAAACAAACTCGCTGCGCGTGATCCAGAGTATTCCAGTGAGCCTACGCTGGAATACATGGAGATCGAAAACCGTTTCGACTTCAACACCTGGCAGGTCTTTGTTCCCGCCGCTCAGCATTTTTATGGAGATGACCAACTTCGTGTCAATGCGTCACTGCGGCGCTTGGCGGTTGCAATTATTTGGTGCCGTCCCGGCGACTACGCAATCTGGTTGGCCAAGGCCGCGTGGCGAGGCATTTGTGTGACCCTGTTGGATCTCGCACAGAACCCTGTTTACCTTGCGATGCTAGCCGGGTTGTTGGTCGTCCATGCGCGGCTGGTGGTACGAAGATTGCGATTGGCGCCCGAAGCGAGATCGGCTCTCCTTGAGGATTCACGGGACTCGCATTTTGCATTCAACGCTCTGTTATTGTTTGCGATGCTGTTTGCTGGCATGAAGTTATTACTCATCATTACAACGACGCCACCGTTAGGTCGTTTCATGGATGCCGCAGGGGTATTTTTTCCGGCTGTTTTGGGGATTACGGTAATCGACCACTGGAAGAAATTACAGACGAGTGAGAAGAGACTTTCACCATGACGTACAAAACCCGCGCTTCGATACCGGCGTTCGCGGCTGCCTTGTCCACGGATCGCGATCTGGACACGGCGTTAGATGACGTTGCCGGTCAAGGACTCGACCGACTAGGTGCGCAGCCGGATTTAGCCTTTGTGTTTGTTTCGGCAGACCGTGTGCAGCGCGCGGATTTCATTGCCGATTCACTAACGCGATTGCTCGGCACCGATTGTCTGGTGGGATGTGCTGCCGAGTCGGTGATTGGAAACGGTACAGAGGTCGAAGGGTCCCCCGCACTGGCGATTTGGTTGGCGAGCCTCCCGGAGACAATCGTTTCAACGATGCACCTGACCTTCGAACGCACCTCGGACGGGAATGGCATCTTGGGTTGGCCGGATGACTTAATCGATTGGGTTGGCCGGATGACTTAGNCGATTGTTGGCCTGCCGACGNAACGTTGATTCTGGTCGGTGATCCGTTTAGTTTTCCGGCAGAGGTCCTGTTGCAACAGATGAATCGTGAACATCCCGGTTGTCCGGTTGTCGGCGGGATGGCCAGCGCGTCACATGAGCCCGGCGGAAACGCGTTGATCAAGGGACAGGAGGCATTTTCGCAGGGCGCGGTCGGAGTGCTTCTTCGTGGCGATCCNCGGCTTNTGACCGTTGTTTCACAAGGCTGCCGTCCGATCGGAGAGCCNTTTGTGATTACTCGATCCGAACAGAATGTCATTCAAGAACTGGGTGGTCAGTCCCCCATGATGCGGTTGCAAAAACTGTTTGCGACTTTGCCTAATTCAGATAAACAACTTGTACAGCAGGGACTGCACGTCGGCCGGGTCGTCAGCGAATACCAGAGTCGTCGTGGGCAGGGAGATTTCCTGGTGCGGAACGTNACNGGNNTCGATGCCGAGACGGGTGAGATGGCGACGGGAGATTTCTTCCGTCCAGGGCAGACCGTCCAGTTTCATGTGCGCGACCGAAGAACCGCTGATGGTGAGATGCGTCAGCTGTTCAGTGAAACAGTCCATGCGAAGCCGGCTCCTCTGGCAGGTTTACTTTTTTCATGCAATGGACGCGGGACACGGCTTTTTGAGACACCCGATCACGATGCAGGACTTGTACAAGAGCACTTTGGAGAGATCCCTCTGGCGGGGTTTTTCGCTGCGGGTGAATTGGGGCCCGTTGGAGGCCAGAATTTCATGCACGGTTTTACGGCTAGTCTGGCGCTGTTTATNCAGGAAGGAGTTCGCGGTGCGTGATCNGCGCAGAANCGTCAGTGCGCTGTACGATCATGAACGCGATGNACACGATCGATGAAACTGACTAATNTTGTTTCGACCTGGAACNCGCCCTTGAAACGGGTGTGGTTTTCCGTGTTCCTCGGCATCAGCTTTGCGACAGCTGGTGATCATCAGGACGCTCCGACACGCCAAGCCGATCAACGTGGATTAACTCCCCTGCGCGATTTTGTAGGCGAATGGCGCGGTGTTGGACAGGTTCGCCGAGGGTCGACACAAGGCGCATGGATTGAGAGATCGTCTTGGTCCTGGAAGTTCACCCCACAACGAGCAGCATTACGCTTTACTTCAAAGCAGTCTCGTGTATTTCAACGNGGCGAATTGAGATCGGGAGCTAAGCCTGGTCTGTTCACGCTCGACGCGACGGCATCAGGAAGCGAATTGACAACACGCTATCAGGGCGGATTCGACAAACAACGTCGACTTGTCATGACCACCAAAGCAGCCGCCAAGAACATGCCGTCTCGTGTCACGTTGCGGTTGGTGGCCAAAGCGAATCGATTAGTGGTTTTCTATGAGCGTCAGACGTCATCGGGACGGTTTCTGAGAATGTCTGAGGTGGGCTACACGCGCCGCGGCAGCGATTTTGGCAAGCGCGCGAACTTCGTCGAATGCATCGTGAGTGGTGGCAAAGGGACGATCCCCGTCGTGTTCGAGGGCAAAAAGTACTATGTCTGCTGTGGAGGGTGCCGAGACTATTTTCGAGACAATCCAGAAGAAGTATTGCGAGAATACCACCAGCGTAAGGCCAAAAAAAAGTAGTTGGTTAGCGGCCGAACTTGCGGCGAAAGCGTGAAAGCGCGGTAATTCATGCACGCGCCGTTTTGGCTGCCGAAAAATTGGCATAGCGCTCCGCTGTTGGGCAAAGAAAGCGAAGGTCGACAACCGATAATGGGATCAAAGGGAGAATTTTTGAGGCCCCCATGCTGCACCTGGGATCAAGGAGGAAACCGAGGTGGGAAGCTCAACTTCTTTGGCCTTATGCCTTTCGGTTATCTGCCTTAATCCCGTCGAAGATCTTCCGACGGACCGTGTCGATCTAGTGGAACTCAACCACTACTACAACGACAAAGGGCGGCACGTCCTCGATCAGTTGATCTTCTACGATTGGTCTTCGCATGCTGGGAGATTCCAGATTCGCGATTGGCGGATGGTTAAGCGAGCATCACAGATCCCTCACCGTGATTGGCGACTGGGGCACTTTGTTGCCGTGTGGCACGATCCTCTTGAGGGAAACGTATTGCGGAAGATGCACGCGATGAGTATGCGTGAAACGTGGACCCAGTACGATCCTGAGATTGTCGAGCGCAGCTTTCTTAAGAAAGACAAACGCCGAAAACTTGCGCGCGTGCGATCCGGACGGACGACGCGTTAGCGGTCCGCAGTCTCTGTGGCCACTGCGATCCTAGCTGGTCGTGTCGCACATATGCTTGGATCGACGCGCAGCGCGCAACCTGGCGCTGCGACTACTGCTTGGATCGACGCGCAGCGCGCAACTTGGCGCTGCGACTACGCGGGTTCGTCTGCTGCTCGGAGATGGTTGGACCGAGCGGTTTTTTCGTCACGACCTCGAGCTGATCATGCTCCCGGAACACGTGCTTCACTTTTCGGTCTTCCAGAGAGTGAAAGCTGATGATCACGAGGGTCCCACCCGGCAGCAGGCATTCGGGAAGTATCTGTAGTGCCTTTTCTAGACGCCCCAATTCGTCGTTAACAGCAATCCGAAGGGCTTGGAATGTCCGCGTCGCCGAATCGATCGGATGTTTGTTTGAGTGGGGGACACACGACCTCACCAACTCAGCCAATTCTCGGGCTGTCCGAATGGGTCGCGATTTACGACGCGCTACGATCTTTCTGGCGATTCGGCGACTGAAACGCTCTTCGCCGTATTGGTAGATCAACTCGGCGAGTTGGTGCTCGCTGAGTTGATCGATGAGTTGCCAGGCAGGTTTGCCAGCGCCGGGATCGAACCGAAGATCTAGTGGTCCATCAGACGAAAAACTGAATCCACGGCCCCGATCTGCCAATTGATCACTTGATAGCCCCAGGTCCAGCAGAATGCCATCAACACCGCGGCAGCCGACTTCGTTCAAGATCAGCGGCAATTCACAATAACTCGCTTGGGCAACCAAGATGGGCAACCCTGATAGCTGGCGTTCTGCGCGCGCAATTGCGGCTGGATCACGATCCAAAGCGATCACGCGTCCCCGGTCACCTACCAGACGTGCCAACTCGTGACAATGGCCACCGCCACCCAAGGTGCCGTCGACCACGGTCTGCCCGGGTCGAATATCGAGGAAGCGAGTTACCTCTGCGAGCATGACCGGTAAGTGAGTCGATGGAGAGTCTACAGATTTGCACACAGTAGNTAGCGATCCTCTCGTGGATCTGAAAACAGGACGATTGTGGTTGTGACTCCTGCAAACAAGCTACTCCGGAGAATCGAGCTGCGTCGAAGTACTATNGTGCAACCCGCGCGAGTTTTCGGAAGGCACCTTGCTTTCAGTCGCTCGAGCATTGAGCCGTCAATGATGTGTAGAGTTTTTCGTACGCACCAATCATACCGCGCAACGAGAAGTAATCTTGAATACGTTTTCGATTCTGTTTGCCAATCGAGGTGGCGAATCCGGAATCTCGAACGATGCGGACCACGCGCCGCGAAAATTCTTCGGAGTCCCGTGTATCAACCAATTGAGTTGCGTCCGTTTCCGATAACAACTCGGCGACACCGTCAGCGCGAAGCGCGACAATCGGCTTTTCCAGAGCCATCGCTTCCATGAGCGTGTTCGGCATGCCCTCCCAGAGAGATGTCAGGACAACCAACTGCGCCGCAGCAAGCACCTCGCGAGCATCTCGACGAAAACCCGTGAAGCGCACCCGGTCATCGATGCGCAGTGCTCTTGCTTGGTTCTCCAGCGCGCGACGTTGTGGACCATCTCCGATTAAGAGTAGGTCGTGTTCGGGCAAGGCCGCAAGGAATCGAGAGGCCGTCTGAAGCAGCCATTTGAGCCCTTTTTNCGGGTGCAAACGCCCCGCAAAGGCGATGATCTTGCGGGTAGGGTTCAAGCCCAACTTGTCGAGGCTAATCGGTTTTATGCTCTCTAGCGGCGCGGCGTCTATTCCGTTGTAGATAACGCACAGTTTCTTGTTCGGGAGACGTGCAAACTCCCGAGAGAAATCTGCGACCGACTGACTTACACAGACAATGCGATCTACGTCTTTGGTCATAGCGCGTTCGAGCCACGCACGCCAGCGGCGGGGATCAGACACACGAATTCCCGTCACGACGGCTTGCAAGTCGGAATGGCGAGCGGCGCGTGCGCTTACAATGTTGGCATGAAACAGAAAGCTCTGGAGTAGGTCGGGTAGGGTTTGGGATAATCGATGCCGGAGCGATCGGATGGCCCTTGGAAATTGCCACGAGCGGCGCATTCCCAGGAACTCGACGGGTACATGAGAGTCGGCAAGTTGTTCTACCAGTAGACCGCGATTTTCTGGTGGTGGCGGTGCCAGCGAGAACACCGTTGGACTGAATCTCTCGCGATTTAGTCCGATCGCCAGATTGGTCAGCGTACGCTCGGCACCACCGACGCCGAGTTCGGTGATGACCAGGGCAATCCGCAGGCGTCCGATCGTAGAATTCGACAAGTTAGGTCAACCAGGTCCGCTCAACAAACGTGGTATCTACCAGGCCTTCCACAAATTCAGCGTGTTGAAGGACCTTACGGTGAAACGGCACAGTCGTGTGGATGCCCTCAATTCTCAATTCACTCAGCGCGCGTAGCATGCAAGCGATCGCTTCAGGACGTGTCGGTTGGTGGACAATCAACTTGCCGATCATGGAGTCGTAATGGGGTGGTACGACATATCCCTGATGCGCATGTGAATCGAAGCGCACCCCCATCCCACCAGGTGGAAACATCTGTTCGATACGACCTGGACAAGGCTGAAAATTTCGGTCTGGATCTTCCGCATTGATCCGGCACTCCATTGCCACACCCTGGACACGAATGCTCTTTTGTTTGAACGGCAGAGGCTCACCCGCAGCAATCGCGAGTTGGGAGCGAATCAAATCAATCCCCGTCACCATTTCGCTGACGGGATGTTCTACCTGGATACGAGCATTGACCTCGATGAAGTAGAAATTGTTGTCTTGGTCGACGATGAACTCGACCGTCCCGGCATTCGTGTACTCAGCCTTCCGGCAGAGCCGGACTGCCGCATCACACATAGCCAGCCGAGTCTTTTCCGGAAGATTGGGGGCCGGGCTCTCCTCGATCAACTTCTGATGGCGACGCTGTGTGGAACAATCGCGGTCCCACAGATGCACGATGTTCCCATGGTGATCACCCAATATCTGCACTTCCACGTGCCGTGGACGCTCGATGAATTTCTCAAGGTACATCCCCGGGTTGCCAAATGCGGCTTCTGCTTCAACCTTGGCTTGCGCGAATGCCGTTTTGAATGCCAGATCGTTGGACGCGACTCGCATTCCTTTGCCACCACCACCCGCGGTGGCTTTGATTAGAACTGGAAAACCGAGCTCGTGCGCGATCGCGAGCGCTTCATCCTCGTTCTCCAAGAGTCCAGCGCTACCAGGAACGACTGGGACTTTCGCGTCTCGGGCGATGCTTCGAGCCCTATTCTTGTCCCCCAGTTTCTCCATCGCTTCCGGACTGGGACCGATGAAATCGATGTTGCAACTGCGACAGATTTCATTGAAATGCGCGTTTTCCGCCAAGAAACCATAACCCGGGTGGATGGCTTCCACGTTGCCCACTTCGGCGGCACTGATGATCTGGTCGGTCTTCAAATAACTATGTGCAGACTTTGCTGGACCGACGCAATAGGCTTCGTCCGCCAGTTCCAGGTAGCGGCTACCACGGTCGGATTCGCTAAAGAGCGCGACGGTCTCAATGCCCATCTCGCGGCAAGCCCGGATGATTCTCAGGGCAATTTCACCGCGATTGGCGATCAGAATACGTTTATACATGCGTCACTATCGGCGTGAGCGAATCTGTCCATGACGGTGCGGGTGCGACGCCACCTCTGGAACCCGTGATAATGCCCCGTTTTATTGGCTGGTATCGACCCTAAACAAAGGCCGCCCGACGTCGACGGGTTCCTCATCTTCTGCGAGAACCGCTACGATCTTCCCACTCACCTCTGCTGGAATGTCATTGAATACCTTCATGGCTTCAATGATGCAGACGGTTGTTGTCGGATCGACATGGTCACCAACTCGGCTGTACGGATCGGAGTTGGGGTTAGGCTTGGAATAGAATGTGCCGACCATCGGACTCTTGATCAATACGATGTGTTCTGGCGTGACATCGCTGGCCGTCTCCGTGGCGGGAGTTTCGGTCGTTGTCGTACTTACAGTCGATGTGAGCGCAGCTGTTGGCGTAGTCGATGCGAGACAAAGTCGAACCTGCTGCTCTGCTTCTCGTAGATCGATTTCCGCCAGTCCGTGCTCCTTCATCAACTCGACAAGCCGTCGAATCCGATCCAGGTCAAAAACACCGCTGTCTATTTCGCCATCGGCCATTAGGATCTCCGAAAAGCCAGCAATAACGACAAAGAATAGACCAAGCGGTCTGAATTTCTACCGAAAAATGGGTCACTGCGGATTGCTGATGTCACCTGGTCCCCGCACAGCGATATTGCCAGGCGTCGACGCACCACCCCGAGCTGTTGCCTGTTCCCGGCAGCACGACGCGGATGATTCCGAGTACTCGTGCCTCGACGACGTCGCTTAGTCTATTACGCAATCGGCCAGTTCCTTGGGGACAGTCGTCAATACCTCGCAGCCATTGCGTGTCACCAACAGGTCGTCCTCGATACGAACACCACCCCATCCAGGAAGGTAAATGCCGGGCTCAATCGTAACTACCATGCCAGCTTTGAGGGGACGGAATTCGTTTTGGGCCAACCGCGGTCCCTCATGAATCTCCAGGCCGATGCCATGCCCAAGACTATGACCAAATCGCTTGCCATAGCCGGCCGCCGCGATCACGTTCCGAGCGGCCGCGTCGACGTCGTGCATCATGGCACCAGGCCGAACCAACTCGATCGCAGCTTCCTGAGCTTTTGACACAACTCCATATATACGTTCAAGTTTCGGCGAGATTCTACCGGTGACCAGGATACGCGTCAAGTCGCTCACGTAGAGCCTGTTGCGAGCGCCCCAATCGATCAACAGGAAGTCACTTTCGCCGATTTGTTGTTCGCCGGGAACGGCGTGGGGCAACGCGGCGCGTGGACCAATCGCCACGATTGGCGAGAAGCTGCAACCAGAACCCCCAAACCAGCGGATCTGATGTTCGATCTCGTGCGCGATTTCATTTTCCGACCTACCGTTTCGTAACGAGGCGCGGATCACTGCAAAGGCGCGCTGGGCGCACTCGATAGCGTCACGGATTGCGTTGATTTCATCTCTGTCCTTGATTTCACGCAGCTGTTCCACCAATCCCTCGACCGGTACTAATTCAACACGGGAGACAATTGTTTCGAGGAAATTCCACATCGAGACCGTCATCGAAAGTGCCTCGATCGCCAGCCGACTGACATGGGCCTGCCGGATTACCTTTCCCAAGAAATCCCCCATCTTGATGCCCGAGTTGCGGATCGCGAGCTCGAGTCCTGGACACTCCTCTTCCAGTTGTTCTGTATAACGCGGGTCGCTGAGCAAGATGTCCTTGTCGCGCGTTACCAGCAAGAAACTATCGTCTCCGGTGAATCCCGTAAGGTAAGTGACATTCGCGAAGTTGGTGACCAACATCGCGTCAACATCCGCTTTGCGTATCAGACGGCGGAGTTTGTCTCGGCGTTGTTCAGATTTTGCCATGCTGGTTCTGCTGCCGGATTGATTTGCTATCCCAGGTCACGCCGTCTGGCCGGGGTAATCCGGCGTTAGAAAGTCCAATACCTGAATCGTGCGGACGTTCGGTGCTTAGTGGCCACTTCAGCTGAGTTGTAGAAACAGTTGCGTCACAGTCTCCCGTGACTTGGGTTGTCACACCCCAATCTTCGTAATCCAGAATGCCAGGCCGATGATGGCGAAACAGATCACGAAGGACACGATAAAGCCGATGACGTCCTCGGCGGTGGGCTTCTGGAATTCCAACGAACTACTCGGCAGCAGTTTGACCCGTTCGCAAGTCGATGGGTCGGCGTATGCAGCGGCGAGCTTTTGTCGGTCGGCCTCGGGATCCGGATCGACCGGTGTCTTCATCTTGGCGTAATAACGATCAAGTGCTTCGTCAGAGTTCTTGCGGGTCAACAGACTGGCGATAATCATGACCAGGAACGGCATCACGATCTTGGGCACCAGTGCCAGAGCATTCAGCGACGACTTGGACTGCGCTGCTAGGTCGACGCCGAGTGGCTTGTAGAACAGGAGGTTCAGTTTCAGGCTGCCTTCGCCCCGGAACTTGGTGCCGTTCGGGTAGGCGAGCGTCTCGCGGACGGTGAACTCATCGATCTGCTCGGTATCGATCACTTCGGGTTTGGTGTTTTCGTCGGTCGGGACTACCTTTCCCCAGTAGATGCCGATGCTCTTGGCTTCCGAGGTTTTCGCGACCCGAGTCACCCCGGCCTCGATTTCGACCATTCCGTCAGGACCTGGCACCGCGATTTTCGCTGGCGACATCCGGCGCGGTTTGTTTTGGTTGTGGGCGACCTTGTCGTCTGCGGACAACGGGGCTCCTGCCGCGGTCCATTTCGCAGTAGCTTCACTCAACTTGCGTCGAAGCATGGACTTCGAGACGACTTCCTGGCTGATCGTGCGTGTGTGGGGCGTTTGGGTCATCAGCGTCTGGTTGTCGCGCCAACCGCTGAAGACACGGGGACCGCAGAACGGAATCACAAAGAAGAACAGCAGGCAGTAGACAACGGTGACCCAGGCGGCGCGACCGCTGGCTTTTCGCCAGTACATGCCGATCCAGAACGGAGCGGCGAAGACCAACGGGAACCAGAACGTGAGTTCGAGTTGGCCGAGCATGTCGTAGATGGTCAGGGAAAACACGACGGAGCCGGCAACGACGATGATCCCAGTCAACCGTCCTGCCCACAGACACTCGCGTTCATCCGCCTGGGGTTTGATGAACGGCACGTAGAGATTGCGAACGATCAAACCGGCCCCGACGACCATCTGGGCGTCCACACTGCTCATCAACGCCGCCAGCAGGCAGGACAGCATCAGCCCGCGGAACCCGGGGCCTAGCAACTGCATGGAGGCGTAACCCCAGGTGAGGTCGGGTTGTTTGACGAGTTCGGGGACGTCGGCGTACAGCGTGGCGGCGATTAGCGCCGTTAGCACCCACCCTAACGTACAGAAGCGTTTCAGGAAGTTGCCGACAACCAGTCCTACCCTCGCGTCGTATTCGGTCTTGGCCGAGCCGCCACCGGTGGCGATGAAGTGGGGCTGGACGACGATTCCGGTCAGGTTGGCTAGTACGATCGCAATCAAGTAGTACAACGAAAATTCGGCGGCACTGGATCCGATGATGTCGAAGAACGACTCCGGTAACTGGTCGTGCATCACCTCGAACCCGCTTTTGTCACCACCGGGATTGAGGTCTGGGTTTTCGCTCAGCGCCTCCAGGCCGATCGGAATCAGCATCACCGACAGGCCGATGATACACAGGCCTTGGATCAGATCGGTAAAATACGCTGCCGCCAGTCCTCCGGCGATGCCGTACACCACGACCACCACGGCGATCACCGGGATCAGCACGTACTGCAATTGCATATCGTTGCCGAATACCGAGAGACTGGCGCCGATCATCGGCTCGGCTGTCTTGGCAATCGCCGAGAAGAACATCGATCCGTAGATCATGAAGAAGAAGACGCCGAAGATGCTGTAGGCAGCTCCCAGCCACTTCGACTCGTACCGTTCGACGAACCAGTCACCGAGCGTCAGGTGGCGCATGCGACGGTACCAGACACCGGTAATCCAGTAGAAAGGCGTCACGAACAGCCAGAACATAACGCTCCACATGCCGCTCATACCACCGGTGAATGTTGTGCGACCCGTGTTCACCGGATCGCTCGACCCCGTTCCCGCTCCGAACGCGGCAAAGGTCTGCAGCAGCTTGCCGAACGAACGGCCCCCGAGGAAGAAGTCTTCCTGCGCCTTGATCCGCAGCGAGCAGTAAACACCGATGCCGACCATCAGCAGGAAGTAGCACAAGAGCACCAGGAGATCGAGTATGTGCATAGTGGTAGAACCGATTGTGGCAACGGGGCACCCAGCTGAGATTTACTATTCTAACGAAATCACTGCCAGTGTGGGGATGGCAGCCAGCGTTGCCTGTATTCATGTCGGGAGAGACGTGGCTGGCGCCGTTTTGCTCAAGCCCTAACACACCGCAGTCGCGTCGCAACATGGAACCACGTTCTGGCGACGATCCTATTTGCTGATCGCTTCGTCGAGTCCCAGCAGCAGACTGCACAACGTGGTCCAGGCTGCGAGATCCACGGGATGGTGATGGTCCGATGGAATCGAATCACCCGTACGGATTAACCGCAGAGCAGCGGCTCGATCCTCTCTGAACGCTTGTTGTTGCGTCGCCAGTAGACTCGACAAAGTGCTCGTTTCGCGTGCGCTCGGCGAGCGACCCAACACGAGCTGGAAAGCAAAGAGTAAGCGTTGCCCGTTGGGTCCATCGCCGCGCTCCAGGACCCGCGTGGCCAATTCACGGGCGGCTTCCACAAACGCCGGATCGTTCATCACGACCAATGCTTGCAGTACCGTATTGTCCTGGATCCGCCGCGCGGTGCAGGTTTCTCGATTGGGCGCACCGAAAGCTTCCAAGGTCGGCGGTGGCACCGCCCGTTTCCAGAACGTGTAAATGCCACGGCGGTACAAATCGGCCCCACGGCTTTGCTTGTACACCTGCGCTGTAAAATCCCGAGGATTAAATGAGATTTCCTTCCAGAGACCGCGTGGCTGGTACGGGTAGACGCTCGGTCCCCCAACGCGCCGCACAAGAAGGCCGCTCTCTGCTAGTGCAGCGTCTCGGATCGACTCCGCAGAACGGCGGCTGCGCGGCCCACGTGCCAACCATTGATTCGAGGGGTCCCGGTCGCGCTGACTGGCACTCGTGCGCGCCGTCTGACGATACGTTGCTGAAGTTACGATGGATCGCTGCAATTGCTTGAGATCCCAGTCGCGATGTACGAATTCGATAGCCAACCAATCGAGTAGACGGGGATGGGTGGGCCGATCTCCACGGGTCCCAAAATCCTCTGACGTGAGCACGATTCCCCGGCCGAAGTAATGCTGCCAGTACCGGTTTACACAGACCCGTGCCGTTAAGGGATGCTTTGCGCTCACCAGCCACTGGGCCAGGCCGAGCCGGTTGCGCGGCAATTTCGCGTCCGGTGGATGCAGCGCGTCGGGAGTGCTGGGATCGACTTTCTCGAGTTTTTCCCGGTAATCGCCGCGAGCGAGAATGAAGGTATCCCGAGGTGACGTGTCCTCTTGCATTACCATCGTAGTCGGAATTTCCTGTTCCGTTGCCCGTAGATTACGTTGCTGTTTCTCCAATTCTGCGGCCAATCGGCGAAACGGTTCGTCGTGGTGGGTGAGATAGTATTGCTGAAGTCGCTGCTGTTGCTGGAGTGATCGTTCAGTGGCTGGGATCGCGGCAATTTGTTGTAGCAGATTACTATTGGCTAACCCGGTTACTTCTACTTCTGTGACTTCCCGCGGATAAATGCGCAAGTCATCCAGCATGCCTCTCAACGGCTCCCGATTACCGCGGCGTCCCACGCGGAACGTCCCGGTAACCGCAATGTCCCCCGCCAATTTGTCGGTGACCGTGACCAACTCGCGACGTTTCCCATCGATGTAAACGCTGACACCGTCCGCTCGAGAAGAGCCGTCGTACGTCACCGCAACGTGGTACCATCGCCGTAAATCAAGCGGTTTTTGGGTCTTGATCTGTAATGCGTTCAGGGGCCAATGACTGACCAATCGGAACGCAATGTTTCCCGAGTCCAGCTGTAACTCGTAACCGCTTCCCCGCTCTGCCCGTTGGTCGCCGCGGTACAGCAAGGTCATCGTGTCGGTTGTCGTGGGAAAAACCCAGACGGAAACGGAGAATGGCTGCGTCCGCTCAAATTGGGCCCGGTCACCCAAATCGACAAAGAGCGTTCCGTTAAACAAGAGCGATTCGCTGAATTCACCCGGAAACCAGGTCAATTGCTCATTGGTAGAAATCGTTTTTCCGCGCACGAGTTCTTGCACCGTCTGCGGTGCCACCGGTTCAAGCGGTAGATGCAATACCATGTCCTGGGCCGGATTCGCAATCTTGCGTTTCCCCGCTGCCAGCTCTTGTGCCCATTGCAATTCGGTGCCAGCGACCAGCGATTTTCGTTCTGCCATCTGTGACGTCAACGTCAGAACCCGCGCACGTAGTTCTTCTAGTTTGGACCGCTGGAGTGGGGTGGGCGCCTTGACGAAGGGGGTTGCATTCCCTTTTCGTCCATCGAGACCGAGTTCTGGTACACGGTTGAAGTACGCCAACAATTGAAAGAAATCACGTTGAGTCAGTGGATCGTATTTGTGATCGTGACAGCGTGCACAACGCATCGTCTGGGCAAGCCAAACTGTCGATGTCGTGTTTACGCGGTCGACCGCGTATTCAACCAAATACTCTTCCGCCAGGGCGCCTCCCTCAAAGTTGACCATATTGTTGCGATTGAAACCGGTTGCGATGCGCTCTGCCAACGTGGCATCTGGTAGCAGATCGCCGGCCAGTTGTTGAATCGTAAACTGGTTGTACGGCATGCCCATGTTATAGGCATCGATGACCCAGTCGCGCCACCGCCACATGTCGCGATGGCTATCGATATGGTATCCGTGCGTGTCTGCATAGCGGGCGAGATCGAGCCAATTCTGGGCGAGGTGTTCACCGTGCGCAGGTACACTGAGCAGCCGATCAACGGTGCGTTCGTAGGCATCTGGCGCGCCGCGCTTCAATTCGGTCAGAAGTTCGTGAGGGGTGGGAGGCAGTCCGGTCAAGTCGAAAAAGACGCGTCGTAGAAGGCGGTGCTCGGTCGCACTTTCAGAGGGTTGAAACCCCTTTCGGCTGAACCGATCGAAGACAAAACAGTCGAGTGGTTGCCGCGCCCAGCCGCTGCGGGGAGCCGGCGGAAATGGGGCGCGGACAGGAGCCGTGTACGCCCAGTGCTTTTGCCAGGTAGCTCCTTGTTGGATCCACTTGCGAATCAGTTCTATCTCTGCGAGCTCGAGGGACCGTTTGGAGTTGATGGGCGGCATCCGTTTCGCTCGGTCAGGAGATGAGATCCGTTGCCAGAGGAGGCTCTTGGTCGGGTTGCCAGGGACAATGGCGCGTCCACCAGATGGTAGCCTGGCGCGAGTTGCCTGGTGTCGGTCCAACCGCAGGCCCGCCTGACGCTGTTGACGATCTGGACCGTGGCAGGAGTAACANTGCTCCGACAGAATCGGGCGGATCTCCCGTTCAAAGTCGATCGCATCCTCCGATTCAGCGTTTACGGCGGCACTCAGCGTCACGAGCGTGACCAGCGCGCGAACGGTGTGTTCACCAGTCGTCATGGAACATCACCCGGAAGAAACGCAACGATGCAGTTCACTAAGCCAGCTTCTACTCTCCAAGGCTTCTACTCTCCAAGGCTTCTACTCTCCAAGGCTTCTACTCTCCAAGGNTNNTATAGATTAATGCACTACTATTGGCGGTGTGGGTGTTGACCGCGAAAGGGTCAGGACACGTTTTCGGAAGACGTGTCTTGGCAGCCGTACGATGACTGGAGAGCCTGCCAATCCCGCTCTGAACGCGAGGCGCCCAGCCGTTGTGATTGTCCTGATCGTGACAATAAGAGCGATGCCATCGACGGGAGGGCTTGTAGTTTCACTGCCGTTTGGCTGAGGGGAAAGAAAACGGAGTGTCGACCCGATCTAACGCCTTCGGGAGCTGCGGAATATTGTGGTTTTCGGAAATGCCGCGTTCCACCCATACCACTCGGCCTGCAAACCAAATAGGGGCGGTAATCGTTGGCCCTGGTAGCGACCCGATGTACACATTCCATCGCGATCGAAAAGCGCCCCGGATTTCCGGTCGCGTAACAGTCCGGATCGCGTCCGTTCGAATTCGAGCACTTCTCCGTCCAGCGCGCGCTGGTGTCCGGCTGCACTACCGCTGGGGCCATCAAACAGGATCACCACCGCGACGTCCCCTACGGTGTCGTTGACCACACCACTGGCGAGTTGGCCAAGTTCGCGAAACGGATAGGCTCTCGCTGCCGATGGGGTCGAGACCCCAAACAACAAATCGGTTTCTTGTAGCCGGCGGTCGGACTCCTGAACCGTGACACGAAAGTGAGGCGGAAATCGCGTGCCACCGCGATGCGACGATTCCTTGGAGAAATAGTCCGCTTTTGTCTCGGGATCTGGAACCATAACTTCGGTGTCCGGATGGTCCCGTTTCCATTCGCTCCACAACACGTGTCGGCACGGGATGGGCTGTAGCCGAACACCTTTTAAGGTCCCTTCGATGCACTCTCCCCGAAGGTGCAACCAATGCGAGTCCGTTCCACGATCATAGAGGACAGAAGTCCCGTTCCAGATTCCGTGAAACCCGAACATCAATCGTTTGCCTCGATAGATGGGATCGAAACCGATCCCCGATGAGCAAATGATTCAGTAAGTCACGGCAATAGGCTGTTCGCCGATGCGGTCGTTGATTACGTGGTGATAACAGGTTGCCTGTAAGCCGTATGCACGCGCGCGGCCCGCGACGACAAATCCGAGAACTTCGTCATCATCGGACAGAAAATCGGCCTCTTCGCTGGAGACGAACTTGGGAAAATCGGCAGGCAGAAACTGGTCTTGTGATCGGTAAAAGCGACGCTCGTCCGCGAACCGACTGGTTTCCGTGGGTTGTTCTTGAACGGGATCTGAGACGCGCTGGTTGCTGTCGATTTCCGTGGACCTGGGGGCTGCGTCCTCCGACCGGCAGCCGGTAATCACACCGGCTGACACGAG
This sequence comes from Planctomycetaceae bacterium, assembly GCA_002702965.1. Classification (GTDB taxonomy): domain Bacteria; phylum Planctomycetota; class Planctomycetia; order Pirellulales; family Pirellulaceae; genus UBA9264. Next base: position 19,746 of record PADE01000118.1, read on the forward strand.
GATAGCCCCAGCCACCCGTCGGACCACGACGATCGCCTCGTTACTGAACGGACACCGCATGGACGCTCTCGCGATCGCGCCAGTTGACCCCAATAAACAGCATTCCGGAAGATGATTTTGGATCGGAATCAAGGGGCCTTCAAGGGTGGCCAGACGAAAGCGATGCAAAGGAGGTAGCTGGTAAACCAGCCGGAGTGCCTCCTGGACCGTACTGCGTCGATGGCTGTATTTGAGCGACCTCAATAACTCCAGCGTACCCCGAGGGTCATTCCCTGCACCCAGTAGTCGTTTGACTTGAAGGTGAATTCTGGACGCGATGCACCCGACAGTGGGTCGGAGAGGTTCACCGCCAGATCGGAATCGATCTGATTAGCTGGCTGTAGCACATGGCTCCACAGGATGAGTGAGTAACCCAGCGTCACGTCAAAGCCATCGGAAACAGCGTACGCCGATCGGAGTCCGAATTGTGGGACGACAGTAAATACGTTGCGTTGATGGCTACCATGATTCGTGTTCCGGGCGAGCAATCCTTGGGGATCGGTGAACGAAGTAACTGAATCGCCAATCACCGTCTGTCCGGAAATCGCGGCTCTCTGCCGCATGTTTCCCAGACCTACCTTGACGCTACCCGTGACCGTCAGGCAATGAAATCGCCAATCAGTCAAGAAGCCGATTAGGCCACCGTGGAACTCATTGCGCGTGACGAATGAGTCGCGCACATCAAGAGTCGTTCCCGGTGGCCGTAGGTTCGAAGTACTCGAGATGGTCGATTGGCTGGTAATGAGCAGGCTTTCATCGATCCGTGAAAATTGATATCCGGCCACCAGGTCGATATTGGTGACAACATCGTCATACCATGATTGTCTCAGATAGCCCTCGGCTACCATCAATCGAGAGGATCCCCGGACGTCGACACGACCGGTCGATTCGTCGGGAAATGCGATGAGCAGGGCATCCGCCAGCGGTGCTTGCCCTGCACTGACATTGTTGAAGGGGCGCGTGAGTATCGCGTGGGTGCTCGAATCGGTCGCGAATTCTAGGTGTGACTGTCCCAATGCGAGAAAACTTCCCCCGATCCCCAACTGCTGGTGGGTGTCCAGCCAGTAGCCGAAATCGATTCGTCCGCCGGCGTTGGGCCCGTTCGCAAGCGAATGACCTCCGAGCAATCGTGTCGTGGTCGGCTGATTCAACTGGCCGGCCTGATCGACCGGAGTCCCCACGGGGCTGCTGGTAACCAGAGGTGGAAGGTGATACGGACTACGCCACCACAACAAAAAATCCAGCTGACCCCAGGAAGGTGGTCGGGCCAGAACGCCACAGCAGCTGAGACGAGGGTGGGCCCCGAAGGCTGTTTCGGGTGCCCAAGCTACGATTTGCCCATCGTGTTGGAAAGGAACGTCGATCGACCGATCATCGGCGGAAGCTTGAACATAACGAGTCGAAACACCCGTTTGGTCGATCGCCACAGGAACTTCACCGGCGGTCCCCATATGACAGATCACCAGCGCGCAGCACGCTGTGGTGTATTTCAAGACACGAAAACAAAAGTTGCGCACTGCCAGCGTCCAGAAAGCGTGACGAAAATCCCTGAGCTACTGGAAACTTGTTTCGGTTACCATGCCCGTTCCGATTAAGTAAACCCGGTATTCCGGGCCGACTTTAACGGGTTTAAGCAGTGCTAGCAGTGCTTAACGGACAGGTTACTCTGCGGCGACAACTTCAATTTCCAACTTGCCGGCAGAGGCTTGCTCAGCGAACTTGGCGATCCGAGTGTCTGCCGGAAAATCGACGTTGTACTTTCCGGGCTTTACGCTGGCTGCGATTTTCACCGGTACTTCGACTTCGGTTTGACCCACCGCCAGGACAATCGACTCCGGTACCGTGATTCCATCGACCTTCGAAGGCCGGACGGTGAACGCGCCGTCGAAGGGTTTTAGACGATTGGCGAGAATTCGCACTTTGGCTTCGGCTCCCGGCTTCAGTTTGAGCTGAGGGGGGTCGAGCGAGGGTCGAAAAGCGACCTGAGTTTCGAGGTAAAACACGCGAGTTAGGTTGACAGTCCGTTCGCCATCCTGCGCGGTCGCTGTGATGGTCACCCGGTGCTTCGTGGTCGCTGTGTCGACTCCGGACGTCAGTTTGGCCATCACGGCACCCTGCTCCACGGTTGCGTCGGGAATCGCGGCGATGATCTTTGGCTTACGTAACCGATCTTGTTCTAACTGACCACCGCGGGCGATAAGTTGAATCGGCGCGGTAAACGTATCGGCGCGAGTCGTCTTGATCGGGAAGTGGGTAAAAGCATATCGCGGCAAGAGGACATTGCTCTCGGGAAGCTCAAAATCAAAGGGGGACGCTGGTAGCACGACAATCGCGATGCGGTCGGTAAGTGTGGCCGGCAACCGCCGCTGGTCTTCGCGCAATTCGAACGGTTCGCCATGCGGTCCGCGCCCAGTCGGCAAGCGGTCGATCAGGGGTTGGGTACGGGCCTGTGTCTGAAACGTCCCTTGCTCGGACTTCGCCGATGCGACCACCTGCAGCGTGTAGACACCCGTTGGAACGCGCGGGTCGACGTCCAGGATGCCATCGAGATGGCTGACGTCAGCCGGGATGGACGATGTCCTCAACCGCATTCCGTCCGGCGCCCCAGCCAGGGTCAGTTCGATCGGGCCCGTGTAGAGCGTGCGGTTGAGCGTCAGCGGTAGTGGTTGCCAGGTCCCCTGGGGCACTGCGATGCGGCCGACTTCACTTTGCAGTTCCACGTGAGGGCGAACGGGTGTTACCTCAATGTGGTAGACGAAGGCCGCGCCGCCATGTCGCAGAACGTCACCGACCTGCAAAACATAAATGCCATCGGCGGGTGGCGTGAAGGTGAACATCGCGTCTTCGAACCCGGAGTCATCAACCTGCTTCAGAGATTTGCCATCGACCCCCAACACCGTCAACTCGAGGTCCGCGGCTGAACCAATGTTGCGCGTCTGCGCGCAGAATTTGAGCTTCTGTCCTTTTTTCAACGTCAGCGAAAAATAGTCCCAGTCGTTTTCCTGGCTGATGATCCCGTGCAAGTTGCAGGGCACGGTCGCCGCCGTGGCTTGATCACGATCATTGTTAGGTTCAACTTCGATCAAATTGGGNAGCGTGGAAAACGATAGCGGTAGCCAGGCGGATCCTTCATCTTGATTTCCCCGCAGACCGAAAAAGAAAGGAGTCGTTTGCTTGTTGAAGGCCGTGAACGAGAACGTGCGCGGGGGGCCGTCCAGTTGCGGAAAATTGACTTGCGATTGTTCGCTTGGGTGAACGGTTGAAGGCAACGCTACTCGGGCCACCGGAAATCGACCGATACGGAGCGAGTAGGTCCAGTGATGCGAACCGTGGTATCGCGAATCATGTACCTTGACGACGTACGTCCCNGCATCGACGAACGTGTGCTCGAAACGGCAGTCGAAAAACAAACCCACGTCGTTNTCGCGATCAGTGATGAAACCGCCTTGAGCATCCAGAATGGACAGTACGGGATCAAACGCCTTGCCGAGGCGGTTACCCACCACCTCAAACGAAACGCGTTGGCCGGCTGTCACATCGAATGAGAAACAATCCACGTCGGTCGGATTACAAGAAGCGACGACTGCCGCGGGAAGGCTGAGGTGCTGGGCGCTTTGTGGTTCGCTATTGGCCAGTTGGGGTTGCGCAAATTCGGTTTCTTCGACCAGTGGTAAGTCGTCGATCGCAAACAGGTGTACGTTGCTCAGGCCGTCGCGGGTAGCTAACCGCAGCCCGTATAAACCGAGCGGCGCCTGATGCGGGACGAACACGTCGAACATTGCCTGCTTGTCTGAACTGGCGGTCGCTAGCTCCAGCTTGAGTTGGTCGCCGAGGGAGGTCCAAAGTGCGGTCGCTCCGGCAAGATTGGAACCCGTGACCACCACTCGAGAGACTCGGCCTCGCTGCAGCGCAGGTGGGAATACCCGCTCGACATAAGCCTGCGCAAGGCAGCTTCCGCCGCCAACCAGCGACAACACCAGAGTTAGAACGTACCGAGTCATCCTAGACATGTTGGTTTCCTCCCAATTGGGACCATCATCATCGCACCAGCGAATCGACTCCCTAATTTTACCGGCTCAGAACGATGATGGGAACCTGATATTTGGCCGCTGCGCTACTCGGCTGAACGCTCCCAAAGCGGTCTCCGGTCGGATTGTCGCCGTCGGGGACCCAAGTTAGCATCAGGCCGCTACGGTGTCACACCGCGTTTCCGAGTTGTCAGGCACACGGCGCGTCCCCCCGTTTCCCACAACTGACTCTCACTTTTCCCGAAGGCGCATTCATGTCCAGAAGTCTCACGGTCCTCGGCGGGGGAAACACGGCTTTTGCGGTAGCGGCAAATCTCACTCTGGCGGGGGCCGAAGTTACCCTGTGCGAACTCCCCTCGTTTGATCAGATGGTTGCACCCATCCGTGAATCGCGCGAGATCACTTTAATAGGGGTTGCACATGAGGGTGTGGCGACGATGAAGCGCGTTACCACAGATGTCGCCGCCGCGCTTCGTGAAAACGAGCTGAACTTATTGATCGTCCCCTCGTATGCCCATCGCGCGTTCGCCGAAGCGTGTGCCAACCATCTCNAGGCAGACCAGATCCTGGTGTTGATGCCCGGAAACATGGGTAGCCTGCAAATGGCGCGCATCTTTCAAGAGCGTGGTGCTCCCGAGGGACTGGTCGTCGCCGAGACCGACACAGCACCCTATGTATGCCGCAAGACCTCGCCCACCGAGGCGACGATCTGGGGAGTTGTGAAGGGGATGGGCTTAGGGGCGATTCCCGGTTCGGCTGGTTCTCGCGTTCAGAGCGCGCTCGGCTCGTGGTTTCCCGGACTACAACTCTACCCCCATGTCATCGCGTGTGGTTTGGCCGCGATGAACCCTGTTGTCCATCCGGCTGGTGTGTTGATGAACGCGGGGCGTATCGAATACGCGCGAGGCGAATTCTATTTCTATGAAGAAGGGGTGATGCCGGGCGTTTGCCGTGTGATTCAGGCGGTAGATCGGGAGCGGCTGGCGATCGCCCGCGCTCTGGGAGTGGAGTTGCGTCCTGTCGAGGAGTCATTCCACGCGGCCGGTTTTGGCCCTAGCGGCGATCTCTGGTCGACCATCAACGGTAGCCGCATGCTCACTCAGCTTAGGGCACCTGGCAAACTTGACAGTCGTTGGCTTACCGAAGACGTGCCCTACGGACTCGCGACGTGGGCCTTACTGGGCGAGCAAATTGGGGTTGGGTGTCCAACCATGCGATCGTTGATTGGCTTGACCTCGATCATGCTGGACATCGATTCCTGGGCACTAGCGCGGACCATGGAGGAACTGGGGATCGTCGGTTTGGATCCGCAGTCGTTGTTGGAGTTGGTCAGCTGATCCAGGGTTTCGCGTCCAGATTGGCGGCGCTGGATGTCTGCCCTAGACAGTCTCCAAAATATCTTGGTAGGCGCACATGAAACGGCAACCAGTGCCGGTCACAAGTACACTCTTGCGCTGTGAGCAGGTTCGTTTGGCGCCACCCGATAGCCCGTCTCCGGTGTTCCCGCACCATCCGTGCAACACCACTTGGATCGAACACCGTTCGTTCTTTTCGGGGGACGGCAGCAAATGCGATCAGGCGGTCGCCGACAAATTCCGAGCGCGCCAAAGGTCTTGCGTAGGAGGCCGCCGCGCCAGGTTATCAAACTTGGACTTCGGACCGTGTTTCTCGAATCCCTCGGCTCAGGATGTCGCGTAATAGGGGCGAAAAATCTTCAAACTTCGTCCGATCTGGCGGCCCCGCAGCATATTGGTAGATTGCGTCTCGTGGTTTCATTCCCAGAGAGAGCAAGGTGGAGCTTACCGTTCCGCGACTTTGGCCTCGGATCACCATACTCGGGCGACCCGGAGGGGATGGGGCGCGAGCGAATACCTTGCTGGCAACTGCCAGGAATTTGACAGGCGAATCGAGCGTCTGCAAGCTGAGTAAACGGTGTGCCATTTGAACGCGTTGATCGCGTGGATTGTCGACATCGCTGTTACTAATAATGCTCAGCCCTTCCTCGAGCTGGGCTGCTTCCAACTCGTCCCCTGCATGCACAACCCAGCCGCTCTCGCTATCGGCGATCACGAAATTCGCCCCTGCGTAGTTGCCCGCGTGGAGTTCCTCCATCGCCAAATCGACGGCCAGGCGAGCCGATCCAGAACGCAGTAGATCTCGGCACAATAGCCCTCTCGATCGAGGTGACGGCGAGACAAACAGTTTGGGCCGGTTGCACACGCCGACGAACATGCCGTGCTGATTGACACCGAGCCAGGTGCCACTGGCCACCTGATCGGTGCACGCTAGCACACGCGGTTTACCTGATTGAATAGAGGGTGCGCTGGTCGGTCGGTCGTAACTTTCCTCGCGATTGCACGCCACCAAAATGGGGGATTCCGGAACGAGCTGATATTGAATTGCCAACAGACACATATGCAATTTCGGGGGTTGCTGGTATGAGTTGTCGAATTTGGACACCCGGTGCCAGATGTCCAACGAGAAACCCAATCTATTCTGTTTGAGGGCGCTCCGACACCCCTCTATAGGGCTGTGTAAAGTGATTACGGTTAGATGCGACCTTGAGCACGGTAGAAGAAATCGATACGCTGGCAGCTTGAGTTGCGTAAGCTTTTTACCGACAACATATTGCGTCACAAGAACAACGGTAAAGGAGTCCCTTTGTGAACGCTCAGGGTCCGGTCCGAATTGCAATCATCGGAGCTGGCGCGGTCAGCGACTATCACCACATTCCGGGAATCCGTCTCGATCCCCGAGCTGAGTTGGTTGCCGCCTGTGATGCCGATCCAGACCTACTCAGCAAACGCCGAGATGAATGGCATGTCGATCATGTAACCACTAACTACCAAGAGATTTGCAACGACCCAGGTATCGATGCAGTGATTCTCGCTACGCCCAATTTTACCCACCATCCGATGACGCTCGCGGCTGCTCGCGCGGGCAAACACGTGATGTGTGAAAAGCCGCTTGGGCTCGATGCCGGTCAGGTCCGCGAGATGTATCACACGGCGCGCGATGCTCAGGTGGTCCATATGACGGCATTCACGTACCGTTTTGCTCCAGCGATGCGTTATCTGCGACATCTTTTGAAGCGGGGCGATTTGGGAGAGCCTCGGCATTTTCGTAGTCAGCGGTTTCTCGACTTGCCCGAGACCAGCTGGGCATGGCGCCAGTATCAAGATCGAGCGGGTGCGGGAGATCTGTTCGACATGACCATTCACCGGATCGATTTTGCCATCGACCTGCTCGGGCCAATTCAGCGATTATGCGGTGCCGTGGCCCGGTTTGCGGACCGCGATGTCACTGCCGATGGGAAACCATGCGCTCCGTCGGATGTTGACGATTGGTCCAGCCTGATCGCCGAATTCCGAACGGGCGGCGTTGGTGTCTGGGAAGGCACGACCCTGGCCAAAGGCTACCATCGCGGCGGATTTGGACACGAATGGGCTGAAATCAACGGGTCGCAGATGTCCGCGGTATACCGGTTACATGAACCCAACGAGATCCTCCTCGGAAAGACGGGAGACGATCTCCACCCCGAACGCGTTCCCGACGCGTTTCTTAGACCTTCGGGAAGTCCTCGCGATCCGGCGGAGGGAGAGCCCGCGACCGTTTTTCGCTATGACCTAGTGTGGGAGTTTGTCTCAGCCATCCTCGAGTCCCGCGACGCAGTCCCAAGTTTTTATGACGGACTTTGCGCACAGGTCATTGCGGACGGCGTGTTGGCCTCGCACTCCGAAGGACGGTGGATCGAGATTCCCGATGAGCCCCGATAAGAGCCGGTCCGCTCTTTTTCTCGTCTGGTATCTTTTTCTCTTCTGGTATATTGACGCTTGTTGGCAGTTTGCTCAGGAGCCCTGAAGTTAGATGGCATCCACGCTTGAACCAACCGCGGGGACAGAGGCCGGACCGCCGCGCGGTTTGGCTACTTTGACGGGTGTGCAGATCCTAGCCACCGGCGCCTACACGCCGCCGCACTCGGTTGGAAATCAAGATCTGGTCAAGCTCGGCTACGACGCCGATTGGATTGTGCAACGGACGGGAATTCTCGAACGCCGTCACGCTGCCGACAACCAGGCGACGAGTGATTTGGCAGTCGAGGCCGCCACGCAGTGCCTCCAGCAGGCTGACCTCGCGGCGGATCAACTCGACATGATCCTGGTCGCGACCATAACGCCTGACACTCCTACGCCCTCGACCGCGTGTCATGTGCAGCGTCGTATTGGGGCGAAGTGTGCCGCAGTCGATCTGAACGCGGCTTGCGCCGGTTTCATGTATGCGCTGGTTACCGGAATGCAGTTCGTAAAGACTGGCTGTTGTCGGCATGTATTGGTGCTTGCTGCCGATGTGATGTCGCGAATCGTGGATCCCGCAGATCAGAAGACGTTTCCGCTGTTTGGTGATGCTGCCGGCGCCGTGTTGTTGGGAGCCGGTGACGAGCACCAAGGGCTTGTTGCTTACACGTTAGGAGCCGATGGAGACGGTGGTGATCTGATCTGCCTGCCGGGTGGCGGCTCCCGCGAGCGGTTGACCCCGGAGACACTCAAGGAGTCACGGAATTTCATCCGCATGGACGGACGTCCCGTTTTCAAGTGGGCAGTACGGTTTCTGGTAGAGACTACCCTGGACATCTTGCGCGAAACAAAGCTGACGCCGTCCGATCTCGACCTCGTCGTTCTCCACCAGGCAAATATGCGGATCATTGACTCGGCGGTTAACGATCTGGAGTTGGATCGAGAAAAAGTGGTTGTGAATCTAGATCGGTACGGAAATACCTCTGCTGCGAGTATTCCGCTGGTGCTCGACGAAGCCAACCGCCAGGGTCGAATTCAGCGCGGTGATCACGTGTTGCTGTCCGGATTCGGTGCGGGCCTGGCATGGGGAACCGCGGTCGTGCGGTGGTAGTCGTACCGCAACCCTGTTTCAAGATGCGAGACTTCGATGAGTGCGCCCATACGACTTCCCAAACGCAAACAGACCAAGCTGCCTGACACCTGGGACTTGTCCAGCCTATTTCCCACCGAGGGCGACTGGGAAAAGGCCTTCCAGAGGTTTGAGAAGCGCATCGCAGGTTACGCGAAATTTCCCGGGACGTTGCGCCACAGCGCATCAGCGATCGCAGCGTGTCTCAAGTTTGACACCGGATGTAGTCGGTTAGCAGAGCGTTTGGGTACCTACGCATTCTTGAAAACCACAGAAGATCAGACGGATGGACCGTCTCAGCGGATGTACGGCCGCTTTCAGCATGTAGCAATGCGAGCCAGCGAGGCGGCCAGTTTCTTGCGTCCCGAAATTCTCGGAATTCCGGTGACCCAATGGAAACGATTTTTGGCTGATCCAATCCTGAAACAGTACCGGTTGGTACTCGAAAGATTGCGGCGGTACAAGAAACACACGTTGGGGAAACGGGAGGAAGAGCTGCTCGCGATGCAAGGCGAAATGGCAGAGGCAGCTGGCCACGCCTTTCGGCAGCTACATGACGCGGACCTGAAGTTCGGATTTGTCAAGGACGAAAAAGGCCGACAGGTTGAACTCGGCAACGCAACTTTGGCGCAATTCTTGACTTCTCCAAAGCGCAGCGTCCGCAAGAGCGCCTTTCATCAATACTACGCACAGTTTTCCGCCCACGAAAATACGCTCGCGGCAACACTAGGCGGTTCGATTCAAAAGGACGTTTATCACGCCCGCTCTCGTGGCTACGAGAATTGCCTGCGAGCGGCACTGTTTCCCGACAACGTCCCGCAAGCCGTCTACGACGGATTGATCGCGGCGGTCCGAGAGAATCTGCCGAGCGTGCATCGTTATTACGATGTGCGCCGCAGAAAGATGAAATTACGCGAGATTCACCACTACGATACGTACGTTCCCATCCTCTCAGAAGAGCAAACACGGCACTCCTGGAATCAGGCGACTAGGTTGGTGCTCGATTCGCTGGTGCCGTTGGGTGACGAATACGTTGAAGTGTTAGAGAGAGGACTGCGTGGGCGCTGGTGTGATCGTTACCCCAATGAAGGCAAGCAAAGTGGCGCCTTTAGCTGCGGATCGTTCGACGGGGATCCGTACATTTTGATGAATTACAAGCCCGAGGTACTGGACGATGTCTTTACGCTGACGCACGAAGCCGGGCACTCCATGCATTCCTATTTTTCGGCTAAACACCAACCCTTCTTGCATTACGATTACACGATTTTTGTCGCCGAGGTCGCCAGTACTTTCAACGAACAACTGCTCAGTCGGCATTTGATGGAGCGCGCGAAAGACGATCGGCAGCGGGCCTTTTTGATCAATCGGGAGATCGATGCGACTCGCGGGACCATCATCCGCCAGACGATGTTCGCCGAGTTCGAGAAGATCACCCATCAGATGGCTGAGTGTGGCGAGCCTTTGACCGTTCAGGCGTTTAAGGCGGTTTACCGAAAGTTATTGGAATCCTATTTCGGCCCGGGCTTCACAATCGACGAGATCTTAGATCTGGAGTGTTTCCGAATTCCGCATTTTTACCGTGCATTCTATGTTTACAAATACGCTACCGGATTGTCGGCTGCGATCGCACTTAGTCAACGTGTACTCGAAGGTGGGGGCGCTGAATTACGGGATTACCTCGGCTTTCTCAAAGGCGGGTGTTCGCAGGATCCGCTCGATCTGCTGCGCAGCGCCGGAGTCGATATGGAGAGTCCGCAGCCCGTTGAGACGGCGCTCGCGAGATTTGGAGAATTGGTTGACGAGTTGGATACGCTGATCTGAGAGACGTCACTCGAGAACGTGAGCGCGGGCGGGCTCACGTCGTCTGGGCGTGGCCGGTCTGCCCTTGAGTGTTTCGCCGGTGTCTAACGGATGTTCACCCCTTGCGGTGACTGCTATGTCTCGCCCAAATCGGGGACTTCCAAACGGGTTTGTCGTTATCGTGACGGGGCTGATCGTACTCGTGACCGCGGCGTTTGTTCGCGTCGTCGTGAGCCGAGAGTGGGCCGGTCCCGATGTTCTGCCCGACACGTCGACGGAACGCTACGCGCGGTGGTTGCTGATTCCCATCAGTGCACTGACTGTGGCCTTGATCGCACGCCGCTTTCTCAATCCCCCAGTCTCGATTGTCAGCGGAGCACTCGCTGGCGGACTCGCCGGATGGCCGTTCTATGACGAAGTGGGCATGTTGTGCGGAATGATGCTCGGTCTCGTAGTGGCGCTCCAACGGGTGGGCTGGTTAACGGTTCTCGGTTTGCGTATCGGCTTGTTCGGCGCGGTCGCCTGGGTCGGTATTGGTTGGGCGCGCAGTTGCGCATTTGAGCGGTCGACGATTGCCAATCTGTCTTCGCTCGGTCTCCTTTTACTTGTGGGTCTGATCCAAGTCGCTGTGACGCTGGTTCCGGCTCGGCGCGGGTCGGACGACGAGTCGCGACGATCGACAGCTGGGCACAAGACCTTCCGCAGGTTGGGGATTGTGGTGTTTTGGTTGGTCTTGGGAATGGTCAGTTGGAGCGCTGCCTGGTACGGAGAATTACGACGGCGAGTGGTCGAGGTCGAAGCCGTGGGTGGACGGATCACGTTTGATCCTGCGCGCACTGGCGGCTGGTCCTGGATCTGGAAAATTCCGCGCGCCACGAACGTGGAATTGGTCGACCCAACGCCGACGCAGATGGCCACACTCAACGCTATTCCGCGGGTCAAGCGGCTGACTCTGTCCGGCCTCAAAGTCGATGATCCGCTGACCGTCGGGATTTCCCATTTGAACCGCATCGCAAGTTTGGAGTTTCGGCGTACGCGTATCAGCGGGGAGTTCTTGAAGACAATGGCGGTTCGGTTCCCGACGACGCACCTGTTTGTCCAGCAAACTCCGTTTACAGATTTTTCGATGCAACATGTGGCACAGCTGACACGACTCCGGAGCCTGTCTCTCGAGGAAACAAATGTGACAGGGGTAGGTTTGCGCGCGTTACGAGACTGCACTCGTTTGTCTCAGTTGAGCTTAAAGTCGCGGTCGCTGACCGATGCCGATCTCGGTGGCCTGCAGCAACTGTCCGTGACATCGCTACATCTCGATTGTCCCGGTGTTACGGAAGCTGGACTATCTGTCTTGTCACAGCTACCTCGTTTGCAAACCATTTCGTTGGGGAATCAGATGTCGATCGGCGTAGGTCTGATCACGCAACTCGAGGAGATCGACACACTGAAATCAGCCTATCTGTTCTTCACTTCTCTAGCACCCGACACCGTCAAGGCGCTGCAGGCACTCGAGCAACGACAGACCAAGTTGTTCATTCGAACGCGAGAGCGGAATCGGCAGCGTCAAGAATCGCTCCAGAGAGAGCTTAAGTTCCTCGACTTGCGGTTCTTGAATGAGTAGCGACTCAGAGATCGACTCGTCTCGTGGCGGTTCGATTACGAGTTGCTGCCCGCCCTCACACGCGTCGGGTCGGCGTTGGTTGGGTGTCCCAGCGGATCGGCCGCGAACCGGTTGGTCGAATGGACCCGCGAGTCTATCGTGGCATGCTGGCGGTCAAGCCCTGGCGATCACTTTCAATCCGTGCCAGCAATTGACGGCTGGGGTGATGATCGGGCGTGAGGCTCAGTGCTTCTAACAGTGATAGACGGGCGTTGTCCGGACTTCCTGCCCTCCACTGAGATTCACTCAGCTCGTACAGCAACCGCGCGCTCGGTTCGCCTTGCTGTGCTGCTTGCGTCAGTCGGTCCACGGAATCGTCATAGCGTCCCAGATCTTTCAAAACCAATCCATGTAGAAAGAGCACTTCTTGTGGTGTCGCTTGGCTTTCGTAACCACGGGATAACACATCGAGCGTCGCCAAAGCGCGCCTCGGCCGTTGCTGCATTCGATAGATCCGGGTGAGTTCCAGTTGTACGCTCGGAAAACGATCTTGAAGACTCAACGCCCGATGAAAACTCGCTAGTGCCCGATCGAGTTTGCCGGCGCGGAACAGAATGTTCCCTTTGAGAGCCCACGCAGTGGGTAGCGCGTGGTCGGTAGAGATGGCCTGGGCTGCGCAATACTCTGCTCGCGTCAGATCGCCGTTGGCGAGATACATTTCGCCGAGTCGAACGACCACCTTGGGGTCTTCACCCGAAAACCGCACCGCCTTTTCCATGTGGGCAATGGCGGTGTCGCGCGCATCACGATTCCAAAGTGCCTCGGCATATCCGCGATGCGCACGGTGATCGTTTGAAGAGTGTTGAAGCGCCTGGTGGTAGAGCCGTTCGGCGTGTGTCCAATGGCCCAGACGCAACGCCTGCTCGCCGCGCAGGGAAGCCTGACGAGCCATTACCAGTTCATCGGTCTTGACCTGACGCAGGAACCCGCACCCGGTGAGAGCCGGCAGCAGCCCAACCAGTGTTGTCATCACGAGCAAACGCGATCCCAAACCCATCATGGCACGGCACCGAGGACGCGGAGAGAGAAAGACCCACTTTCCCCTTTCGGCGGTTTGACGCTTGCGGCGCCAATAAAAAGGCACCCCTCTGGAAAGGGCCTGGAGAACCTATCAGATCCCCTTACTTGTCACAATAAGATATCGTTGCGGCGCTCACGGGGTTCAGAAGGCGGTGTCGGCAAACCAACCTCTGCGAGCGTTGAGCAGAAAACGTTAGCGCAGCCGTTTGGAAGGCCAGCGCGCGCTCTCGCGGTATCCGGTTCACCACGGTACGCGAATTTTCTCGGCTCGCGGTGAAGCGATGTTCGCTGTGGATCCTCGGTGCTAGCACCGCTAGGACAAAGCACAGCCCGCTTGCAGACGTCTTCGCAAGGCTTACCGGAGCGAGCGATGCGACGTGGTTTCCCTCTGCCCCTGGTCTTACTTCAGTGCCCGCTGCAGCTCGTTGATTGACGTGATACCTTGCGTCAACAAGAGAATACCCTCTTCCTGCAGGGTAGCATGTCCGGCCCGGCGAGCCAGTTTTCGAATTGCATCCACCTGCGGTTGATGCAGTAACGCTTGGCGGATCGGGTCATCGACGACGAGCAATTCACAGATCGCGATCAGCCCATTGTAACCCATGCCGGCACATTTTTCACAGACATCGACATCCTGCCCCTTTTTGGTTTCGGAATCTTCGGGTTGCCACTGACGATAGAAAACGCTCACCCGGCCGGCGGGAATGCCAAGCTTCTGCAACAGTTGTTGGGGGGGCTGGAAGCCCTGTTTGCAGGCACGACATAGACGCCGCACGAGACGCGTGTTAAGGACAAAAGAAACCACTTCGGCGAACTTCTCCCGGTCTGGTTTCAACTGCATCAATCGCAACAGACCCTCGGCCGCGTCTTTGGCTCGCACACTGGTAAATACACAAATCTCGTCTTCGACAATCAAGTCAAGCAGCGCATTCAGCGTGGCCGAGTTGGGGATCTCGGGAACCGCGAGCACTTCGGGTTGTTTGAGCATCAGCTTTTTTAGCAGCTGATCGGGGGTCTCGCCGGCGGCCAGGTCGTACGTTATTTGATCGACGTTTTCTACTTCCGGCTCGACCTGCTGCGTGTCGTAGAGGGCGACAAAATCACGCATGTATCGATCGGTCCCACCCAGGGCTGAAATCCAAGTCGTCGTGAGGCCGCCGTGGTTTGCCGGTGCCGAAATGACAAACAGCCCGGAGTCGGCAGCCACCAGTTCCTTGAAGCGGTCGATCATCGCTTCGCGCATACCGAGCTGCGGAGGGCGGTTGATTTCGTTCTTGCTGTTATAGAGTTCGAGAACGACTCGCTCGCCTTTTTCGGTACCCGCCGTGATTAGTTTACAGACGTATTTCACATTCTTATATACGGCTCCAAATTGACCTTGTTGTTTTGACCGGCGGTCGCCAACGTTCAAGTTGGAGATCAATTTTGTGACCGCCAGCATGGGATCGGCCTCCTGCCGCTCGCTAGCGGTTTGCGGATGCCAAACGCCGTCGACGTCATAACGAACCTCGACCGATTGGGCCGTGTAATCGAGCATGACACGGCTAGCATTATGCGCGATCATGTCAGCGATCAGCTGCTTGGCAGACACGATCCCCATGTCTTGCCGGGCCTTGAGTAAGTTCTGCTGGTTCGTGTCTTCGTCGGCGCCCCGTGCCGACAGCTCGACCGGAGGTCCCATCTCGTGGGGAGCTAAGTCCTCGTCATTCTTCTTACGTTTTTTTAGTCCGAACATCAGTGGTTCTCGTAAAGTAAATCCCAGCGCAACAAACGGTAGCCGGCGGTACGCTCGCGAAAACAGACGGGGATCGATACCCTCGGTGTCGATTAAAGGATGCCAGGTTCGGAAACGTCGATTCCCTTGATTACCATTTTCAGCTGTTCTCGGTTGGGAGCGACTTCGAATGCCGTTGGACGATCGATCAACTCTTTATCGAGGAGGCTCTTTAGGCTCATGGTGAAATCCTGCATCCCATCCTCCGCACCGATACGAATGGCGTCGGGTAGCTTTTCATCTTCGGCCTCGAGAATCAGTTTGCGGATGGTGGGGGAGAACGTCATCACTTCACACGTGGGGACTCTTCCCACACCCGGCTTGATCGACCTCAGCAATTTTTGGGCAATGATCCCCTTCATATTAAACGCAATGGCGCTGCGAATCGCACTGTGCATTGAATCGGGAAACAGGTCCAGAATACGCCCAATCGTCGTCGATGCACTTGATGCATGGATCGTTCCGAACACCAAGTGTCCGGTCTCGGCCGCATTGATGGCCGTCATAAAAGACTCCTCATCTCGCATTTCACCGACGAGCATCACGTCGGGATCCTCGCGCACCGCGTGCTTCATCGCGATTGAAAAATCCTTGACATCCATCCCGACCTCACGCTGATTGATCAGCGACTTTGCCTCGGTGAAGACAAATTCGACAGGGTCTTCGAGTGTGAGGATATGTTTCTTGTAATGGCGGTTGATCCAGTCCAACATCGAGGCGATGGTGGTCGATTTTCCTGAACCAGTCACCCCTGCCAGCAAGACCATTCCCTGGTCATACTGGCAGAGCTTTTCCAAACCGTCTGGTAAAAAGAGCTTTTCGAAAGTAGGAATGTAATTATTCACACGTCGGGCAACCAAACCGAGGCTGCCAAGTTGTTGCAGCATGTTGACACGGAAACGCCAACTCGTTCCGTCGACATCAACCGTGTAAGCAAAGTCGCAACCTCCCTCGTCCTTGAAAATAACTCGCGTTCGATCGGTTAACATCGGGAACAAGAGATCGACCATTTCCTGGCGATCCACGGGCCCGCGATTGAGTTGCTTCAATGTTCCGTCGACCCGCACGATGGGAGGTTGACCCACCTTCATATGTAAATCGCTACCTTCGAGTTTGACGCAAGCCCGAAAGTACTTGTCTACTTCGAGCTCTTCACGTTCTCCGGTGAACGATTGGATCAGATCCTCATCGCCGGAAAGATCGATGGTGTGGTCTAGTGCGTCACTCGTTGCCATGTTCGTGATACTCCAGCTCGTTACCAGGAAACGCCGTCTGCGCCCCCATTGGACTTGATATTTGTCATAGCGTCCACCACGCTCGGTTGCCTTCGCGCGGCGACTTCGCGATCTCAGCGGACCGGTATGCCTCGTTCGGCCATAACACGTTTGGTTTGCTCGATTGAAAACTCGCCGAAATGAAAAATACTAGCCGCCAATGCGGCATCCGCCTTCCCGAATTCGATGGCATCGGCAAGATGCTCCGGACACCCGGCACCGCCGCTGGCGACGACCGGAATCGAAACAGCCTGGCTGACGGCAGCAGTGATTTCCAGATCATACCCGTCCTTGGTGCCGTCACAATCCATACTTGTCAGAACGATTTCACCAGCCCCCAATGCTTCAACCCGCTGTGCCCAGTCAACCGCACCCAGTCCTGTAGGGACTCGACCACCGTTGATGTGGACTTCCCAGATTTCACGCCCTTGCTCACGCACTCGCTTGGGATCTACATTCACGACAATACACTGACTTCCAAATCTCTCGGCGGCTTCCCGCACAAAGTCGGGTTGGCGACAAGCCGCGGAGTTAATAGAGACTTTGTCGGAACCGGCATTGAGCAATTCCCGAATATCTGCAATCGAGCGAATTCCGCCGCCGACCGTAAGCGGCATAAAAACCTGTTCCGCCGTCCTGCGCACGACATCCATCATGATACCTCGGCCTTCGTGACTGGCCGCAATATCCAGGAAAACCAATTCGTCGGCACCCTCTTGCTCATACCGAACAGCAACCTGCACCGGGTCTCCGGCATCGCGCAAGTTGAGGAAATTCGTCCCCTTTACAACGCGACCCTTGTCGACGTCCAAACATGGAATCACGCGTTTGGCAAGCATACCCTGGCTAACACCGGTAATCCCGATTCCAACAAGCGGAATCAAACACAAACACAAGCTGGGTCGCGCACGTTCACTCTAAATCCGTCCGCGACGGCGGTCAACCAACCCAGGCCCGTGGCAGACGCTATGAGACGGAGGCCTTGGCGATCGCTTCACGGGCCACTTCGAGACACTGTTTCATGTCGTCGATCGGATTTTGTGGATTGGATTCGTATTCCAGTGACAACGACCCATCACGTGGGAACTTGATGTGCTTCAGGGCCTTAAACAACCCCACCACATCCAGATTTGCCTGTCCAATTATTACATTGTGGGAGCGTGGATCGCCCTTGAATTTGTCGTCCTTGATATGGACCGCAAAGACCCGGGGGCCCAGTTCACGGACCGCTTTGATCGGGTCGGTCCCGCCGCGAATAAAGTGCCCCGTGTCCACGCAGGCCCCGATCCACTTGTGGTGTTTTGCGACAGCGTCCTGAACATCGGCGATCGTGTTGTAGCGGTGTTTGGGCCCGTGATTGTGAATACAGACGCGAATCTCAAACTCGGCGACCAGCCGGTCGAGACTGTCGAACGAATCGGGATCGGGGTCGGCAGTAATATTCTTGATGCCCGCTCGTTTCGCGAATGCAAAGATCTTGCGGTTCGCGGCATGGTCCTTGCTGAAGCGGTTGACACCGTGAGCGTTGATCTTGATCCCGGCCCCGGCACAGAGTTTTCCGGTTTCGGCAATTTGTTCGGCTGTTGCCTGTACGCTCAAATGCTTTCCGTAAAACTCGGCGAAATGCAGGCCCATTCCCTGGATGTGGCGGATCGTTTCGAGTGTGTTGAACTGACGGAGAGAATAACTTTGCACCCCGATCGGCCAGTCGCCGTATGGGCTCTTTTCCGCGGCCTCAAGTCGGGGCAACGCGTTTTGCATCACTCCGGCGAACACCGCAGAACTGGTCGCCATGAAATGCCTGCGCCGTATCTTTTCGAAAGAGAACATGCGGGTGCCCCTTGGATGAAAGAACAGGGCACGGTCACCGCAAGAAGACGAGCGTTGGATCGGCGGGTACCGCGGCCTCTGGAGAGTACGAGAGGAGCGTATTATGAGCCCGGAATGCCGAGAAAGAAAGTACCTCACCGCCGGGCCAGCCAGCCCTCTGGATCGCTTAGCGGACGGTCGCAACACACCCGTTCCTTAGCGCGGACGTCGCTTCCGCAATTCCTGCGAGTCATCCGCTGCCTGCTCGGCAGTGCCGAGCACGACCTCAAAAGTCACCATCCCGACCGACAGTCGGTCTCCAGCGAGCAACTGCGCGTGTTTGGTATGGATTCCGTTTACAATCGTGCCGTGTTTGGAGCCCAGATCGCGGACCATCAGCGATCCATCAATCAAATCGATTTCACAGTGCAATCGACTGACCCAGCGATCGTTCAGACAGATCGTTGCACTATCACAACGACCCAAAGTCATGGGCAGTTGTTCCAAAACAAATTCGGTCGGCAAGTCATCCCGACTTTGCGGGACGAGTTTTGCGATCATGGCTCGCGGGTCTGCCGGAGTCGGGTGGTGGGGATCGCCCGGAAGCGATCAAAGGAAGGCACGTACGGGGCGACAATACTCACAACGCAGGGTGAAAACCAAGAGCGCGGCACCGAGTGTTTTCAGCTAAAACAAACTATCTCTCCCTGAATCGGTTGTCAATTAGATACCGTTGATGCCCTGCGTCAAGACCGCGAGCCGTCGTGGCGCGCGGAATAGGTGAGGCCTAATTCCGGCTCTACTGTCCGTACCATCCCGACGGCGTATGCTCTCTTGCAGCCTGCGGCGTGATCCTGCACAATCAGGGTTCAAGTGACCGGAGAGGTGGCTGAGTGGTCGAAAGCGCGGGTTTGCTAAATCCGTGACCGGGCAACTGGTCCGCAGGTTCGAATCCTGTCCTCTCCGCTCGACGGTCTGGCGTCCTCTCGCCCGTCATCGCACCCATTCGCATAAGCCCTTGTTACCGCAGGGGCTTTTGTCGTTTCTTGCGAGTGCGTGCGACGGGCCGCGTGCGCCTGCTGCGCCGCATTCTGCGCCACCTGTGCGCCGCATTCTGCGCCGCGCCCGGAGGCCCGCTCAAAATCGGCATCGGTTACCTGCAGATAGTGCCGCAAGGCGATCCGGGGGGTGTTGCCCAGCCAGTTGGTCACCACGTGCAGCGGATAATCGTGCGCAAGTTCTGTTTCGCGGCTGGCCCGCAGGGCATGGAACAAGCGGGGCCAGGGTTGCAGCCCGGCGCGTTTGATGAGCCTCTCAAACTGGGTTCGCAGGTTGCAGTTGCGCCAACCGCTGGGAGTGTTTGCGGACTTCCGATATCCACCCCCGACAACGTACTCTGCGCCCTCGGGGGCCAGTTCAAAAGCCTCCGACAGTATCGGGTTCAATTCCGCGAACAGCGGGATGGTGCGATTGCCTTTGCCCGGGTGGTGGGCCGTCTTGGGCGAGGGAACCACGATCCTTTCCGTTTCCCAATCCACATCCTGCCACCGCAGGGAGAGTACTTCGCTGGGGCACCGTAGGCCACCGTAGCGGGCAAGCGCCACGATCACGCGCCACGTCGGGTTGCAGACCGCAAGTAGTCGTTCGGTTTCTGCGGGTGTGACGAAGTGTTGTCTGTCCGTGGGTGTCGTCGGCTTTGTTGTCACTTCGGCAAACGGGTTCGCGCCGATCAACTCCCGTTTCTGCGCTGCGCGGAAAAACATGCGTGCGAACTGCAGTCGCTTGTGAACGGTGGTCGGGGCTAATCCTTCGCCGATCAGGTGCATCTTGAAATCTTCCGCGTCTCCTGCGGTAATCGTCGGTAGTTCGCGATCACCGCCAAAATGATTGTTCAGGTTGCGCACAACCTGCTGCCATACTTCTTTGGTGGCCGGTTTCACGTCGATCCGGCGTGCCAGGTAGTCGGTCAAGAACGGCCTCAGTTTCATCGCCGTCCGATCGTGTCGCTGGATCAAGCCAACCCGTGCAAACTTGTCGGCTAAGGGTTCAGCCAGTTCAGCGACCCACCGGGCCGTGTCGGCATCCACCGCGTGTCCCGTCAGTTTGGATTCGAGCAGCCGCTCTACGCGGAACTTCACTTGCTCTGCCGATCGTTGCGATACCTTGCCGAGTCGAATCGTCTTACGTTTCTCGTCGGGCGCGACAAACAGAACCCGGCGTTTGCCACCTGGGTCTCTTGCAATGCTCGCCATCGTTCACTTACCCTTTCACTGGTCGATCACAAACCGCAAACCGAGTACGTTACCGATCCGATCGAGCGAATCGGTGGTCAGCCGCCCCGTGCCGTTGATGAACCGATGCATCTGGCCCGGGTCGACCCGCGCCGCTTTACAGATCGCGTAACGGCTCAACTCGTGGTCCAAGATAATCTTCCGCAACTGCTCGGAAAGTGGCCTGTTCTGGGATCGTTTGTTCATCGTCCGGCGCCCCAATTGCCATAATTGTTTGCTAGCCTATTATTCTATCGGTAGTGGGCTAGCAGACAACTAAAGTTTGCGCTCTGCGATTCCTTGCGGCGCCGTGCGACGGAGGCATCTGGCTGCCCGTCTAAGGCGCGAAATCGCCGCTGGTGTTCTGGGTCATGGTTCTGCATTTGCGTTCGTTCTGGGCGCATCTGGCGCCTCCATAGGCGCATTGGCCACGATCTCTCCGCTGGGGTTCAGTAGTACGACCTGGGGACCGCGGCCGCGTTTCCGTGCGACTTGCACCAGGCCCGCCCGTTCAAAACTGGCCAGCAGACGCCGCGCGCAACGCGGGGAGATGTTGAAATCGAGCGCCACTTGTCGCGTCAAGCGAATCGGATTG
>PADE01000119.1 GCA_002702965.1 Planctomycetaceae bacterium
TGACAAGTGGTTCGATGCCCGAGTTGCACGCGGTCGCACCGTCGCTGGCCGGCGTCGGGTCGCGGCTGCACACAAACTGGCTCGCGCACTGGATTGCGACCCCGCCGGCGCTCCGCGCCGGCGCGCGGATGCCGGCATTGGCCCGCTCGAGCGGCGCCGGCCAGGACAGCCAGCGCCGTACACGGCAAGCGGCCGACCTGGCAGCTTACTTGGCGACGTTGAGCGACCCCCCGGAGGATCAGCGGGCGACCGACACTCCAACGTTCGGATCGCCCGCGGCAAGCGCATTGGGCAAGGGGTTGTTCTCGACGATCGGATGCAGCGCGTGTCACACACCGCTGGGGTCCGACACAGACGCCGAGGCGACCAACCCAAACCCCAGCACGCCGCTTAAGCCACCGACCATCGGACTGAGTTCGCTACGCTCCAAGTGGAAACCTCGCGCGCTGCGTGACTTCCTGCTGAGACCCCAGCGGCACCACCCGTCGACTCGGATGCCCGACTTTGGGTTATCGAACGAGGAGGCCGATCAGTTGGCCTCCTATTTGTTGGCTGCATCGCAACCCGATCGGTTGCAGCGGCTGGTTCCCGGAGATCCCCTGCGGGGCCGCCAACTGGTGGCGACATTGGGCTGCCTCAACTGTCATCGACTCGACCTTCCGAATCAGTTTGAGACCAAACGGCTCGCCGAGTTGGAGGGACTCGATTGGGACCTGTGGGGTTGTGTGGCCAGCGGGGACGGTCTCGGGGAGGCTCCTCGATTTACGTTTACCCCCGCGCAGAGAGTGGCGCTGCTGGCCTTCGGATCGACCGATCTCTCATCGCTGATGCAAACGGTTCCGGCCGAGTTCGCCACGCGGCAGTTGAGCGAACGTCGTTGCACCGCGTGTCATGGACGCGACGGGCGCCTGGCCAACGACCAACCCGCGGTTGCGCCTCGGAGGGTCCCCGATTCCCGTGGCGGGGAGAGGCTGATGGCTTTGCCGACGCCGCCTCCCCTGACTTATACGGGCGAGCAACTACGGTTGCGGTGGTTGGAAGAGTTTCTCGCGGGTCGCGTCAGCTCTCGGGTGCGGCCGTGGCTGACAGTACGCATGCCCCGGTTTCCCCAGACCGCGGTGCGGCTGGCCGCCGGACTCGCCGCCGATCATGGCATGGCCGCGACCGAGAATCCCTCACCGCTGACGGCGGGTGACATCGATCCAGAACTGCGGCGGCTGGGTGAACAACTGTTGGGCCCAAACGGTGGCTTTAGCTGTTCGAAATGCCATTCGGTCGGGGCCCGCAAAGCCCAAATGGAGGTCGGCTTTGGTGTCATCGACCTGGTCCAGTCCAAACGGCGACTGCGCGATGCGTTCTATTTGCGTTGGATGATGAATCCGACGCGCGTGCTTCCCGGGACCCGGATGCCCGCTTACACCGACGAGGCGGGGAACTCCCCATTGGTGAAGATTCTCGATGGTGATGGGGTCAGACAATTTGAAGCGATTTGGAAATCGATCGATGCCCGCCAGGCGGTGGCCGGCAGCACCCGATGAACACCTGTGGAGGTTTTACGATGTCCGTCAGCTGCTCTCCGTTCTCGTTGACAGATATGCGGGGCAATCCCCACTCGTACCCGCCGCCTACCAAGTCGGTGCTCGTGTTTTTTAAGGACGATTGCCCGACCTGCGACTTGGTGATGCCACTGATCGAGCGGCTCCACAGCGAAACGACGCTCGATGTGTTCGCCCCGGGTCAGACCGCCGTGGGGAATCAGGCGATGGTCCAGCGACACGAGCTGACGGTTCCCGTGCTCGATGATTCAGATCTCAAGATGTCGTTCGCCTACGACATCGAGACGGTGCCGTTGCTGATCGTCGCGGACGCCGAAGGGGGCGAGCTGGATCGCCTGGTCGGATTCGAGCGGACCCAGTGGCGGGACTTCTTCGACCGACATGCGCCCCAGATCGACGTCGACTGGAACCGGTTTCCCGACTGGCGTCCCGGCTGTGGTTCGTTAAGCGCGGACCCGATCGTCAACGCCCGCCTCCGCGCCGAGGCGGAGGGCCGGCCGTTGCGAGCTCGAAAACTCGAGATCGCGGCGGACGACGATGTGCACGAGTTCATGTTCGACCAGGGTTATAGCGACGGATTGCCGGTGGTTCCGCCAACCGCCGAGCGCGTGCTGCGGATGCTCACGGGGACCCACCGCGACCCGCAGCAGGTGGTCGCCACGATTCCCCCGAATCTGGCACCGGCGACGGTCGAGAAGATCGCCATCAACGCGGTGCTCGCCGGCTGTACAGCCGAGACGCTACCGGTGGTCATTGCGGCCATCGAAGCGGTCTGCACGGATGAGTTTAACATCCATGGCGTCACCGCAACGACGATGGGTGCATCGCCAGTGATGGTACTCAACGGTCCGATCCGTGACCGGATCGGAATGAATATGAAACTCTCCGCGCTCGGCCAGGGGACCCGCGCGAATGCCACGATCGGCCGCGCGGTGCGGCTTGCGGTGCGCAACATCGGCGGTGCTCGCCCCGGTGGCACCGAGCGTTCGACACTCGGCAACCCAATGAAATTTACGATGTGTTTTGCTGAATGGGAGGAGCGCAGCCCGTGGGAACCGTTGCACGTCGAACGGGGCTTCGCTGCGGACGACTCGGTCGTCACGGTGTTTGCCATGACGAGTGGCCCCAGTCTGATCGTCGACCAGACCTCGCGCAGCGGACCTCAGCTGGCGGGCTCGATTGGCCTCTGTATGGAATCCGCGCACCACGTCAAGGCGCACCGGTCGGGCGATGCGCTGCTGGTGATTTCGCCCGAACATCTCGACACGTTGTCCCGGGACGCATACACCAAACAGGATGTGCGCGATCGGATCCAGCAGGTGACGTCCAAATCGCTGCGCGAGCTGGTGGCGGACGACACGAGTGGGGTGGGGCTCGATGCCGCCGCGGCGGCGAGGATGTCCGACGAGAAACTGAATCGTCGGCTGCCAAAATTCGCCACGGGCGATAACATACACATCGTTGTCGCGGGATCCGAGGCCGGGAAATTCTCTGGCTTCTTTCACGGTTGGGCGAGCGGGCCGATGGGTTCGATGCCTGTTTCAAAAAAAATCGAGGACTAAAACGATGACCACGATTCTCGATCCAACGGACGAACGCGTCCCTGTCCAGCGCGAGATTACCCCGCGTCCGGAGTCGATCAAGGGCGCGGTTGCGTTGTTGGACATTGTCAAACCCCGCGGTGAGGTGCTCCTCGACCGCCTCGAAGAGTTGCTCGGCGAGAGACTGTCTGCGGTGCAGATCAATCGTTATCGCAAGCCCACGTTCACCAAGCCGGCGCCCGAGGCGTTGCGGGAGGAGATCAACGCTGCCAATGACTTTGTGATCGAAGCGTTGGCCGACTGAGGGTCCTGTACCACGTGCAGTTTGCACGACACGGTATGGTTCGAGACACAGGGGACGCCGGCGGTCAGCATCGCCTCGTCCGAGTTTGCGGACGCGGCCCAGACACAGGCCGGTGCGCTCGGCATGAACGATGCCAAGCGGGTGTTCGTCGAGCACCCGATTCAGGACGCGTCTGACTCGGAGATGCGCGCCAAAGCCGAGTCCGTCGTCGCCGACGTGATCGCGGCGCTGACCCGCTGAACTACCTCTCCAGGTGGAGGGTGACCAGTGGTTTGAACGGGTCAAACGACTCGTTCATGGCCCATGCCATGGCGCGTAGCAAGATGATCCGGAAATAGGGATCGTTGAAGGTAAAGTAGTTGTGCCCCAGCACGGTGGCGAAGACCTTGCCGGGGCCGGCGACTTTGGTCCACATCACGGGCCACGTCTGGCCGTCGAGTTCGGCGCGTTTGGGAGGCCCGCTCGATGCGTGGAGGGGTCCGGCGGGCGAAGTCAGGATGGGGATCGTGTCGGTTGGATCTCCGCGCAGGTTCCAGTACAGCTCGTCGACCAGATCGACGTTGCGGGGGAAGCCCTCCAGCAGTGGACTTTTGGTGCCGGCGTCGGTTTGCTGGATGGGGGTCGGCAGGACTCCCCAACGGGTGGCGCCACGGCCGGTGTCGCGGACCCCATAGCTGTGCCCGATACGCTTCGCCAACGCTTCACCCGACCCTTCCAACAATGCCAGGTGAAGAAAGACCAGCCCGCCGCCCCGTTTTTGGAAGGCGTCGACGAGTTCGTACTGCTGTGGTCGCCAGGGCTCCCGCTGTTGGTAGTAGAAAACCACCAGGTCCGCCTTCTCCCACTGCGCTGTGGTGGGGAAATACATGGCGGCGGTGGCGGTTACGCGCGGAACCTCCGGGAGCAACGTGTTGACAAACCGATCCATCACCCAGCCGTACTCGTGGGCGCCGCGCCCATGGTTCTTGTCGACGCCCCAGACCCAGACGATGTTCAAGTCCCGGGAGGGCTGCCGTTGCACGAGCTCCCCCACGATGCGTGCGATGTCGGTGGGGCGTCGCACCGGCGGCTTTTGCCAAGGGTGCTGGCTCGAGGCGGGTTGACTCGTGGACAAGATCAGGGCCGCGATAAGGTGCATCCGCAGGGTAGTACCGACCATCGACAATGCCTCCTTCGATCTGGCTGGCCCGCAGCGGTCGCCGCCCTGCCCATTTTTCGTAGCGGCCGTTTTCCGTAGGGCCGGTTTTCGTAGGGACAGGAGCCGCTGGCAAACGCGTCACGTCCGCCGCGGGGAAGGTCCCACACCGTGGCGAGATGCTCGCGATGCACGATAGGCGAGTGCGGCTGTCGATTCAACTACCCAGGGTGCATCCAGGCGAGGATCCGCCGGGCCACTTCCGGGCCGGCGTCTTCCTGGATGAAATGGCCCGCGTGTGGGATCGGTTCGGAATGGGTTACCTGTCGGAAAATCGAAGCCAGATGTTGCCGATTGGGGGCGGTAATCGGGTCGCTGTCACCCCACAGCAACAGCGCCGGGATCTCGAGTGTCTTCAGCACGTCGATGGCTGCACGGTTGTCNTAGGCGGCCAGCGTGTCTGGCCGGATCGGTACCAGGCGTGGGAATGTCAGCGCACCCATCTGGTATTCGGCGGTGGGAAAGGGTGCTCCGTACGCCGCGGCTTCGGCATCGGAGAGTGTGATCTGCAAGGAGCGGCGCATCAGNCGCGGAACATCCATCTCGCGCATCCGTTGCGAGGCCCGACGCCAGGTCAAGAACGCAGGCGACCAACCTCTTCCGTCGGCGATTCCGGTATGCATGGCGACCACGCGCTGGAACCGGTGGGGCATCTGGGCGAGCACCCGCAGCCCGATACTCCCCCCCCAGTCCTGACAAATGAGCGTGATGTTTTGCAGGTCCAGAGATGTGATCCAGCTGCGCATCCAGCGCACGTGAGTGGCGTAACGGTACGCGTTGTCCGCGGTCGGCTTATCCGATCGGCCGAACCCGATCAGGTCCGGGACCACACACCGCCCCGCCTCGGCAAGCGGNGGGATCATCTTGCGGTACAGATAGCCCCANGTCGGTTCGCCGTGGAGCATCAGGATCGGGTCGCCGCTGCCGTGTTCGACATGNGCCATCCGCATCTCNTCGACCTCGGTGTATCTCGGTTCGTAGGGAAAGCCGGGGAGTTCGACGAACCGATCTGCGGGCGTCTGCAGGATGTCCCCTTTCTGGTGGGGACCGGGGATGCTTCCGTAGTGCGCGACGCGACGCACGTCCTCCTCTTGAAGACTGGTCGAGACGCTCGCGATCCAGCGCATGGCTGCTAGCAGGTCGATGTCGATCTCACGTTCAGGCGGCCGCGGCTCGTAGCGTTCCCAGTAGCCGAAGACGGTGGCCATCGAGGGTCGCGCGCCACCGGTGTGCGTCAGTTCGAGTGCGTAGAGATGGTCATGGTCGGATCGCCAATAGACCCTTCCAGCCCGGGTGCCCACGGCCCGTTCGATGTCCTCGGCGACATCCGGCCGCACGTCAAGCTCCTGTTCCCACAACAATGGATCCCGGCGCAACAAACGGAGTTCTTCTGGCGGTGGTGTGACAAACTTCATGACGCCTGCTCCCGCTGCGCGTCGAGGAACTCGATGGTCGCTGTGGCCAGATCCGGGCCTCGGTCGTCTTGGAGAAAGTGCGCTGCGCGATCGAAGAGCGTGGGACCTTGCGCGTGGGGGAGCAACTGCTTCAACCGCTCGGCGTATTCGATCGGGAACACGTTGTCCTCCGGTGCCCACAACAGCCGCAGGGGAATCTCTGACAATTCGGAAAGCCTCTGTTCGATGTGCTGCATATCCACCCAACCCCGATCTCCTTCGACGAGGGGGATCGTGCGTGGCCAGGTGAGGACCACGTGGTCCGAGTCGGGTTCGTCAAACACATGATGGTAGGCGTCGGCTTCACGGGGGGTGATGCCACGTTTCGAGGTCACGCTGGGGCCGTTCATCGATAGCACCTTGTGACGTTTCATGAAGTACTGACCGATCAGGGGCGCATGCCACGTCGTCCACGGTCGTGGAGCGGCATGAAATGCACCCAGGCAATCGGTGAATAGCCAGGTGTTCATCAACACGATTGCTGCCACCCGTTCGATGCGCTGCAGCGCCGCGCCCACTCCCTGGGGGCCTCCCCAGTCCTGTCCCACGATGACGAACTCGCGAAGTTTGAGTTGGTCGAGGAGTGCGACCAGGTCGGCGATGTGATGGGGCAGCGTGAGCGCGCGGTCGTCGCGTGGGTGGTCCGAGTAGCCGGTGCCGATCCAGTCCGGGGCGATCGGTCTGTACCCCGCCGCGATCAGTGGGCTCACAAAGTCGCGGTACAGAAATCCCCAGGTGGGATTGCCCGACAGGAGTAGCACCGGTTGGGAGTTCTCGTCACCTTCGTCAATGTAGGCCATCCGGCGTCCGTTGACGGTGGCCGATCGCTGTTTCCAGGGAAACGCAGTGACGAGCCACTCGGGTTTTTGTCGTGGATGCATCCAGGGTCCCTCCACTCATTCAAGCCGACTCGGTGGGCAACCGATCGGTCGACCTCAGCAGGCCCCGCACCGGGGACAGACCGGGAACTTGCGGGAGGCAACGAGTTATTGTACTTATTTCGACCGGGCCATCTCGCTGCGAGGGTCGTGCGGTGATGCCCGGATCCAAAACCGCGTTCCGCGCCGCCCGCTTCCGCCACTTGGAGAACTGCGCATGACCGACGTTGCTGCCACCGCGGCGAGCCTCAGACCGCTGTTCTGGCCGCGCTCCGTCGCGGTGCTCGGCGCCTCGGATAATCCGAATAAGATTGGCGGCATTCCCGTCCGCAGCTTTCGGGAATATGGATATCGGGGAGCGTTTTACCCGATCAACCCGACCCGCGAGACGGTCCAGGGATTGCCAGCTTTCCCTTCGCTCGCGGCGGTCGATGGACCGGTCGACGTCGCGATCATGGCGGTGCCGGCGAGCATCGCGCTGCCGACAGCCGAGGCCTGCGCCGAAAAGGGGGTGCAAGCGCTGGTCGTGTTTACCGCCGGCTTTGCCGAAATGGACGCTCGTGGCGGACAAGCCCAGCAGCGGCTCGCGGAAATCGGTCGCCTGTCCGGCATGCGCATCGTGGGCCCGAACTGCCTCGGCTACTTCAATCCCAAGAACGGTTGCTACGGAACGTTTTCGACCAGTTTTACCCACGGACTCCCCAAGACGGGCAATGTCGGAATGGTGAGCCAGTCAGGCGCGTTCGGCGCGCACTGTTTTGTGCTCGGTCGTGAGAAGGGGCTCGGGTTTAGCTATTGGATCACGACCGGCAACGAGTGCGACGTCGACGTTGCCGACTGCATCGCATTCATGGCGCAGGACGACCAAACCGAGGTGATCGCGGCCTATCTGGAGGGCTGCCGCGACGGCGCGAAATTGGAGCAAGCGCTCCGTCTGGCCTACGAAGCGGGCAAACCGGTGGTCGTCCAGAAGGTCGGCCGCTCCGAAGTCGGTACGGCCGCCGCTGCCGCGCACACCGCGTCGGTGACGGGTTCCGATCAAGTCTACGACGCCGTGTTCGACCGCTACAACGTGTTCCGTTGCCGCACGGTCGACGAACTGATCGACGTCGTGTACGGCTGCTCGGCCGGTGTCTATCCCACCCGCGGCAGAGTTTGCATCGTAACCCTTTCCGGCGGCGCCGGCGTCATGATGGCCGATGCAGCCTACGAGGTTGGGCTCGATGTGGCACCCGTGTCCGAGGCATCCCAAAGCAAGCTCAAGGCGCTCAACCCCTTTGCGGCGGTGGGCAACCCGGTCGACTTTACGGCCCAGGTCTATAACGACATGTCGTTGATCACGAAGAACTACGAGATCATCCTCGGCGACGAGGACTACGATGCGATCGTCGGGTTCTTCATGTTTTTGCCTTACTCCGACTACCTCTCGGACGAGATTCTGAAGGCCCTCAAACCGGTCCGCGAGCGGTTCCCCGACCGTCTGATTGTGCAGTCTATTTTTGGCCCCCAGAAGAACGTCGGGCGTTTTGAGGAAGAGGGCTATCTGGTGATCGCCGAACCCTACCGAGCGTTGGAGGTCGTGGGGGCCTTGGTCAAGATCGGCCGTGGATTTGCGAGGGGATTGCCCGCCGCCGAGGACCCGGCGACGGCGCCGCAACTCAGGCCCGGGTTGTGCGATGGGGCTGAGATCACCCGGTTGCTCAGTGACTTCGGTCTGCGTCTGATTCCCGAGCGGCTGGTCCACAGCCCGCAAGCAGCGGCCGCGGCGGCAGACCAGATCGGCTTCCCGGTCGCGATCCGCATCGTCTCGCCGGATATCCCCCAAGATCACGCGGCGGTGACGACCACGCTCGGCGATCCCTCACCGGATGCGGCCCGCACAGCCTGCGAGAGGGTGCTCGACTCGTTCAGACGTGCGCACCCCGACGCCGGCGTCGAGGGGGTCCGCGTGGAATACGCGGTCCCCGGGGGCGTCGAGGCCGTCCTCGCAGTGCGACGCGATCGCGTGTTCGGCCCCGTTGTGACGTTGGAAATTGGCGCGCCGTCGGCAGGCCTGCTGTCGGCTGCGCTCTGTCGGGCGCCGTTTGCGGAGGTTCAGGCGCGGCGGGTGATCGAGTGCGCCGCGGGCTACCCGCGACTCCTTCGCCAGCGCGAGGGGGAGGCGGCGATCACCGCGTTGGCCCATGCAATGGCCCGACTGTCGGTGTTCGCCGAAGCCAACCGGGAGGTGATCGAGTCGGTCGAGATCAAGCTACTGCTCGGCGGGGTGGGTGAGTTCGCAGCGGTTGCGCTGCGTGCGCGCGTCGTCACCCAGAATGCGTCGCATCAGTGACCCCGTAGGGCTTCGCGGGGGCGGCATCGCGGGTCGAATCGGGGACCCGACGCGCCCGGTCGATTGCGGGCGGTCCGGCCCTTTCCGCGATGCTGGGAGGGCACCCCTTGGGTTACAATGCCATCCGTGATAGGGTCGTTCGCTGGCGTGGTTGAGTCGATCAGACGTTCAACGAGCGACCGATGTAAACGGCCGAATGACCCCTAGAGAAGCGGCACGCGGAGCGCGGGATTCATGAAGACGATGATGCACAAACGCAGTTTCATGGGGTGGTTGGTGTTGGTGGCGTGCGCCGCAACGATCGAGTCGCAAGCCGAGGACTGGACCGAGTGGCGAGGCAAGGATCGCCTCGCCGTCTGGCACGACACCGGCATTATGGACAAGTTTCCCGAGAAGGGTCTGACACACACCTGGCGTATTCAAATCGGAGCGGGGTATTCCGGGCCCGTCGTATCGCACGGGAAGATCGTCACGATGGACTACCGGCCCAAGCCCGACACCGAGACGGCGGAGGCGATTGAGCGGGTGATCTGTGTGGACGAAGCGACCGGCAAACTGTTGTGGGCGGACGAGTGGGAAACCCATTACCGCGAGATTATGGGTTCCTACCGGACGGGTCCACGGGCCACACCGACGATCGACGGAGACCGTGTCTATGCAATCGGCGCGGTGGGGCATATCCGTTGTTTGGATCTCCCGTCCGGCAAGCTGATCTGGTCAAAGGATAGTCGCGCCGAGTACGAATTGTTGCCGCCGACGTTTGGGATCTCGACGGCGCCGATTGTCGATGGCGACCTGGTGATCTTTGCGACGGGGGGAAAACAGCGCGAACAGTTGCGCGCCTACGACAAGCTGACCGGACGGGAAGTCTGGAAGGCGGTTTCGGTCAACTACGAACTGGGCTACTCCCAATTTGTCATTTACGAGCACGCCGGTGCGCGGCAGCTGATTTACTGGGATCCGCAGTCACTGCGCTCGCTGGACCCACAGACGGGGAAGGTCTACTGGAATGTGCCGATGGTGGTACGCGGGGCGATGGCGATCGCGACGCCGGTTAAGAGCGGGTCCAAACTGCTGGTCTCGTCGTTCTACAGCGGGTCGATGCTCGTTGAACTCGACGACAGTCGCCCGCGCGCTAAGCGACTGTGGCATATTCAGGGGAGCGGTGAGCGTCCCAACCAGACGCTCGGACTGCACTCGGTGATCACCACCCCCATCATCCAGGGAGACTACTTCTACGGTACCTGTAGTTACGGTGAATTTCGCGGCCTGAACCTCACCACGGGAAAGAGGATCTGGACGAACGAGAAACTGACGCGACAGGGGCGCTGGGGATCGGCCTTCCTGGTCGCCCAGCGCGATCGATATTTTATGATCAACGACGTGGGGGAACTACTGATCATGCGGTTCAGCCCCACCGGACCGGAGGAGATCGATCGCACAAAATTGATCGACCCCGACACCGAGTCCGGCTACGGGCCCCAACGGTACTTCAACAGCGTCGTGAACTGGTGTCACCCGGCCTTTGCCAATCGGCACGTGATCATCCGAAACGACCATGAGATGTTTCGCACGTCACTAGCCAAACAGTAAGTGATATGGATCTGATCACCTGGTCGTGGGTTTTTCTGATCATCTATATCGGCGGTATGCTGGCGATCGGTGTGGTCGGCCAACGGAAGGTCAAACACGCCGACGATTTTGCCACCGCGCGCGGATCGTACGGCCCCGTGTTCCTGGCTTTTGCGTTCGCCGCGACCACCGCAAGTGGGGCGACGTTCCTCGGTAGCCCGGCGCTGGGGTACGAATGGGGGCTGGCGTCGCAGTGGGGCAACGTGCTCTATCCGACCGGTGTGTACCTCGGCGTGTT
>PADE01000120.1 GCA_002702965.1 Planctomycetaceae bacterium
CGGGGTGTGTTGACGACCAAAGGTGCGCATGGGTCGGCCGCCGAACGCCGTTTACATTCCGCTGCGCTCGATTTCGACTTTCTGTTCGACGCGCAGACCCGTTCACTCCCGCACGCGGCGATCCGTTTTGCGCTCTCCCATCCGGGGGTGGGATGTGTCCTGTTGGGAATGGATCGCCTCGAACAAGTCGAACACAACCTCGGTTTCGGTCTGATTCCACCCTACAGTGACGCTCAACTGCGACGGGTCCGAGAAGCTCCGCCGGCCGATCCCTGGGACGTGNTGCCGTCTCCCGCCGACAAACCCGAAAAGGAATGAGCCGTTCTGTCTCGAGATCGGTCACCGCGGCGGCCGATGCGCTACCCGTCGCTCGCCTCCGCGAGTCGCCCCGTTTCTCCGCGCAGGAACAGGTAGGTCAACACCAGCGACACCACCGAGACAGTCAGCAATACGACCAAAAACAGCTGCCAACTCGCCTCCGCGATCTCTCCGGCGAACCAGTAAAACAGGGCGTTCCCGCCAAACGCGATCGCGTCCAACAGCGCGATCAAAAACCCCGAGTGAGGCCCGCCAAACTCGATCGAAAAGACACTCATGGGAATGTAGTAGCAGGGCGAAACGCAGACGCCAAACAGAAACAACAAGCCCACCGAAAGAGCCGTTAGCGCACCGCCGGAGAGACCCAAATGGGGCATCAGTAGGAAAGTCGCGACGCAGCCGGTAGCGCACGTCAAGAGCAGGCTGAAGACCCGCGCCGCTTGCTCCCGGGTGAGGCGATCGAACACGTATCCCCCCACCAACACGGAAATCAAGCTGCCAAGTGGAAACGCGGATGCCGCCATCGAGGCTTGGGAGACCGTGAGCGACAGCGTGTCCTTCAAGTACAGCGGTACAAACAGCAGAAAATCCCAAAGGACCGTCAATCCCATCAGGCTCCCGGTGATCAACCAAAACTGTCGGCTCGAAAAAAAGTACGGCAGCGCACCGGCCCATCCCATACGAACCGTCGCCGAATCCGTTTCCCACCCCCACGTGACCGTGGAGAGGGGAAGACGCGCCAGCGGATGACCGCCACCCGCCGCATCGCCGGGCCCCACGTCGAGGGGGTCGTCCGGGTGTTCTCGGAGGGTGCACGCGAAATAGACAACGGCCAGCACTCCGGCGCCGGCGGCGACCGCCAGCAACAGACGCCACGGCATGACCGCCAGCAGCGCCCCGAGACCAAACGTGGCCACCAGCGTGCCGACCCGTGAACTCGTCGACAGCACTCCCCACACCCGACCGTAGTGGTCGGCTCGAAACCAGTTACCGATAATTTTGGCCATCGAAGGCCAGCCGAAGGACTTCGCCAGCAACGCCATAAACAACGTTGCTTGGAACATCCAGACCTCGGTCGACACCGAAAACAAGCCGATGAAGGCGACCGATAGCAACAGGCCCACCGTGAAAGTCCATTTGCCGCCCCAGCGGTCGGCCGCCAGTCCGCCCACAAACTTCCCGACCACGGCTCCACACGTCCCCAGCGCGAAGATCCGTCCCAACACGCCTAGATCAATGTCGAGCGTCGCGTCTTCTCGCATCGCCGGGCCGGTGACCGTCGGGATCATCCGCAACACCATGAACATCGCGTAGCCGACGTACATGCTCGCGACGGTGGCCCATTGCCTGTTCGGTGCCCAGCGCCCGGGAAGCTGACTCGTGGGTGTCGGTTGCTGCGACGTGTCGGTCACGGTTCTCTCCCGACAGGGCCGTTCATCGGTAGGTCACCACCCTGCGCCGGTTCGTACATGCGTGATTCGTTCGCCAACGCAGCGAGCATCTCGCTCAGCGCCCTTTCCAGACACGTCAGGAGCGGGTCATCCGCGGCACCCCGATCCCGTTTGGTGGACACCTCGATCGCCTCGCCCACCTGGACCACAGCCTTCATCGGGGAATGCGGCTCCTCCTCGCCTGCCAGATGCTCCATAAAACGTTCGACCGTCTCGAGAATCCGGTCAACGCTGGGGCGGGTGGCGACATATTTGGCCGGATAGAGACTCAACTGCTGGGCCAGTTCCATGTCCTCGAGGTGCCGCCAACGACGCGTCAGCTCCGCCTCCGGGAGTTCACCCTCGATCATCTCGGGGAGCACCTTCTTACGGAGCTCCTTGACCCGAGCGATCACCGAGCCGGTTTTGGCATCACCAAGCCATCTTNGTTCGAGNGGGTGCAGCAGATGGTCCACCATACGGTCCAGGCGGTCTTCGAGTTCGCCGGTCTGCGGCCGGCCGAGATATTCCATCTCTTTGAGCGCCAGCAACGCCGGACCGACTCGATAGATCCGCTCGACCAATGGCAGCTCGTCCTGCGTCCGCCATGACAAACGGCGCTCGATGCGTGCCAACAGCGGCGCGGCCGTCTGTTCGACATCCCCCTGGAACAGGTAGCGGATCGCGACCGGGACGACGAGGACNCGGCGGTCTTGGNCAGACGGCGGTGCCGGTGATCGCCGGGNCATCTTTTTCGCNCCGCTACGGGCGATAAAGGAGACGCCCTCCATCAGCGCGTTGAGCCGCTCATTGGCCTGGCTCANCGCGCCTTCGGGAAANAGCACCAGTGGCCGCCTGGCCTCCGCCAGGATGTCTATCGCCGTCTGCACGGCCTGACGATCGACCCCCTCGCGGTACACGCTAAAGGCCCCCATCCGCCGCAACACGAATGCCTGCAGCCGGCTGCCGCGAAACAGGTGTGAGCTGGCCATCACAAAGAACGGCCGCCGCAACCGACGCGACAGGCATTGCAACACGGCGGCGTCCGACATGCGGCAATGGTTGGGCGCCAACAGCACCCCGTTACCGGATTGGAGCAGCGACGCCAACTCNTTTTCACCGCGGATCTCGACCTCGGTGACACCCCACGAACGCCGGAGATGGAGCGGCATCAAACGACCTAGCAGACGGGGCCAGAGGTTCCCGCGGTGGGGNGGGATAAAACGGTAGCTCGATTCGGTAACCAGGACAGAAGACATNGTGGAAAACTCNGCGNNAGGGTCGTGTGGCCCGATTCGAGGACGAGAGTCTACCATCANCATGCGCGCCGCGGAGCCGGGCACGCGGCGCGCAGTTAGCCCCGCCAGAGGGCGGGGATCNGGTCACCGGCGGAGCAAACCGNTGATCTGGCAATCATAGCGGATTGGATCGCAATACGCTGGCAGGTCGCGTCTCCCTTCAAAGGCGGTCCGTCGTCGCTCCACGCACCTNGTGACCGGACCGCTGGGCCGCCGNGGACCCNCCGCCCGGGTCAATCCANGACGGCGATGGCGTCGATTTCAAGGTGGACATTTGCGGTCGGAAACCGCGCGCCGACGATCGTGTTGGCNGGGTAGTCGTCGGCAAAGAACTCGTGATAAATGGCGACCTGCTCCCCCTCAAATGGGAACCAATCACCAGGGTTGGTGACGAACGTCGTCAACTTGACCACGTCCGCCGGCTGCCCCCCTTGGTCCGAGACCATGCGGGTAATCCGATCGAGTACGACCCGCAATTGGTCCATCGGTGCGCCCCGCTCGGCGGGNGAGTTGTTGGCCGTACACCCGGAGATGAAGAGCAGGTTTCCGGCGCGCACGCCGCGCGCGTAATGGGGCCCNGAAGGGTAGATTGCATCAAATGACAGCCGTTCTTTGCGCATCGCGTCCTCTCCCTGGATGTCGGGGTTTGTGCCTCGTGGGNGCNGTCGAACGAGCGACCCGCTGCGGGTGGTACCGCACCCTCCGCGGCGAGGCCAGTGACGCGCGGGGTACCCGGATCGTCGCCGCAGTGATGGGTCAACGCCGGAGATGAAACGTCGATCCCAGATCGAGACCTTCCAGATCCAAGTTTGCGACCAATNCCCNCTCCAGCCTTGCGTTCAAGCCGGTTTGCCTGGTTCGCCGGGACCCGCTTTGGGACGAACCGCTCGAACGCCGCGTGNTCCGCCGGCGGGACTGCGTGAGNGTCGGCAACGACTGGGGTAACTGGATTCGAAACGGGACGACTCGATCGTTTCCAGCGGTCANCTCCAAACTCTGTTCCAACGTCACCTGCTGCTCGTGCCGCTGTCGCGATTGGGTACTCTCCCGTTCGTACCCGTCGGAGTCGTATTCGACATCCTCCCACCTCTCGGTGCACACAATCCGTATGGTGAGCTGCTGCGCACTCAGGTTTTTGCGTGGGTGGATGGTGACCGTTCCCGCGACAACNCCGCCGTCACGGAGGCGGCTTTCCGAGACCGCGATCTGTAGATTTCCCTTGCGGGCTTTCATGAGTTGCATGACACCCAGCACGGGCAGCGCAATCAGCACCACGACGATCCCAATGATACTGCCCCACTGGCGGATCCCCCGCGATTGCCACACCACTGTTTCGCTCCCCTCACGAATCGCCCCGCGGTGACACGTCTCCCGAACCCCCGCCGGTCTCCGGCCACCTCTCGGATGCCCACCAGTTTCGCACACCGGCGCACCCGCCGGGAGGGGGCGTAGCCCGCGTGGCTGAGGCGTGAACCGGCCTTTACGGNAGCCCCGCGATGGACTACCGTCCGCCGTCCGCTCTTTNCGACCCGACTCCAAGCCCCCCCGGGGACCCGCAATGCGGCACCGTCACGGCCCACCACGCTTGTTTCCGGTCGCTCTGGTCACTCTGTGTTGCGTCGGCTCGAGTGGGTGTTCGGTAATGATGGCTGCCCGCGCGCCAGCCAAACGGGACTTAGGGGTACTCTCGCTGGGAACCCCGCGCGCGCGCGTCATCGCCGAACTCGGACCCCCGCTGCATCAAGCTACCGACGAGCGGGGCACCCGCGATGTGTTCTCGTTTAANCAGGGGTACACGCTTCCCACGCGGGTTGGACGGGTCACCTTCCANGCNGTTGCAGATGTGTTTTCGGTGGGACTCTGGGAGGTGGTCGGCACGCCGCTGGAGAGCGCTCTGGAGGGAGAGGGTGTTCAGGCCGAAGTCCTCTATGACCGCCAGGAATATGTGCGTCGCGTCGAGTTCTTTTCGGGTGCCCATCTGGCCGCCGGGGGGCCGACGCTGGCACCTTGGATGCGACACCGCGATACGCGCCAGACGATGGTGGTCGAAGCGGACGAGTCGCCCGGACCCGATTTGGGGTACTACCAAGAGGTCGTCAGCACACCGATCGACGACGAGACCGCCCCACCCTGAGCGGCTCGCTTTGCTCAGCCGCCCTCGGCGCCCCGTCTGGAAGACAACCGCCAGCTGGCGTAAAAAGGGCGCACCCCGCATCGGTCTGGCGCCGCTGAGGTGTGGCTGCCCCGATGCGACTGCGGCACCCGTCGCGGGTACCCTCGAACTCGGATCGCGCCGGGAGTGGTTTGTCGATTCGCTCGATCGTCCGCTGCGTTGCAGCGGAAACGGTGATCGAGAAACCCCGCCGGCCGCAGTGGCCACCGGGAAACGCGGGGAAATCCGCTTTACACGGTCGCGTTATCTGACTTCCATTGGTGAAACGTCAAATCACTTACTAACCGCAACACTCTCTTCAGTGATCGAGGAGTCGAGATGTCATTTTCCAGACGAAATGTTTTGGCCATGCTCCCAGGAGCCGTCGCGTTTGGGGGGCGAGCGGTCGGTTTTGAGGGTCCGCGCCCGAAGATCGCCGCGCTGACCACCATCTACCACAAATATTCCCACTCGCAACATATCGTCGACCGCTTCCTGGAAGGTTACGGTTGGGAGGGACGGCACCACCGCCCCGAGTGCGACGTGGTCTCGTTGTATGTCCAGCAGATCGGTGCCAATGACCTGAGTCGAGAACGCGNACGGCGTTATCGTCAATTGCGGCTCTACCCCACCATCGCCGAGGCGCTCACCTTGGGGGGTACGAAACTTGCNGTAGACGGTGTGTTGCTGATCGGNGAACACGGCAACTTTCCGGACAACGAAAAAGGACAGCGGCTCTACCCGCGTTATGAATATTTTCAGCAGGTCGTCGATGTTTTTCGGCGCAGCAATCGCACCGCACCCGTGTTTAGTGACAAACATCTTTCCTGGAATTGGGATTGGGCNAAGGAGATGGTTGACACGTCTCGCGACCTGGGTTTTGGTTTCATGGCCGGCTCGTCGTTGCCCGTGTCGAGACGTTTGCCGTCGCTTGAACTACCCAACAACGCCGACGTGGAAGAGGCGGTGGCGGTGGCCAACGGGGGCATCGACGGAGGTGACATTCATATCATCGAGGCCATGCAGTCGCTCTTGGAACGCCGACGGGGAGGTGAGACGGGAGTCCGCGCGGTCGAGGCCTTGCGGGGCGATCGCTTCTGGCGCGGGCTCGAGGCGGGTAGTTGGCAGGCGGGCGGCTGGGACCGTAATCTGCTGGCGGCGGCCCTCTCACGGTGCGATACGATCAACCCCGTGCGGAAAGGGTACGGCGTCGTCTTCCCAACCACCGAAGACATCCGNCGACTGGCCCCCGAATCGTACGCCTACCGTTTTGAATACACCGACGGATTGAAAGCGACCGTGATTCAATTCCAGAGGCGCCCCGAGCAAAAAGACGGCGGCGTTGTCGGTGACCGGACATTCGCGGCCCGACTCAAAGGGGGATCGCTGTTTTCGCTGTTGTTCTACCTACCGTACTACTCGATGCGCAACTTCTTCAACCCCCAGGTGCATCACATTGAGTCTCTGTTTCGCACCAATCGGGCGCCCTACCCTGTCGACCGCACCCTGCTGACGACGGGCATGACAGCGGCCGGCATCGAATCGCTCTTCCAAGACCAGAAACGGTTGCTGACGCCCCATCTGTCGATTCGCTATCAACCCACCGCGAAGTCGACTTTTTGGCAGACCTGAGAGCCGCTCACCGCCCGNCNCAGCCTACCTCGGAGCGNTCGCCGCAGCTCTC
Organism: Planctomycetaceae bacterium; assembly: GCA_002702965.1. Classification (GTDB taxonomy): domain Bacteria; phylum Planctomycetota; class Planctomycetia; order Pirellulales; family Pirellulaceae; genus UBA9264. The sequence goes on from PADE01000120.1 coordinate 6,883, forward strand.
CGGCGACCGACGGTNTGGCCTATTCGCTCACCTGNTTGACCCAGGACTGTAGGGCTTTGGTCCAAATGGCGTAGCCGTCGGCGTTCATGTGCAAGCCATCTCTGAGAAACAGCCCCCGCTGGGGCATGCCGTCCTGGCCGAGCATCGGCGTGGCAATGTCGAGGTAATCGACCCTTTCCTGATCGTCGGCGTACGCCGCTACGAGCTCGTTCGCCCGTTTCATGATGGGCCACAATCTCCAGCGACTGAGACTCGGTTTGATGGCGATGAATCCGATCGTCGTCTCTGGCAGCGCCGCATGGATCGTCTCGACAAATTGCTTCACATCGTGCATCACGCGTCGCGCCGTCTTCCCTTTCGCAATATCATTGTCTCCGGCGTAAATCGCCACCTTGCGCGGTCGGTATGGGGTGACGATACGGTGCGCGTAGAGCAGGCTGTCGATGACTTCCGAACCACCAAAGCCGCGTCGAACGGTCGCAACCTCCGCGAAATCCTCTGCCAGCGACCTCCAACCGACGATGCTCGAGCTACCGACGAAGACCACACCGCCCGGCTTGGGTGGCGCCTCCTTGTCAGCGGTTTCGAAGGCCGTGATGGCGCGCTCCCAAAGGCTGTAATTGGAAGTGTGAAGATGGGTGAGCTTCCACGACGCGCCACGCTTGACCCAAACCAGCGTCCGTCGGCGCGGAACAATCGCCCGGCCCGAGGGCACAGCCCCGTCTGCGCCAATCAACTCGGTGACCACCGCCGTGGGGCCCAACACATCAACCTGCTGACTGACTACGCGGACCGGCTCAAGTTTCGTCGCTCCCGAGTTCGCGAGCATTCGTGCGCCGACTCGCAAATCGGCCAGCAGCGATCGCCGCGCTCTTCCCGTGAGGTTGTAGCTCGTCGCATTTTCGCTGATCAGATCCCGCCCGCCGTTGAGATCGCCCGACAGCCGCGCCGTTTCGAAGGCGCGGCTCAACGCCGCGACGTCAGCTGCGTCGTCGGCCCGTGCCATATGGATGGACAGGACCGCGCAGGCCCCCACCGCGAATCGCCAGAAATGGCGCATGTTGCTTCTCTGGTCTGCCGTTTGTGAGGCCTCTTCTCAGCTGCCCGGAAACGCACAACGGCCTGCAAACGAGGCCGCGCGAGGGATTCCCTCCGCTGTGAGAACCTGTGAGCCTATCTGCGGCGCCCTCCGCGCGCGGCGGGCGCAAACGGTCCGGGGAAACCCCACACCGCGATTGCCTTCCGCCGAGCGTTACGCACACACGGGGCGCCCGTGGGTCACAACCACCGTGCTGTGCGCGTCGCCGCGTGGTTTTACGAGGGACGAACGTTCTCGGCTCGAGGACCCTTGGGGCCGCTCCCTTCTTCGTAATCCACCGTCTGGCCTTCCTGAAGTTCTTCGAACGTCGTGTCGATAAGGGCCGAGTGGTGGAAGAAAATCTCGCCGCTGTCACCGGCGATAAACCCAAACCCGCGTTCTGTAACCAACTTCTTGATCGTGCCTTGTGGCATCTCCATAACCTCCGAGAAAAGAACGAGACAAATCGTAGAACAGAGAACTCTTGAGTGATGTGGTATTGAGGCGATGCTTCACGCACCACGGCCAGGCCAATCCGCGTTAGCGGCCGGCCAGACGGGGGCGTCGCGGCCCTGAGGTGCGCTTCGTGCTATGTCCCACCCGTGGTTTGGATCGCGTGCCCGCTGGCGCCGTTGCTGCGCGCGAGGGGCCCATCGACGAGTGCCGCAGTATATCACAGCTGGGGCCACCCGTGGCAACCGGACGCGAACCGGAACGGGGTTCTCTCCGGTTCGGCTCGTCGGCCAGACCAGTCGATGTCGATGCCGTAACGGTCGGCACCGCCCGAATCGGGACCCGTTTGCCGGTCCCTTTCTCAATCAGGCGCAGCTGACCTCGCTCCTCGGTACTACAGAGCGAGATCGCTTGGCCCGCTGAGCCGGCCCGGGCGGTACGGCCGATACGATGGATGTAGGCCTCGGCCGTATCGGGCATATCGTAGTTGATGACATGCGATACGTGCGAAAAGTCGAGCCCCCGGGCGGCCAGATCGGTGGCCACCAAAATGGGTGGCTGGGGCGATTCGAACTGCCGCATCACGCTGTTTCGCCGTGACTGGGTCAGGTTGCCATGGATGGCGACAGCGGGGATTCCGTCTCGCTGTAGCCGCCGGGCGATTCGGTCGGCACCCCGTCTGGTGCGCGAAAACACCAGCGACTTGCCACCCCCCGTCGATTGGAGATACCACGCCAGCGCAGCTGCCTTGCCGGACCGTTCGACGAAATAAGCCGACTGATCGACGAGGCTCGGGGTGGTCGCACTCGGGGTCGCGGTGACGGCCAGCGGCCGACGCAACCACTGGTCCGCGCAGCCCCGCATCGGTGCTGGCAGAGTTGCCGAAAACATCAGTGTCTGGCGCCGATCCGGCAAGCGGGCAATGATCTTCCGCAAATCGTGAATGAACCCCATATCGAGCATCCGGTCGGCCTCATCGAGAATCAGTATTTGTACCGCGGACAGATCGACGAAACCCTGTCCGAGCAAATCGAGTAGCCGCCCGGGTGTCGCGACCAGGAGATCGATCCCACCGCGGAGCGCCTCGACCTGCGGACCCTGTCGAACACCGCCGAAGATCGCCGTCGTGCGCAACGCGGTCCGCTGTCCGTAGGTGGAAAACTCCGTGGCGATCTGGGACGACAATTCACGGGTCGGCGCCACGACCAGGCCTCGGATGGCCCGCCGTCCCGATCGCTGTCGGCGGCGCGCCGATCCGGTCGGTTCCGGTTTCGCGGTGATCAGCCGGTGAAGCGTCGGTAATGCAAACGCGGCTGTCTTACCGGTGCCGGTCTGTGCGCACCCGATGACGTCCCGTCCTTTGAGGATCGGTGGGATGGCTTGTTGTTGGATGGGAGTGGCGTTGTGGTAGCCAATCGTTTGAAGCGATTCAAGTAACTGAGGAGCCAGAGCAAAACTATCGAACTTCATCTAAAGCAACACACTTTCTAAAACAGTGAAACATCGAAGGGACTCGGACGGCTAGTCCGTGGCCCCGGTAAGAACAGCACCGCGCGACTGGTTTTGGCCTGGCCTGTCATGGGCTACGTGCCGGGCCTTCCAATCGCAACGGATTCCCCGATGAGGGAATCAACCGCGGTCGAAAGCCGGCTGCCAGAAGGCGCGCTCCGCACAGCGGACGCGCACGTGGCGAACGTCTCGATGCCGAATGAAATGTGACGCGGCGTTCCGCGTCGACCTCACACCAGTCTGTTCCGAGTCTACCGCGCAGACCCACCACGTCAACGCCAAATCGAAATCGACTTCAATCCGCCTGTCTCGCGGGTCGCCCCACAACACCGCGTGCTACCGACCGTGGCAAGCCGGCGGTCCTCCCCGTCTCGACAAGGAACGCCGTGACTGGGTTGGGAATTGGCGCCCCGGATTCAGCTGCGACGGGGTGTCTCATTGACCCCCACGGCGCGTTAGGATTGGACCAGCGGCGAGGCGTCCGGCGGCGGGTAGCGCCGCTCGCCGAAGACTACCGTGCCGCTGCCGCCC
>PADE01000121.1 GCA_002702965.1 Planctomycetaceae bacterium
GTGTGTATTGCCCCCGAATTCACGAGGGTCGCGAGTGAGTCCAAGTCCAGCATGCCGATTGGTTGAGTCATGGTGGCGGGCAGAAGTTGAGGGAAGCCGATGTCAAGTTAGCCGTCGAGGATTAGGTCCAGCTATGTGCGGAGGCGTACAGTCGTTGCTTCTCAGAGCTATGTTGCGGGCTGTCCGAAACGTGAACCTACCGGATGCGAACGTACGGTGCTTGGCGGAGCGACTGCAGTTGAGCTATGCCACTCCTGTGGCGATCGCACCGGAAACCACGGACGCCCGATGGCCGATTTCGGTCGTGACATTTTGGCTTCGCGCTGGGCCAATAATCTACTGCACAGCCAGTACAGGCGTCCAGCAGTTGGCAGCTGCGCGGTTGAGAGCAACGATTACCGAGATCGTTTTCCGCTGCGGTTGGTCCGTTTTCGACTCGATGAGGACGCCGCGGCACGTGTTTGGGGAATCGCCATGGGTGACGGCAGCGTTTCGTAAGTGATGCGTCCCTGTTGAAGATCGCGTTTCCAGGAGTTGATGGATGATTGAGTTTTCGAGTTTTGTGGTAGGCGGTACGCATGATAACCCTTGGTCCGACCGGTGATTTGCTGGAGGACCATTGCGGACAGAACACGCAAGTCCATATCTGGGTGTTCCAGGTAGCCAACCAGTTGTTGGGCTCCGATAGTCTGCAACTGCTGGGCGTTGTAGCCCCAGGTCACCCGATATCGCTGCGCCGCTTCTCTCTCATCCCGTTTACGTTCCCATTCGCTGCGGAGTCGCGAGGCGGTCTTGGGACTACGAGCGATGGCGTGTTGGAGGGCATCGAGGTGACTTTCCCAGAAACTCTTGAATTCTTGCTCATTCAATGCATCGAGCACCGCGTCGAACTGGTCCAACGCTGCCAGGCAACGGGCGGCTAGCGCGCGAACTTCGATCCGACGGTGATGGAGCTGTTCTCGCAGCGAAAGACTGACCGGCAAATCATCACCCCGATCAGGGTTATTGATCATTCCGCTGAGGAACTCCGCGGCATCTTCGTCCAACAGTTGTCTCGGAGTCGAACGTCGCGCGTTGGCGGTGGTGACTTCCCCAGGCTGTTGATCCAAGAATACGAATTGCATGCCCTCGGGAATGTCGTGGGTGACAGGTTCGCCGTCCGGTTGCGGGATGGACCATTGGGCATTTCCGCGAATCGACTTCAATTGGACCACGACCTGAGCGTCGTTTTCCTCGGGGTTGAGTCCCGGCGACAAGTAACGTCGTACTTCGATCGCCAGCCGCGACTGCGCGTCTTGGAGCGTCAATTGCCCGAATTGATTTCCGAGTGTTAACAGCACTTCGTGCGACGACGTCCCGCCTCGCGAAACCTGCAGTCGCCCGAAATGCACCGTGGCCCTTGAGACTCCACTGGGCGTGGGTGTTCCCAACGTGATCTCGGTTGGTCCGAACAGCGAGATCAGGATGCCCGCTCCCACCTGCACACGGGGGCGAAACGCGGGCAACGCGAGTAGGTGATCACCGGAATAGAGAATTCCTTCGGAAGGTAACCGCTTGTAGACTTCACCATCCAGCCGCGCCAGAACTTGTTGATCCGACACATAGCGTCCCACATCGACCACCTCGGCGGCCGCGGGGACTGTTGTTTCTGTTTCGACGGCAGGAGCGGGATCCGTGGGTTGCGTTTCTGCCACAACGGGATCATCTGCCTCGACGGTGGCCGGTAGATCCGTTGAGGGCGTTTCCTCCGTCGCGGGCGCATCCGGAGCAATGGTTGTGGTCGAGCGAACTGTCTCGGGTGCAGCTTCGTTCTCTGGATTAGGTGCCGCGACAGGTGCCGCGGGTTGCGGGCGGGTCTCAGAGGGCGGCGGAACTGGGCCAACGGGCAGGCTGTTTTCGGGCGGAACTGGCTCACTTAGACCGTTGTCGGTGGACTCGACAGTCCCGTTCTCGCTGACCGCGGCGGACGTCCCCGGCTTCTGAGGCGTTTGATTCACGACCGCAGTTTGACGTGGGCCGCCGGTTGACGCGGACCACCCGGACCAAACCGCCATGGCTGCGCAGGCGACCAGAAAGGCGACCACCAAGGTTGCCGCCAATGGCCAAAGACGGACTCCGGTGGGTTGTTTCCAGCCTACCGGTTGTTCGATCGGCAGATCCATTGTCTGACTGTTTTCGGCTGGCTCTGCGGCGTCCGCGGAATTGGCACCGGGATTTGCGTCACTGGCAGCGAGTGTCTCGGGCTGCGGAGGACCGCCCGCTGGGTCACCGGTTGACGTCGAGACGAGCTGGTAGACCCGGTCGCGGGTTGCCGGAGAGACATCGGCCGGTTCGCCGAGAACGAGGGTCAGAATTTGGTGACAGGCGGCGACTTCAGCTAGGTGAATTTTCGAATCGAGACAGACCCTTTCAAAATCAGGGACCCGTTCTTCCGCGAGCGTGTTGTCGAGATATTCAGCGACCGTGTTGGAGTCGAGGGCCAGCCCCTGTCCGGAAACTTCGGGCGCATCCAGCCGCAGACGCTGCGTACAATCGCGAATGTGGTGGACGAGATTGTTGGCAAACTCACTGGACTCGATTTTCTTGCCCAACTCTTCGGCATCTGCCGGTTCCAGGATATCGTCGAGATAAGCCAGCATCGTCCGCAAAGTGAGTCGCATGGAATATCCTCGCAAAGGGCAGGGCCTGAAGGCGGTGATACCGGACAGACGGTTTTTTGCTTGCTACTTATATTGGTGTTGAGCCAGAAGTGATTTCGTACATGAAACCGGGAAAAAGTTGCCACAACCGGTTGTCGGTCGCGCACAGGGCGAATTCCGGTCGACGCAATTGGCCTCCCGGTGGGTGAACTCACGAAGGCAGCCCCGTGTATTCGATGGATCTGACCGCTTGACATGGCGGCTGGTGAGGAATGTCGCCCTGTGTAACTGGAAAGTTTCCGAATTAGCCCAGGGAGCTCTCGGTTCGCATTACGTTGCAGTAATGGCTGGCGCGCGCCATTGGTGGAGATTGGCGCGAGTGGAATCACGGATCGCTATCGGGCGATGTGCCGCGGTTGGTCACACGTCGGGGAGCGTTGCCGAGTTTTTCCCGGGACTAATCTTCGATTTCTCCACCGACTCCGCGGGGTAGCAGACAGATCCCGATCGCACCGAGTAAATAGATCAGGCTCATGATTCGGCCCAGAAGGGCATAGTTCTCGTCAAATTTCTGAATCAGAAAAGCCCCGGCGAAGACGGTGACGGCTGTAATGATCCGCCCGAAGTTGAAACAGACACCGGCACCAGTCGACCGAATGCGGGTAACGAACAACTCGGGCAGGAACAACGGTAACCAGCCAAAAAAGACGCCACTGAAGAATCCCAGTACGGCAAAACTGGCGAGGAATTGCCATTGGTCAGGAGTGTGGAAGAAGTAGACGTATTCGGCACACGCCAGGCAGGCAAGGCTCGTCAGGAAATAGGTTCGCTTGCGTCCCACAACACTGGCGATGATTCCCCCCAGGAAACTTCCGATAATCCCCGTGAGCGAGCGAGCCATGCCGATATCGGCCTTGAGGGTCGGCTTTCCGATCTCTGCACCGACCTTGTCGGCCCATCCCTGAGACCAGTTGGAGGCTCCCCATCCACCCAGCAGAGGAACCGTCGCTAACAGGATCCCGACCAGTGTGACCCCCAATAATCCTGGCTTGAAGACTTCCCAGGTCGAGGATCCGACAGCGGCATCGGCGCGAACGGGTTGGTCGGTTGTTCCGTTTGACGCATCACGGCTTTCGTCTATGGCACGTCGGCCTTCAGCGATCCACTTGGGGGACTCGGGGACCGCTGCGATGACGAATGCCGCCAGGCATATCGGTGATCCACCCATCAGCAACACCCACCTCCAACTGTCGTAGTCGACCCCGACCTGACGTCCGACCCAAAACGTCAGGAAGATCCCGACGTTCGCTGCGGTACCGATCACACCTGCCAGCATAGGACGAGACACACCTTTCCATGCTTCCGACATGAGAGCCACTCCATTCGGCCACATTCCGCCAACCCCCATGCAGGTTATGAATCGGGCGATCCAGAGCTGTGACGGCGACTGAGCAAAATAGGCGATGAGCGACATTCCGGAGTAGCACGCGATTGCAGCCGCCATCCCCTTGGCGCGACCAAAACGGTCTCCAATGCGGCCGAATACCAGTCCGCCGAGGGCCGCCCCGAACAGGAACGCACAGACGTAAAAGGCAAACCACTTGCCNGCCAGTGGGCCGAGTCGATCATCGATGACGTACCGTGTCAGTTCGGCCTCTGAGAGTACGCCGTTGTTATCGCCAGATACCCCCAGCACATNGACGACATCGGGGTTCTTGGTCAGATCGACAGCCTGGAGATCGGCTTTGCTGATGCTCTGTTCGTCCGCTGTTCCGTCGCTCGCCGAGCGACGGAACGCGGCCGTTTGAATGATGCCATCTCCGTCGAGATCCAATTTCTCTTGCAGTGTTTGAAGCGTTTTCCGGTCTTCGTCGGTCAATACACCGCTGTCGGTGTTCGCCAATAGATTGAGTGCCGCGGTCCGCATCGCCAGGCCGTTGATGGCCATGTGAGTGCCGCCAAAGAACCATCCCAAGAAAGCCGCGACAATAATGATAATCTTGCCATTTTGTGACAGTGCACCAGAGCCGGAGTCGATCGAGTTGGATGCCTGCGACATGGGAAACCTCGGTGACGGAGAGGAGACAAATGCGATGCCCCATCGTATTTTGTTAGGGCGGGTGACACAACTGAATGCTTGCTGTGGTCAGCACCGGAATCCCTTTTGGCGATGTTCACCACGTTGACACTGTACCGCGGAGCCTGCGGCTCCCGATCGCTTGGCAAGGCGGTCGGCCCGCTGCGAAATGGGCATCCCAGTGCGGCCGGGCTTCCCGTTCATTACTGGAGATTTTCCCAGGCGCCCAAAAGTAGGCTGGCAGCGCGGTCGACTTCATCTTGCGTTGAATTCCAACCCAGGCTGAGCCGGATCGTGCCCTGCGCTGTCTGGGGGTCCAGGCCGATTCCCTCGAGCGTCGTCGAGAGGGCTGTAACCCCACTGTGGCAGGCAGCGCCGGTCGAGGCGCAGAGTTCGGGAATGCGTTTCAACAGCTCGATCCCGGAAACGGAAGGGAAATTGACACTCGACGTATTGGGGAGGCGTTGTGCACCGCCGCCGTTGATCGACATCTGGTCGCCCAGCACATTGCCGAGTTGAGCTTCCAGCTGGTCTCGCAAGTCGGAGACCCGTTCCTGCCGGCTGGCGAGTTCTTGGGTGGCGAGTGTCATCGCGCGTCCGAGCCCGACGATATAGGGGACGTTTTCCGTGCCCGGACGCACCCCCCCTTCATGGCCGGCACCGTGCAAAGCCGGTTCGAGGGCGACTCCCCGTTTAACAAACAGGGCGCCGACGCCTTTGGGCGCATAGAGTTTGTGTCCCGCAATCGACAACAGGTCGACTTCTAGTTCGCTGACCAGGACCGGTAGTTTTCCCACGCTTTGCGCTGCATCGGTGTGAACCAGGATCTCTCGTTCGTGGCACAACTGCGCAATCTCGCGAATTGGCTGGACGCTCCCAATTTCATTGTTGGCGTGCATCACGCTGACTAATCGCGTGTTCGGGCGCAGCGCTGCTGTAATGGCATCGGGTGCCACTGTCCCCTGCGCGTCGCATCCGACAATGCTGACTTCGTAGCCCTGCCGTTGAAGAAATTCAGCGGGTTGCAGAATCGCCGGATGTTCGATGGCCGAGATGACGAGGTGTCCACCCGCTTCAGCCGGGTCACGCATCAGGATGCCCTTGAGGGCCAGATTGTTACTCTCGGTTCCGCCGCTGGTAAAGAAAATCTCATCGCTGTCCGCATCGAGCGCCGCCGCTGTTTCGGCGCGCGCGTCTTCGATCGCCTCGTGGCAGGCCCGGCCCAGCGCATGGCTGCTCGACGGGTTGCCAAAATGCTCTGACAAAAAAGGCAACAAGGCGTCGCGTACCGACGGGGCAATCGGCGTCGTGGCGTTNTAGTCGAGATAGATTTGCCGCATGGAGGGTTCCTGACTGCCACGATCTCGCGGATAGGTGGGTCGGGGATTGCACAGAGCGTTGTAGCCGGTTGGGGTCGGTTTACCAAGAGGTCGCCGGCCGAGGTGTCGCGATCCGGACCGGAAATGACGNGTGGGTATCACACTGCCGCTAGATGCCCCGAGACGACCACTGGGACGTTTGGCGAGATGCCGATCGGAACGGGTTGTGGCGCGGTGTGTCTACGGCAGCTGGAAGGACTCGATGCGGCGTTTCACCTCGGTCAAGAATTCCGCCGCGGCTGAACCGTTTGCAATCCGATGGTCGAAGGCCAGTGTGAGCGTGGCCGACCGTTGAAAGTGGATCCCGTGTTCCAGTGGTTGAGGTTGCCAGTGCGTTTGGCCAAGTGCNAGTGTTGCCATCGCGGGCGGGACGATCACCGGAACACCCATTTTCATGCCCAGTGAGCCAATGTTGGTGACGGTCAGAGTCGTCGTAGCGTCGACCTGGTCATGACCCTGCCGCGCGCGTTCGATTTGCTGTTGGGCGCGATTGGCAAACGTGTACAAGTCGAGTTGGTCTGCGTTGGGGACCACTGCTGTCACGAGGTCGTGGTTGGGCAACGCTACCGCGATTCCTAGATTGACATGCCGATAGCTGCGGAGGGTCGTTCCATCGGGTTGGAGCACACTGCGGAACCGGGGAAATGTCTTCATCGCCCCCACCACGCAATGCAACATCAANGTCAGCGNGGACCCCCCACTCCTCGTCTCTTTCCANCGCTGGCGGGCAGCCTCCAGAGCAGTCCAGTCTACGTCGACCACGATCGAGGCGGTGATGGCACCTTGCATCGCTCGGGCCATGCGGTAATTAAGCGTTTGTTGGGTTTTGGGGAGCGGCGTGTCATCGTATGTGCGCGGCGCGGCGACCTTTGCTCCACCGTGTGGTTCGGGTGTGCGAATGGCCAGAAATGCATCGACGTCGTGCGGCATCAAGCGATTTCTACGTCGTGGGATTTCGTGCGCCAGCGCGAGCAGACCGTGCCGCTTGAGGTACGCGCGGGTACGCGGCGGTAGAATCTGATTGCGCAGTTCCACGGTACTACGGTCGACGACGGCTGGAGGCGCAGGCAGTTCTGTGACGGGGACGGGTGTCGGGATTGCAGGCGACGGATCCGAGAGTGCGTTTTCGCCTGTGGCGACCTCCAACCGGGCGACTTCAGCGCCGATCGGCAGTACGCTTCCTTCTTCTGCAGTCCACGAGAGAAGTACGCCCTCGCAGGGAGCCTCGACGTCCGAAACAGCTTTGTCGGTTTCCATTTGGTACAGCGGCTCATCGCGCTGCACCAGGTCTCCGAGCTGCTTGAGATGTTTGAGGAGCAAGGCCTCTTGGAGGCCTTCACCGAGTTGTGGAATGGAGACCGCAACGATGGAGGCAGCCGTCATGGTTCCGTTTCGTGTTACTGGGCTGGAAGCTCAACTCGCTGAAGCGTCTATTCCTCGGTGACCCTGCGCAACGCCTCAACGACGCGCTCGGTGTCGGGAACGGCGGAGTATTCACAGATCGGATTGAATCCAATCGGAACATCGTCACGTGAAACCAACTGGGGAGCAGACAGGAACTGGTCCCAGCTCTCAGAAGTGGCCGTCAGTTCACTGATGATCATCTGCCCGACACTGCAACTGCGGACATCCTCCTGCACAATCAACAGTCGGCCCGTTTTTTCAAGCGAGCGGCAAACCGTTTCCCGGTCCCACGGGACGATGGTGCGCAAATCGATGATTTCGACGGAGATCTCATCGGCCAGTTGAGCGACCGCGTCGTTGGCCGGTTCGAGACAGTTTCCCCAAGCGACCAATGTGACCTGGCTACCCGCTTTGCGGATTGCAGCTTGGCCGAACGGGACCGGGCTGACGGGTGCGACAACCTTGCAATGTTGTCTGAGGCGATGCTTGGGCAGCAGCACGACGGTGGGGTCATTGGTGTGCATCGCGGTCCACAGCAATCCGGCCGCATCTTCGGGGGTGCTGGGCACTACCACGCGTAAGCCCGGCACGTGCGCAAAGCTGGCCTCGTTAGCTTGGCTGTGCCAGTTGCCACCACCTGCCAAATACGCGCCATAGGGAGCGTAAATGACCGCCGGACACGTCCATTCACCTTTGCTGCGCCACCGGATGGTCGACAGATTTTGGGAAATCTGATTCCAGGCGGGACCGACAAAATCAACGAACTGAATTTCAAAAACCGGCCGCATGCCGTAACACGCGAGTCCCGCCGCAACTCCGGCGATCGTCGCTTCGGCGAGTGGTGAGTTAAACACGCGATCGGGAAATCCCGTCGAGAGTCCCTTGGTGATGCCGAATACCCCCCCCTTCGGATCTTCGATGTCTTCGCCGAAAAAGACAAACCGGCGGTCGGTCTCCAGACCTTCCTGAAACACTCGGTTGATGGCGTCCACCATCCTCCAGTCTCGATCTCCGGTCAGCGGCGGAGCGCCGGTTTGGGCTGGCGCCCCGAAAAGGTGGTCTCCGATTTCGTCCGGGGAAGGGTCGGGCGCTCGTTCCGCCAGGGAGTACTCTTCATCGACCGTTTGTTCGATTTGTTCGCGGATTTGCTGCCAGTCGTCGCTCTCGAGTTCCCCGCTGGCAATCAGCTCCTCCGCGAAACGCTTGATCGGATCGCGGGCTTCCATTTCGGCCAGTTCTTCCTCGACTCGGTAGACGCGGTGGTCGTCACTACTGGTGTGGCTGCAAAGCCGGTCCAACTCACAGTGCAAGATCGTTGGACCGTTTCCCTGCCGCGCTTTGGCCAGCGCTGGCAACGCCGCCGCGACCACGTTCTCGGGGTCCCTTGCGTCGAGCGTTGTGATCCCCACATCCTCGTGGATCAGCTTCAATCGGAGCGGATTCATGCGGTCGGTGCGGGTGCTGATCCCGTATCCGTTGTCTTCGACCACAAACACGATCGGTAGTTGTCGCTCGACCGCAAAGGCGACCGCTTCGAAGAACTCTCCCTGCCGTGTGGAGGCGTCGCCGATGGTGGCGATGACAGCGGAGTTTTTTTGTTCCAGCTTCATTCCCCAGGCGGTGCCGCACGCCGGTAAAACCGATGCGCCCGTGGGTGTCAGTTGCGTCCAGATCTTTCGTTTGGGACACGATGCGTGAGCCGGCATTTGCCGCCCCCCGCTACTGGAATTGCGCTTCCCAAAATAAGCCAGGGCTATTTCGTAATTTGTGATTCCCCGCGCCAGCAACAACGCGCGGTCACGATAATGACCAAAGAGATGGTCATCTTCTTCCATCGCCAGCGACAACGCGGCAATCGCTTCGTGTCCGATTCCAGAGACCTGAAACCAGCCACGGCCCTGACGCAACAGGACACCTTCCCGACGGTCTCCTTCGCGACTGAGGTACATCAGTTTGAGGAGACCAAGTCGTGTACTGCGCGAAGTGGTGAGCTGAGATTGACTAGCGGACGATTGACTGGCGGACGATTGACTGGCGGACAATGCGAGGTCGCTTCCGTTCACGGGCGTCTCTGTAGAGGGCCATCCCTGTGCCCTTCTGCGCTCACAGCGTACGCAATCCACAGGGGTCGGACAAGGCAAATTAGTCCCAAATCAGCGGGGGTCAACTGTCGCCGATTTGCCCTGACCAAGGGAGGCCCCGACCGTTGATTCACGCCGGGTGTGGGGGTCAAAGTGATACGCCCGGAGGGCGGCTGATGAAGCGTCCATTCCGCGGGTGCGCCAATCCGTGGGGTGACTTGCTCTTCCACCAAAAGTGCACCTGCGGAGGTCGAGTGCCGTTCCCTGCCGGGCGTATCGTGTTTCGCTACCTACCGGCGCGCAAGGATTCACCGAATCGCAGGTGACTATCGGAGTACGCGATTTGGAGAACCGCCGGAGCGTGTCGCGAGGGTTAAGATGGGCAATCTCGTTGTTTGTGAATCCTCCCTCTCAGGATGAAAGAGTGTCGAAGAGCTCGTGAAATTCGGCCACATTATCTTGTAGGTACTCGATCCACGCGTCGGGGCGCCAGATTTCGACACACAGCGCCGCACCCAGCAGCAGCACATGTTCGCCCGGTTCGACTCCTAGGAACTGACGAAACCCCTCGGGGATCAACAGCCGCCCGCGCTGCGCCATTTGAACCGTGGTGTGCCGCGTCGAGAGCAGCCGTCCGAGACGTTGGACCTCCGGAAGCTGTCCGGCCATGCGGCCCGCCTGGAGCTTCTCTCGAACGAGTGCCAGCCCCTGGTCGAGACGGGACTGCCACTGCGCGCCATTCCACAGGCTGAGCGTTCCCGTCCGTTCTTTCGCTAGAATCAGGTTTTCGCCGGGTGCCGCTAGGTTTTGACAGAGGGGTTTGGGAATCGCCACGCGATAGCGTTCGTCGAGCGTTCTGCGGTGCTCGCCGAGCAGCAGTTCGGACATGGCCAGGGTCACATCGATCCAGAAGGAGTGCTCCATGCGGGGTAAGTGAGACATCCATGACAGAAAGGGTGTAAACCCCACAAAAATATCTAATTATTGACATAAATAGGTGTAAAACCCACAAATCTTCTTTGATCCTATGGCTTCGGCGAGATTCGGCAAGACCTGAACGGAAGTTCAGGCCTCTGTTTCTCTGTAGGTGTTTGCCAGATGTCGCCGGCTGGCACATCCCCGGCCGGTCTGATCGAAGATAGGCGTGCCCCAACGCGTCGCGGGTCGGGTGAATCCGCGTGGCCGATGCGATGTTCTCGACCGACGTACTTCACCCGCCGGTTGTCGCGCGTTGTACCGCGGAGTGCGGTCGGTCCCAGTGAGACTACTCCCCGAGGGTCGCTTTTCGGCGCAGCATGTGGTGATAGTGCTGCGCAAACCGATGGGCTTCATCTCGGACGTATTGCAGCAAGCGCAACGCGAAGGAGTGTCTGCTTAGACGCAGAGGCTGATCCCGACCGGGCAGGAAAATCTCTTCGTTACGTTTGGCTAGCGACAGCAGGATGGGAGGAGATCGTTGTTGGTCCCGGAACGCGGCCGCGGCTGCTTGCAGTTGACCACGGCCGCCGTCGATCAATAGAAGGTCCGGCAGTGAGACCGAGTCATCTTCGGTTTGTCGAAAACGCCGCGCAACGACTTCGTGAATGCTCCGATAATCGTCCACCCCCTCGACCGAGCGAACTTTGTAACGCCGATAGCCGGGTTTGAAAGGTAACCCGTCCAGGAACTGGACTAGACTGGCGACCGTTTGATCGCCGCCCAGATGGGCAATGTCGATCCCCTCGATGGTCCGAGGCACTGTTGGAAGACGCAACACCTTGCGCAATCCGGCGAGGCCTTTCTTGGGGTCGATGTAGAACACTTCCGGTTGTACGTGAGTATCCAACCTGCCGCGATCATTGAGGGTTTCCAGCATATGAATTTCATCGCGCAGCTGAGCAGCTTTTTCGTACTCGAGCGATTTGGAAGCCTCCTGCATTTCGCGGCGCATTTGTTGCAACAACGAATCGCGTTTGCCGTCCAAGAACAGCTGTAGGCGACGAATGTCGCGGCGGTATTCTCGCTTGCTGATTTGTAGGTTGCAGGGTGCGGTACATTGATGAATGCTGGCCAGCAGGCAGGGCCGAAACCACTTCCAGCGTTCGTCATTCTCGTCGATGTCAAGGCTGCAGGTGCGAAACCGAAAAATCCTCTGCAGAATTTGGACGGCACCTCGCAGGGCGCCCGCGTTGGCGAACGGCCCGTACAGTTTGGCACCACTTTGCCGGGGTTCTCGCGTCACTTCGACGCGGGGAAAGTCCTCGTGTGTGGTCACCATCAAATAAGGAAATGTTTTGTCGTCCTTGAGTTCTCTGTTGTGTTTCGGTTGGATGTCTTTGATCAAACGCGACTCCATCAAAAGCGCGTCGACTTCGCTGTCGCATTCCACGTAATCGGCGTCACAGATCTCATGAACCCAACTGGCAGTGCGGCGCTCACCCGCTGCCGCTTTCAGGAAGTAGCTGCTCGCTCGTGACCTGAGATTCTTGGCCTTACCCACATAGATCACGCGGCCGGCCGAGTCTTTCATCAAGTAGACCCCTGACGATTGGGGAAACTTGCNCACCTTATCGGCGGCCTGCTGTGAGGGCGTCACTGGCGCCGCAGCAGGATCCAGTTTTCGCTCTCGNGAATGGTCATTGTCGGACGGGTTCACAACCGACTCCTGCAATCGCCTTTTTATTTATTCTAGAACAACCTGGCACCGACAGGCAGAGCAGCTTGCTGTTTGAACCTCCGCTGGCCGCCACTGATTGTTGGGTCGGGGTGTCGGGCCGCACGAACCGGCAGCCGTTTGGTGGGCGCAAGAAAAAACCTGCCCGAAAACATGGTTCCGGGCAGGTGAAAAGAACGTCTTCGGGATCGCAAGACCTCTTAACGCACATAGCTTGCGGTTACAGCACGACTGCGGCGGTCTAGGAATGCGGAAGGGTCGACGATCGGCGCCGGAGGAAGCGGACTGACGCGTGCTTCCGCCGTCGGAACCGTGTTACTGTTTCCACTAGAGCCGCGCTTTGATTTTGACTTCGCGACGCGTTTCGGTTTGGCGGCACCACATTTAGCCTTGGACTTGCCGGCGTGGCCCACGTTGAGGTTCAAATGNCCGACCAGGTCCTGCAACAGGTTGCCACCCTTGCCTTTGGCTTTGGGCTTGGCGACCTGTTTTGGTTTGGCGGTACCACATTTAGCCTTGGGCTTGCCTTTCTCAGCGCCACACTTCTGAACCGGCTTGGTTTCACAGCCACAGCCCTTGGTGGTCAGAATTCGGTCGAGCAGGCCAGCTCCGAAGCTTGGAGAACCGACTGCGAGTCCGAGCGCCAAAGTTCCTACGAGTATGCTCCATTTCATCGGTTTAGGTCTCCTGTACACTAGTACTGACACCGACCGAACTCAGCGTTCCGGTTTGCATTGGATGGCGAGCCACAGATCAGCTGCGGCGGGAAATTCCAGGGCCGCGATCGCAAAGTCCGGTCAATCCGTTGAGGAACGAAGCGGTGAAGGTGGGATGTTCTGCCCGTGTTAAGGTCTGCGTCGGGTCGAATCGAGCCACTCCTTGGGCTGTCGGTACAGATTACTCTGGTAGTTTCCCGCTCGGCATCAATCGGGCCGTCGCCTCGCAGGGTGATACGTATTGTCAGTAACACCGGGTAATCCGTAACACTGTCAGCATCGACCGGCTTACAAACGCCGCTTGAATGTTCGTAAGTTTTTTTTCGCAAGTGGTTTATGACGACGATTGGGTAATTTCTAGCGAACACTGAAGAGAGCGAAACCTTGCCGGTTGTAGGGGTGTTTGAAGTGCCGACGGCTGTNCCGATATNNCATGCCCGGGCTCTTTTCCCNGNNGTTCACCCCGAAAACGTCCCTTTGAGCCGTTGCTCTCGCNAGCGGCTCGGCGCCCGTCANAAGGNCGCGTTGCGGATTTCTTTGAGGACTCTCCGCGGAGTGGGCGGTATGGCAGCAAAGCTGCCCGATTCTTCGTTGGAGCGCGGTTTCCGCAAGTCGACGCTGCCCACCGCGTCTGATAAGATAGGGCGACTTGCTATCTGATCACCCTCCGATGGACACCGGTCATGTCCCATCCGGCCCTGAGCCGCGGCTACGAAGTCGTTGATTTTGGCTCCCTGCCCGGGACCCCCTGTCCGTGTGGTACAGCGCGCCGGGCTTTTGGTGACACGGAGGATTTTCCGGGAACGATTCACGTAACCGAGATTTCGGAGACGGCTCGCACGCACTACCACAAGAAGTTGACGGAAACCTACTTCTTCCTGGAGTGCGAGCCAGATGCGCAAATGCAATTGGACGACGAGGTGATCGACGTGCGCCCCGGGATGTGTGTTTTGATCCGACCGGGCACGCGTCATCGGGCTATCGGAAAGATGAGAGTGTTGATTGTCGTGTTTCCTAAATTCTGCCCGGAGGATGAGTGGTTTGACGCTCCTGACTCAGCATTGACCTAGCCGCTTCGTCGGCAAATGGCAGACGGTCGTTGCGTCGCTCGAATATAGCTTGGGTACGCGTCATTAGTAGAAGAGCCTTGGCGGGTNGGACCGAGTTGGCTGGTTTCCCAATCGCGGATTCCAGGATCCTTGCGACCTCGCGGAAAGCTCTTTATTCTTACACACCCAGATCTTGTCACGAATCGGACGGAACGACACCAATGAGCCGTTACCTTGGTTGCTTTTTGTTTGCCTGGATNGGGCTGTTTTCAATTGTCGCTCGTGCTCNGGCCGCNGACACGCGNGACTGGAACTACTGGAGGGGCCCGGAATCCAATGGGATTGCCCGTGATACGGGTCTTCCCGACGATTGGGATCCACGACGCGGGACCAATGTCACCTGGAAACGGGACGACCTGGGAACGCGCAGTACCCCGATTGTGATGAACGGTCGGCTGTACGTAATGTGTCGGGCCGAAACCGAAACGGCGCGCGAAGGCGAGCGCGTCGTTTGCCTCGACGCAACCACAGGCAAGACGATTTGGGAGAATCGTTTCAACGTGTGGCTGTCCGACGTTCCCGATACGCGTGTCGGTTGGTCTTCGGTGGTTGGCGATCCGGACACCGGCAACGTGTATATGTTGGGAGTTTGTGGATATTTTCAGTGTCTCAATGGAGAGACGGGAGAACCGCTTTGGGGTTTCCCGCTGCACGAGAAGTTCGGCTTGCTCAGCACGTACGGGGGACGGACCAACTTTCCTATCGTTTTTGAGGACCTGGTGGTCATTAGTTCGATCGTGATTGGCTGGGGTGAGATGGCCAAGCCGGCTCATCGATTTTTGGCATTTGACAAGCACACAGGTGAGGTGGTCTGGTTCAAAGGAACTCGATTGCTCCCCTTTGACACAACTTACAGTGCGCCCAATTTGACCGTGTTGAATGGTCGTCGTGCGTTGGTTTTTGGTTCCGGTGACGGCGCGGTCTGGGCGATTCAACCCAGAACAGGACAGGCGATCTGGCAATATCGTTTTTCGCGGCGAGGTTTGAACGTGTCACCGTTGGTCATTGGTGATTTGGTTTTTACCGGCCATAGCGAAGAGAACATTTCCGGTAATGCGATGGGCGCCGTGGTCGCTATTAATGGCGCTGGCAAGGGCGATATTACATCTAGCGGTGAGTTGTGGCGCCAGGATGAAGTCATGATGGGGAAGTGTGCGCCGTTGGCGATCGACGACCGTTTGTACTGCTTCGACGATCGGGCCAAGTTGCACGTGCTCGACATCAAGACGGGAGAGGCCGTGTTGCGACGCCCTTATTCGGTGGGAGGGACTGCGATGCGAGCCAGTCCGCTGTACGCGGACGGCAAGATTTACGCGTTTGGTACCAGCGGATGGAGTATCTTGCGACCGGATCCCAAACGCGGCGTGAAGGTTGTCAAGAAGAAGCGCCTGCCGGCTGGAGAAGAGGTGTACGCCTCTCCCATCTGTTGGCAAGGGAGGCTCTACATCACGACGACCTCCGCGCTGTATTGTCTGCAGGATAAGGCCAAGCAGGCTGGTACGACGCCGCGCCCCGAAACTGCCAAAGAGGCCCCCACCGAAAGTGATGAAAAGCCGGCCTTCTTGCAGGTGATTCCAGCGGAACTACTGTTAAAGCCGGGCGATTCGCAAGAATTCAAGGTTCGTTTGTTTAACGCCGGTGGTCGGTTGTTGAAAGAAACGGCGGCGGAGTTCAAGATTTCGGGTGCTGGCGAGATGACCCCGCAGGGGGTATTCACCGCTTCCGGTGGAAACGGTCATTACGCGACGTTGGTCGAAGCCACCGCGGTTGGGTTAACCGGAAACGCACGCATCCGGGTTGTGCCGCCGTTACCATGGAATTTTGATTTTGAGGGGCTGAATTTTCCACCGCTGACATGGGTTGGCGCGCGGTACCGACATGTGATTCGCGAGGTGGATGGAAGCAATGCAATGGTCAAGATTTCGACGATCCCGAAAGGGGCGCGAAGCCGCTGTTGGTTTGGACATCCCGAACTCGCCAACTACACGATTCAAGCGGACGTAAAGGGGGCGATGTCGAAAAACAAGATGCCTGACATCGGCTTGATTGCGCAAGGCTACACCATGGATCTCAAGGGTGAGAGCAAGAGCCTGCAGATTCGTAGTTGGGTGCCGCAGTTACGGATGGCCAAAACGGTTGCTTTTTCCTGGAAGCCAGACCAGTGGTACACAATGAAGTTCATGGCGACGGTAGAGAAGACAGAGGCTGGCGGGCAACGTGCGCATTTGTTTGGCAAGGTTTGGCCGCGTGGCGAGACCGAACCGGATGCCTGGTCGATCGAGGCTTTCGATGCGTCTCCCAATCTGTCAGGTAGTCCTGGTTTGTTTGGAAATGCCAAAGACGCGGAGTTGTTTCTCGACAACATCAAAGTCACTGCGAATGAGTAGCCGGGACGGAGGTGTCTGGATCACCTATTTCCGAGACGCATGGCTCTCGCGAAATGTCGGCACAGCTGTATCGGCTGGTCGACGCCTTGGCATGTGAAGGCTGCCGGCCAGGTGATAGACGTGTGTTCTTGGAAGCGGACTTGGGGCTGATCACCACTGTGATGTGAGCTGCAGTATGATGAGCAAGAACCGAATCACGCGCACCGTGTTCGTCGTCTGGGCTTGGTCATTGGTGTCTGCGTTGGGATTCCCGGTTGAGGCTGAAAAGAGGCGGCCGTATTTCACTTCGCAGCTCGGAAGACGACCTCCTGAATTGGTGTCCCGCGACGAGCATTGGATCAATGCGAAGAAGAAACTCACGCTTCGTCAGCTCCACGGACAAGTCATTTGGTTGGAGTTTAATTTCTGAGAGAACTGTACTCCTATGCGAGAGCACCTGGTCAGGTGGCATCGTAAATATGCAGCACGTGGATTGGTGATTGTCGAGATTAACCAGGGATTGCAAGAGCCGCTCGAATTACAGCGGCGAAGTGTGGTGCGACAACGTGTACCGCAGTTGGTGTTGTGGGACGAAGCCAATCAGAATACGCGAAATTACGGGGTCCGGGCCTGGCCGATCGCGTTCCTGATTGGGCCAGATGGAAAAGTGAAATGGGAAGGAAATCCGGCTCGTACGATTCACCGCACCGATCCGCATCGTCAGCTTGTCGATTTGTTGGAATCAAATTTGAAGCAGATTCGTCTCGATCAAGTCCGTGGTCCGCGTTCGTCGGCCCCCCCTGTTTTACAGATCGCGCCGTGAGCGGTGCCAGCCTTCTTTGAGTCCAAATTCGCAAACGTCTTCTATGGAGATAGACACAACATGCAACGGATAAATGCGATCGTTTTGGCCTTGTTCGCCCTAGGACTTGGCATGATTGTGACGAGCTTGATTTCTGGCTGTCAGCCGGCCGCTCGCGACGTGTCGACCGCGACGGCCCCGGCAGAGACGGCCCCAGCAGAGACGGCGGCGGATACGGCCCCGGCGGATACGGCCCCGGCGGATACGGCCCCAGCGGATACGGCCCCAGCGGATACGGCCCCAGCGGATACGGCCCCAGCGGATACGGCCCCAG
>PADE01000122.1 GCA_002702965.1 Planctomycetaceae bacterium
TGACCGTGCAATTCAGCCCGGACGGTCAGCAGCTGGCCTCGGGGGGCCGTGACAACACGCTGAAGTTATGGGACCTGACTACCGGAGAGGAAACATTGACACTGAATGGACATACGAGCCAGGTCAATAGTGTGGCATTCAGCTCGGACGGGCGCCTGGTGGCCTCGGCAAGTCAGGACAATACCGTGAAGGTATGGAACGCAGCCACAGGCCAGGAGAGGCTCACCATAAGAGGGCACAAGGTCTGGGGCCTGGCATTCAGCCCGGATAGTCAGCGGCTGGCAACGGCGGGGCGGGCGGACAAAAGTGTCAAGTTTTGGGACCTGGCCACAGAGCAGGAGAAGGACGTCATCACCTTGGAAGGACACATCGATCGCGTCAATGCGGTGGAATTCAGCCCGGATGGGCGTCTGCTGGCCTCAGCCGGTTTTGACAAAACAATCAGGGTGTGGGACGCGGCGATGGGGCAGGAGAAGTTCATCCTGGAAGGACACACAAACGGCGTTCTGCATTTGGCATTCAGTCCGGACGGGAAGTGGCTGGTATCGGCGGGTGGGGACGCCACGCTCAAGGTTTGGGATGTCGTCAAGGGGCAGGAACTATTCACGATGAGTGACCCACCACGACCCTCGGGGTACTACTCGGGTGTCGCTTTCTTCCCGAGCGGTGAGGAAGTGGCTTCGGTGAGTTTTGACGGCCGTTTCAGGTTGTGGGACCTGAACAAGCGTGCTCCGTTCGCTGGATTTAACATACACCGGGGTACGGCAGCAGCCCTGGCAATTTACCCTGACGGTCGGTGGCTGGTCACATCCGGTGTTGACGGAATGTTGGTGATCAGCGACATGATGCCTCTCTATCAAGGTCACAGACTGCCGCCACCGACCAAGGTAAAAGCGCATAGTGAAGGCATCCACAAGGTGGTCGTCAGCCCTGACGGAAACCGTCTGGCCACCGCAGCTCAGGACGGGTTGAAGGTGTCGCACGGCATCACTGGCCAGCCGTTGCTCACTTTGAAAGGTCACAGCAGTCGGCAGGTCTATGCGGTGGCCTTCAGCCCGGATGGGCGGCAGCTGGCGTCGGCAGGTGCCGACAGAACCATCAAGGTGTGGGATGCGTTCACGGGACGAGAGACGCTCACGTTGCAAGGGCACACTGACTTCATCTCGCACGTGGCATTCAGCCCGGACGGGACCCGGCTGGCCTCCGCGAGCCACGACGGCACCGTGAAGGTGTGGGACGCCCGACCGTGGACACCAGAATTGCGCGCGCAGGCCCAGGCGCGCAGCCTGTTGAAAATGCACCGGCAGCAGGTCGAATCAATTGAGGACCTGCAGTCAAATATTCGCAACGCGCAGCATATCAGTGACCTGACTCGTCAGCGCGCTCTGGAATGGTCCGAACTCTTCTGGATCAACCGTGAGCGCAAATAACATCACCGGCAGGACGGCTGTTGATGTGGTGACTTCATTCTCCTTAACCCTTGTGCTGGACCCCTTGCCTCGCCATGCAGATTTTTTCGCAGCATGCGAGGTTGGCTATTGGCACCATTGGCCACGGCGAACCACGACGGTTGGCACTGAACCGGTTCGGCTCGACCTGATGGTTTGCCCCGGGTCCTAACGGGTTTTGATTTTGTGAAAAAACGCCCACCCCTAGCGGCAGGACGTTAGCGCAGCGTTGGCAGAAAACACTCGCGCCGCGATCTGGCTCCCGCACCCGGCGCGGCGGGGTGAAGGAACAACACCAGCGGCAGGAGGTGCGGCAGCCGGAGCGGGGCCTAGGTCAGGGGTGCTACGTCACAATCTCGCAGTTGGGAAGTGCCTTCTTCAGTTCGGCGACGCCCGCGTCGGTAACCTTGGCCTCCCTGAGGACAAAAAACTCGAGATTGGTCAGTCCCTTGAGCTTCCCTCGCTGCCCGCGGCGCTCGGCAATTCNCTCCGCGACCTCCGCACTAAACGACCCTGGAAAATAGCGTGTGACGACCCGATTGCCGACTCGCTGACTGTGCTTGAACCGCGTGCCAGCGGCCGTCCATGCCATGACCCCACCCCAGTCCATTGCGGTTTGCCTACAGGTTGTCCGCGTCCCCCCCGTCTTAGCGCGGAGTGCGCGCAACGGCAAACAAACAAGGCGGCCCCGACGGCGTGGGGCCGCTGGCGTATGTGTCCCCTGCCCTCACCCCCGCGCCGCTCGGACGATCAACACAATGCCGGACCGTACGTCGTCGGGCAGGTCGTCCCAGTGGTCGATCACCATCTGGAGGCCGGGGTCTGCGATCGCAAAATCGCGGCCGACTGAACCTCTATTTGCGCGACCCATTTCAGAAAAGGCCGTTTTCCCCGAGTGGCTTGAAGATCGTTCGAGCCCTACCGGCGGAGCTTTTTCCGTTTGCGGAATTTCCGCCGACAACCGAGTTAACGCACGACGCCGAGAGTGAGAACTCCTGGCGTTTGTCGTCTTCCGCTGTTCTGGCAACGACTTGCGGCGACCTCTCTGTCTGAGAGAGTTCTCTGTTCGTCGCACACATGCGCCGCCAAGTCCGCTCCTCGCCCAGATCCTCACCAAAACTCTCGCGCTCTCGGCTTAACAGACCCTATCGGGTTAACAACCTGGTTGCGCTTGGACCCCGGAACGAACCGGTTGGCAAGAACGGGCTTCGGAAGTCCATGTCCACGATCTATGACCCGCCGGGGATACCCTACACCATCACTTGGGCTACACCAATTGCTGGGCGGAACTGCGGTCGGTGGACCACATGGCTGCGCCGAACGCCAAATTGCAGCCGCGATCGGCCGATGCAACCGACGCGAGTTTGCCGATAAGCAAATGCGCCGAGGTGCAAATCACCTCTCCAGGACACGGTCAGTTGCCTGCGCGCCAAGGACGCCCCTCCTCGTGTAGCAAATGCCACTAGGGCCGTCCGGAAAAATGGTCGTTTGGTTGCCCTAAATCATCGTCAGGATTTACGCACTCAACTCCACCGTTGTGTGGACCTGAGCAGGTTTGGAAAAGGCCGATTCTTACCTCGGTGGTAAACACCTCAGCGCGTTAGACGTCGACCTGAGTGCTTCGGCCGCACATCCCGTCGGACGGCCCCGCCCGGCAGTGATTGCAGTGGCGAAGCAAACCGCTGATCGAANGTTGGTCAAGCCACCAAGCGACGAACCAACGAGCATGACGAAACGAAATCGCACAAGCGGTCGAGTGTTCTCGCTCATCGCCGTGCCCTGCAAAGTGCAGAGTGAGTTACCGTTGACTCAAATAATCGAATCGCCCGTTCGGCTCAGCGCCGCGCAACATACTTCGCAACTTGCACCGCAAGGTAGGTGCAGGGTAGAGTGGCGCAAACGCGTTAGGTCTCAACGGGCCCGCTGCGGCACTGCGAAGTGGCATTCTGCGTACTCACTTGCCGACCACTTCTGCCAAGATGCTGCTGAGTTGCAGCGAGAGCCGCCCCATGACTTCCTCGGAAACGCACCGCACAAGAACCAAAACGCGACCACCAAGCGCCGCAAAACGCAAAATAACCAGAGAGCCTTGCTTCGCTTCATTGCCTGTTCAATCACCTTTCCGACCTGCACTGCGTGGCGTGACCGCATCTGCGATAACAACTGTGGTTGTGAGGTCGCCCCGATCCAAAACAAAGGATCCAGGAGAAGCATGATGTCGCACGAAACAACAGCGNACCTGGCTCAAAGTCGTCGACTTCAACATCTTGTATGGGTTGCACTGCTCATCCTCTGTTCTGTCCAACTGTTGAGCGGTCGCGTTGATGGGGAAGAGGACGACGTTGATCCAAACGCTCCGAGTCGTGCCCGTGTCAAGGCGCTCAAGCAGCGCCAACCCTCTGGACTCGGGACGATCATTCTCAGGAAAGCGTCGTGGCAGCGACTCTCGCCGGACCCCATTCGTTGGCCTCGAGCAGGCGAGCCCCTCGTTCTCGAGCCCGGGCACGAGCTTCTTTCCAACATCGAGATTGGTCCNGGACAGTGTTGTGTGATCCGGGCGCGGCTCNAGCAACCCCGNGCCGATCGNAANGTGTCCTGGGAGCCAGACGCNGGCGACCCGACCTGGGGCCTCCGGGATCGCTCTGGCCACCAGCGTCTGGCCTTTCGGATCGTGGGTGATCAGGGCTACCTGGATTGTCGAGATCAGAACAGTCCACGACTCGCCGCGCTTCCACAGCCGGACGCGTACACCCCAAAGTCCCCACGAATCCCGCAGCGGCCGCGGCTGGTTGGCCAGCCCGTTGTTCGGTTTATCGACCAGCCCAAGGGGCACCCATACGACCGGTCACAGACCTATCACTTTTCGATCAACTCCGAAGATGTCTGGGCTCGCTGTCATGGCACGCCGGTTCCGGAACACGGCTGGATCGTGAATCGACTCGTCAATCCGCGCGGCCCAATGTCCGTGTGGCTCAGAAGTGGAGAAGGGGTCCTGGTTGTGGACTCGGTGGAGATCATCGACGCCGCGACCCTGAAGATCGATCCCCCAACCGAGAANGCNNGNAAATTCCAGAAACNCTACCANCAGATTGAGGNGCAGGTCANGAAGCGGCGCGCAGNNTTCGNCCTGAACGCGGTGCAGGAGTACCGCACAACCATCCAGNCCGACGCGAAAGAGATCGTTCTGACCCGTCAGATCTCACAGATGCATTTCGATCGTCGCACCTGTCGGATTGTGCAGGCGACAGTGGACGGCGTCGCCCCCCAGGGGCTCTCACTGCCCTCCCTCGTCGTGGTGGACGAACGCGGGCTTCAGTATTACCAGTCGCGTGCTGTGGACGGCCGGTTGTACACGGTCGATGAGAAGTTCACGGTGATCCTCGACGGGGAGTTCACCCCGCGTTCGGCCACGGGAGAACCCTTCGCCTGCAGTTACCTGGTTCGCTACCGGATCCACAAGATGAACGGACTGGTCGTGGTCGAGACAAATCCGAGCAAGCCCGTAAAGATTCGCCGGATGACCCAAAGGCATGAGCTGGGTCGCACAAAACGCGGCCTCGACTGTTTCTATTTCGAAGGGGAACCGGGACCGAACCCGGCCAGCTTGACGTGGGGCTACGGCTGGGATGTCGGCAAGATGGACCTGAGCGAGGATGGCCCCGTATCCCTCTACCACAATTCCGACCAGCCGTTCAATCGTAACCACTTCATGACGATCCACGACGGGCAGCTCGGGGTGCAGTTCCTCTCCATCACCTGGAATCACAGCAAGCTTGCGCCATCGAGCCTCTACCGCGTGGCCGATGGAGGCTGGATTGTTCCGGGCGAATCGTTTCGGAGCAACGCCTGGATGTCGACTCCCGATACGAGCACCGGGACGAAGTGCCTCGTCTTGAAAGGCAAAAAGGCCGGTACCACTGCAGAGCTGGAGGTGACGGTTTCCGAGGAGCCCGTTGACGTCTGGGCGCGGCTGCGGGGTTCGTTGAAGTTGACGGTTCACCAAGAGCCGTGGATGGTCGATGGCGGCGACGCGCTCAGATGGCGAAAAGTGGCCACTGTTCCCGGTGGTGACATGAAGCTCCGGGTAGAGGCCCTGGGCGGCGACGTTGTTCTCGACAGCGTCCTGTTCCTGCCCGAGAACTCCCGCGTTCCGCGCGGGAAACAGAAGCTCCTTCTAGACGAATCCAATTACAACCAGATGACCGTCACCGCCGAGAAGGGAGCGGCTGTCGTCAACCTAACCTTCGTCAACCAGCCCGAGGCCGTGACTCTCCTCCCGCGAGAAACGTTCACCTACGCGTTCGGCCTCATGCCCCCCAAACGCTGGCGACCTCAGCACGACAACACGACGAGCCTCGAAACAATGTTTCAGGCAAAGCACAAGGGCAAGGAGAAGGAAGAGGCTCACATCAGCTGGCGTGACGATTTGCCCGAGATGTCCGAGATGATCAACCGGGTGACCGCCGAAGCCGGAATCACGCTTCATGCGGTCAACCATGGCACCCTGTTCGGAGTCGGCTGGCCCTTCGGCAGCCCGAATATCCTCAAGAGGATGATCAAGGATATGCGGTCACAGCCGTCACGTACATTCGGGTACACCGACGTGGCCGTAGGCCAGAGTGGCATGATTGCCGAATGGGGCTACTACCAGCATCAGGAGTTGCGGGATGAGGCGCCGGTCCAGATTCCCAACTGGATGTCGCTGGCCAGCCGCACCTGGCGAGCCCACAACCTGATGCGGACGACCGACATCATGGAGGCCGGCTTCGACATGATTTACTACGACAGCACCAACGCGCAGACCACCCTGTGGAATCGCTACGGCCACACGAACGTCATCGGTTTGCAGGAGTTCTACGAGGATGTCCAGCTGCTGCTGCGCAGCATGGACAAGAAGCTCGCGCTGGCAATCCATGTCTGGGGACAAATGCCGCTCGTGAATGTTGGGCAATCCATGTCTGGNGACAAATGNCGCTCGTGAATGTTGNGCNCGGCGACANGACCATGCCCGGCGAGCAGTTCTGGGTGGGAAAGTCCCGAAGCGGCTACCTGGAAGATGAGGCGCTCAAGGGCACGTTCAATTCCTACCTCGCCGGGTGCCAGGTGGTGGGTTTGATGGGGGCCAGCAACGTTCCCTTCGACGACCTGCTCTTCTACCACCAGATGCTCGGCTACGGATATTACTGCTGGGCTTCGCACTACCCCAAGGGAATCACCGACAAGGTTTCGGTTGTCCCCGCGTTCACCGCCCAGGAACTGAAGCTCTACCGGCAGTTTCACGACCCGCTGGTCATCTTCGACACCAGCGACGCGCGCGTTATCGATCCGAGACAGCCGGAATATGGNGACTTTGTCACCAGTGTTTCGCCGGGAGCACGGGTCTTGATGTACCAGAAGCCGGGAAAGACCGCGGTGATCGTGACCCGGGAGAAAATCGATAAATCCCGAGCTCCGATCGCCAACGTGAGCCTCGATCTCGAGGGACTGGGATTTGGGGAGTCGGTCGTGCTCCTCGACGCAAGTTACGGGGCTGTGNAGGTGTCCNGNCGCNAGCTCNCGCATGGCGACATCACGCTCGAGAAGCTGGATCTGGAGACGCCACGGCAGATCTTCATCATGAATCGTCCGGAGCGACCCTCGGTCCTGTGGCGGGACCTGCAAACTCGCGTGGTTCTAANCGAGGTCTTCGACGANTCGAAGAAGGAGTTGCGGCTCAAGCTTCGCGGCGTCCCGAACAGCCGATCTCGGGTCGTGGTCTGGATGGGTGAGGGGGCGCAGTCGTTCGAGGTGAGCTACCCTCAGTCAGGAGTGGTTGAATTGAGTGTTGCTGGGAAGTAACCAGAGACGATTGATGCCGTACGACCGAGACCCCTGAAGCTTGCTTCACGCTGCGCTATTCTGCAACGCCGCAACGCCGCAACTTGGCGGCTTGGACGCTGTGTGGCCACCGACATTAACATGCGCAGGTCGCCCGCGGAGAGAAACTGCACGACGTCTAAGTCCCGAGGTGTGAGACACCGAGCGCACTTCGCCGTCACTGAAACTCGCCGAAGTTGCATCGATCGCTGCAGCTAAGGACTTCGGCGCATTGCAAGAAGTGTCCTCGCTGAGGTGGCACCGCTGCGCTGAGCCCGACCAGCGAAGTCGCTGAAGCTTGTCCAACCGCTGCGCCGAACGAGAACGTGAAACGAACGAAGTCGACCTCTCCGCCGCACGAAACGGAGTTGCCTTCACGAGATTCATTGCCGGACAACACATCCTCGGACGCAGTGCTATTCGATGCCAAGCTATTCGATGCCAAGCTCTCGAAGCAACTCGACGATTTCCCGATATCCCTCGCGATCGAGGCTGGAGTCCTATTCGAACTCCCCGGCCAATCCACCCTGCGCATGGTCCATGACGCGTGTTGTATCGGCGCCTCGTTCAACCAAAGTCCGGACGATCCGCTTGTGGCGATGGACGACAGCCGTGCCGGTGAGGTCGAGCGTCTCCAATTCTGCCATCCTCGCCAACGGCGCCAGGCCTGTTTCACGGGACAACGCCTGGGCGACCCCGTCGAGGTCACCATTGTGAAGGGCCAGCTGCTGGTCATGTACCTGGACGGGCACGCCCTAGCCGCATCGGTACATTTTGAGGGGTTCGGCAAATACATGCAAAGCGGACCGCAGCGCGCGCAAAAAGGCCACACCCGCTGCGAGTGTGACCTTTTCTTGTCTGGTGCCAGCACTTGTGCGCTGTGTGGATCCACAAGCGCAGAGTTCTCCCGGGTTATGGGGAGGAATCATCGCTGAAAGGAACCCGCGGTCGCAACCGACTTCTCTGTTGTTGATTTGTGGATTGGGTAAAATCCGGACATGGTCGATTTTGGCCCCTATTTCCATTGGTTGAGCATCCCGCCGGAAGAACAAGACGACATCGAATTCAACCTGGGCTTAAAACTGAACACCTAACCTGACACCAGCGAAGCTCCCATGCAAACGAAAGAGACATAGGATGGATCACAGAACACTGGGCTGCTTACGAACGATCATCGTTGTACTATTCTGTGCGTCCGTGCCATGCTGCGCGGAGGGTAGAAGACCCGAGATGGTTGTCTTCTCCAACGGGCAGGCACACTGTTATCTGGACCTTAGCGGNGCCGAGGCCCTTAGCCAAACGCAGGCCTTCCGACTGCAGCTCAATGANCCTATTGGTGACTTATCNACCTNCTACGANCGNATNACCGGCGTGCCGTTACCTCGCACTCCNCTCAAGGGTCGGCNGCCACTCAGGCTGGAGCTGAAGGAATACCCGGCCAATGTCAGCAGGTACGACGCCCCAACCATGCAGGGCTTTGAGATCATCGCNGGNCCGCAGGAGGTACGGTTGCAGGCCTGTACCAAACTCGGGTTAGCCAACGCCATCTACTATCTGCTCGATCACTGGGGTTGTCGCTGGGTCTTGCCCGGTGAGTTGGGCGAGTGTATCCCTCAACGTGACAAACTCACCATCCCCGCGGGCAAGACCTCNTTTTCACCTCGCAATGACATGGCCGTCGAGGTACCGGGCAGCGGCCGGTCGCCCAAGTGGTCCAGACGCAACATGGCGGGCTGGGAGTACTGGATCAACGCCCAGCACTACTGGTTCTACGCCATCCCGCCCCAGGCCAACTNCNCANAGCACCCNNAGTGNTTCTCNCTGTTGGGGNNCGTNCGCANGCCGAAGCAGCTTTGCACNTCCAACNCCGAGGTCATCACCCGNANNNCAAAGGTGGCCCGGGACNANNTGCNAAGNNNCNCANAGCNCNCCGAGTGGTTCTCCCTGTTGGGGGGCGTGCCCCAGCCGAAGCAGCTTTGCACTTCCAACCCCGAGGTCATCACCCGTATGACAAAGGTGGCCCGGGACTATTTGCGAGGGGACTCAAAGCCCGCCACCTTCCCTATAGATCCCAATGACACGATGGGCTTCTGCCAGTGCGACAACTGCGTAGCCCTGGATGTGCCCGGCGCCCTGTCTGGCGGTGTCCCCTTGGTCACCGATCGCGTCGTGACCTTCGCCAACGCCGTAGCCAATGGCATCAAGGAGGAGTTCCCTGATCGCCGTGTCGGCGTCCTCGCCTATGCGCTACACGCCGACCCACCGCAGCAGGTCAAACCGGCGGACAACGTTATCGTCATCGTCTGTCGCAGCAGCAACTGCCTGACCCACGTGACGCCGACGGCAAATTGCCCCAGCTCCGACTTTCATGACCTTGTGCGCCGCTGGCGTGAACTGACCCCCAACGTCTATACCTATGAGTACGATCCCATTCACTGGAGCGGTGAACTGCCTTGCCCAACCTACATGGACATGGGACGCTCACTGCAGCACCAACTCAAGCATCTCGCTATTAAGGGCAGCTTCTCGGATGCCACCATGGCCGGCTCGACGGTCTCGGCCTCCTGGTACATCAACCACTACATGGCCCGGCGTATGAAGGTGGACCCGGACCGGAACCCGGAAGAGGTGCTGCGAGATATGTGCGAAGCCTTCTTCGGGCCCGCCGCTGAGCCCATGGAGAGTTACTACCTCGAGTTGGCCCGGGCGAGCGAGTCCACGCATCCGGGCACGAACCGCATTGGCGGAGGCATCAACTTTTACCATGAAATCTTCAGCCCCCAGATTGTGGGTCAGACGCGGGAGCATTTGGACAATGCCATGTCTTTGGTGACGGGCAAGCAGCCTTATCAGAAACGGGTCGAGATGGTGGATATGAGCCAGCGTTACCTGGAGGCCTGGCTGGAGGGGGCTCGGGAACACCGCTACAAAGACGCCATCGTGGCCTTCGACCGCATGGACCAAGTGATCAACGAGCTGGATTCACACGGTTACATTGCCGCCAACGACGCCCGGTTCAGAGCACAGGCCTTGCGCATGAAGCCCCTGGCGGAGAAGTTCCCGGGTGAGATGCGCTTTGTAACCCGCTGGAGGTTGCTGGGCCCCTTTGACAACAGCGACCGCAACGGCCATCGAGGCCGCGATCCCTTTGAGCCGGTGAGCTCCTTGAGTGCCTCCGTGAAACGAGCAGACGGACAGCAGGCCCGGTGGTGGAATTATGAGAGCCCCCACGGCGGGTTCCTGAACCTGGAGCAGGCCTTTGCCGACAAGAAGGGAAACTGGCAGCTGTCTTATGGCTACGCAGGCATAACCTACAATGCGCCGCGGGCGATGAAGGCCAAGCTGCTCATGGACAGCTTTTTCCTCTTCAGGGTGTACGTCAACGGCAAAGAGGTCTTCTCCAAAAACGGCGAGAATTTCGACTTCCCGGACAAGTATGCGATTAAGGTCAACCTGAAAGCCGGAAACAATGCCATCGTGGTGAAGGCCACTCACACCCACGTCTCGTCGGACATCTACCCCTGGGGCCTGTACTTGCGCGTGGTTGACGCCGAATAACATGGGCTCTGCCACGCGCAGTGGCAGAGAGGAGCATGGCATGAACATCATGGATGCTCATGTCCATCTTGGGTAGGGAGAGTATCTTCAACTATCGGTAGATGCTCTGCTTCAACTTATGGATGAGGCGGCCGTAACTCTGGCAGTCATTTGCCCGGCTGGTCGCGCCCTGGCTAAGGCACTCGGCGTGTGGCCGATGTCGGACCCGCACCAGCGGCAGGAGCGGCGGGGTGGGGCTACTCAAAGATCCCTCAGTTGGGCAACGCCTTCTTCAGTTCGGCGACACCCGCGTCGGTGAT
>PADE01000123.1 GCA_002702965.1 Planctomycetaceae bacterium
AGGTGCTGCGGTCGATCCAGCCAGTGGTGTGCTCTATGTCCCATCGGTCTCGTTGCCCTGGGTGCTGCAAGCCGTGAAAGGTGCCGATGCCGATCTGCCGCTGGCTTACTTTGGGGATTACATCGGCGAGAGTATCCGCGCCCCAGAGGGTCCCCAGGGCCTGCCGATCAACAAGCCACCCTACGGCCGAGTGACGGCCATTGACCTGAACACCGGGGAACACAAGTGGATGCGGCCGATGGGCGAGGGACCCCGTCGCCATCCGGCTCTGCGGCACTTGAATCTTCCCCCACTCGGCTGGCCGAATCGTACGTTCGTGGTACGTACCCCGTCCCTACTGTTGGCGGTTCAGGAAGGCCCGTCGGTCCAGAAGGGGTTTTCGCGCAGTCAAACCGCGGCCCACTTCTTTCGCTGGAATCGGGACCCGTCGCTGGTCGCGCTCGATCCGCTGAGCGGTAATCGGATCGCCAAAATCCGTCTTCCGGGAAACGCCACGGGAGCGCCGATCACCTACCGCGCCCAGGGGAACCAGTACATTGCGGTTCCCATCGGCGGCTGTTCCCTGCGCGCCGAGCTGATTGTGCTTCGGCTTCCCAACGAGAGGTAAGATGGGTGTGATCTGAGCGGCAGAGCGGCCCGGTTCGCGCGCCGACCGAGTTGGCTGTTGGAGGGGAGCGGAATCCGTCCGGATGCGACGCACTGAAAGTCTGCACGAATCTCGCTTTTCGTAAGGATTTGGATAATCCGATTCGGGGTGGTACAAGAAAGGGGTCCGGGTTATGGTGCCGTGGGCCCTTTTGACACAGTCCAGTTGACGCTCTTGCCAGCCGCCCCAATGAAGCGAACTACCTCGATTGCGTTGCTCCTGTCGGTGATCAGCGCGGCGGCGGTCGAAGCCGCCGACGCTTTACCGACCGGTCGTTGGCGCCTCACTGGCGAGCGAGTCAACGGTGAATCTCGGGGCGCGGAGGACGCGTTCGGAAACGCGCCATGGCATTTCCTTCGTACGACAACGAGCGACGGTCCCATCGCGTCGCGTCGATGGATCCGTGACGGCAAGTACGTTCCGTTGGATCAGCTCTCCAGGAAGCTGTTCGACCTTCCAGTCGCGGGTGCGATTTACCAGACGGTTCCCACAGCACTGGCTCCCTTTGTCGGTGGTGTTAGGGAAACCTATAGCATCGATACCACCTGGCGCAAGGGCGAGTTGATAGTGGCCCCCGGCCCGGACCACGCGGCCATCCTGGCCTGGGAAAGCCCGGTCACCGGCATCCTGTCGGTCGCGGGGACGGTGAACAATCGCCAGACCTGCTGCGGAAAAAACTCGCAGGTCAATTGGTATCTCCAGCGTGGGTCGGCGCCCGACCCGAATCGGGGATTCAAACCGACCGCTTTGGCCGAGGGGATCTCGGACGACCGAGTCGACCGAGGGCTTACCGCATTTGAGGTCTCCGATCTTCCGGTGGCTGTCGGTGATTGGTTTTACCTGATTGTCGATGCCCGCGCCGATGGTACCGCCACCCCTCATTACGGTGACGGCACC
Organism: Planctomycetaceae bacterium; assembly: GCA_002702965.1. Taxonomy (GTDB): domain Bacteria; phylum Planctomycetota; class Planctomycetia; order Pirellulales; family Pirellulaceae; genus UBA9264. The sequence continues at coordinate 1,544 of PADE01000123.1, forward strand.
GCGGTCGACATGACGTTTACCGTTAGCGGAGCGAGTCAACCGCCGCCTCCGACATTCAAGGAGGACGTGCTCCCGCTGTTGGCAAGCCACTGCCTCGATTGTCATGGCGCAGAAACGCAAGAGGCCGGTCTCGACCTGCGAACCGTCCGCAAGATGATCTACGGCGGTGAGAGTGGATCGGCGCTGGCGCCCGGGAGACTCGATGCAAGTTATCTGTGGACGATGGTCGAGTCCGGCGAGATGCCACCGGAAGGTTCCGAACCGTTGTCGTCCGCTCAAAAGTCATTGCTTCGGCGCTGGATTTCCGCTGGCGCGAAGACGGACGAAAATCTTTCGGACGCCAAACCGCGCGCGTTTGTCACTGCCCAGGACCGTGAACACTGGGCATTTCAACCCCCCGTACGCCGCGCTCTTCCCCAGGTTGGCACACCCGAGAATGTAACTTCACCGCTCGATGCATTGCTGCTCAATCGACTCGAAAAGGCAGGCCTAACATTCTCTCCGGTGGCTACCAAGGAGATTCTCGCGAGGCGCGTCTATTTCGATCTCATCGGGCTGCCTCCCACGCCAGAGCAGGTCGATGCGTTTGTCGCCGATACCGATCCCACCGCCTACGAGAAACTTGTCGACCGTCTGTTGTCGTCACCTCGCTACGGCGAGCGGTGGGGGCGGCACTGGATGGACACCGTGGGCTATGTCGATGTTCGTCTGTACGACGGCGACGCCACGACGCTCTATCCGAACGAGGGCATGTGGCGGTATCGCGACTACATCATCCGTTCCTTCAACGCAGACAAGCCGTACGACCAGTTCATCCGAGAGCAGCTGGCCGGTGACGAAATGATCGACTGGCGCCGTGCGAAAGCGTGGACGCCCGACATGAGAGAAAAGGTCGTGGCGACAGGGTACCTCCGAAACATCGAGGACCATACGTCGGAAGCGCAATACGGGATCGACAAGCGATACGAGGTCATGTTTGACATGATGACGATGGTCTCGACCAGCTTGTTAGGTTTGACGTTTGAGTGCACACGTTGCCACAACCACAAGTTCGATCCGATCACGCAACGCGACTACTATCGGTTGATGGCGTTTTTCGAATCGTCCTACAACCCTCGCAACTGGCTGAAGCCTCAACAGCGGTGGATTGCCGATGTCGGGCCCCTTGCGCGCGCGGAAGTCGATGCGCACAACGCGCAGGTTACGGGCAAGGTCAATGAACTCAATACGAAGATTGCAGGACTCGAAAAGGCGGGAAAAGAGACTGCCAAAGGGCAGCTCGAGACGCTGAAGAGACAGGTCGCGGAACTGAACGCCAGCAAGCGCTCCTACGGGAAAATTCAGGCGTTGTTCGATGTTCCCAATCCGCCTATTACAAACGTCTTTCGGCGCGGTGATTGTTTCAAACGCGGCATTCCCGTAACACCTGGGGTCCCCGAGGTGCTCACAGCGCCTGCGGCGCGCCGCAGCGCGCCGCTAAAGGCCGCTCCGCCGCTGCCGCCGAAAACATCGGGTCGGCGGCTGGCGCTGTCCCGCTGGATCACGTCGCGCGAGAACCCGATGACGGCTCGAGTCATCATGAATCGACTGTGGTTGCACCATTTTGGTGAGGCGATCGTTTCGACACCGGAGAACCTCGGGCGCAACGGTGCCGCTCCCACCCATCCAGAGATCCTGGAATGGCTCGCGATCGAGTTTGTGGATCGCGGATGGAGCCTCAAACAGATGCACCGCCGGGTGCTCGCCTCACGCGCCTATCGGCAGTCGTCCCGTCGGCGGGTCGAGGAATCGACCGCAGAGAGCGTCGATCCGGACAACGAGTTGTTGTGGCGACAAAACCTCAAGCGACTGGAATCGGAAGTGATTCGCGACTCGGTGCTGGCCGCCAGCGGCCGCCTCGATTTACAGAGCTTTGGTCCACCGGTAGCTGTCACCAAGCCGGTCAGCGGGCTGTCGATGGTTAGCCCGGGCGCGGGCGGCAATGCCCCCACCCGCCGCAGCGTTTATATCTTTGCGCGGCGGGTCTATCCGCTGAAGTTCTTGGAGATTTTCGATTCACCGATCATGGCGATTAATTGTAGCCGCCGGATGAACTCAACCACGGTGCTGCAGTCGTTTGCGCAACTCAACAGTGACTTCGTTGTTCGCGCGGCTCGCGATGCGGCTACGCGGCTCAGGGAAACAACCGGCGAGGACGCCGCGGCTTTGGTACGATTGGGGTATCGAACGATTCTCGGACGTGTTCCGAGTGAGGACGAGCAGCGTGATTGCGTCGGTTTTCTAGGGGATCAAACGGGAACGTATGTCGAGCAGGGAGCCGCTGATCAGGCCGGATTATTCGCGGCCGCCGATTTGTGCCAGATGTTGTTGTGCATGAATGAATTCCTCTACGTCGAGTAACAGCATGCATCCCATACACGCGCCAAGCCCGCGTCACGTCATGTCTCGCCGAGCGGCGTTGACCACCTGCAGCATTGGTCTTGGTGGACTTGCGATGCATGGGATGCTGCATGCGGAAGCGGTGTCCGCGCGACGGACTTCATTCGATATGAAGCCTCGTCGGGCTCACTTCCGCCCGCAAGCGAAGGCGGTCATCCAACTTTTTCAGAACGGTGGCCCGTCTCAGATGGATCTGTTCGATCCCAAGCCGGAACTCACGAAACAGGCCGGGAAGCCACATCCGGGTGATGTCGAGACATTCCAGTTGGGCAACAAGAACATCATTTTTCCAACGCAGTTCAAGATCAAGCCATACGGCCAGTGTGGAATGAACTTTGGTTCTCCATTGCCACACATGGCGAGCATCGCCGACGAGTGGTGCATGATCCGTTCGATGTACACAGTGAACAACAACCATCCATTTGCGATCAGCATGTTCCAGTCCGGAAAACCGTTCTTCGGTTACCCGGCGCTCGGATCGTGGATTACGTATGGTCTGGGGAGTGAAAACGAGGATCTTCCCGGGTATATCGTTTTGCGAGACCCGGCGGGGTACAACACGTCGGGCAAAGCCGTGTGGTCTAGCGGCTGGATGCCCGCCCTCTACCAGGGAACCGAATTCAATAGCCAGGGAAACGCGGTTCATCACCTGCATCCGACCACCAACCGATCCGCAAAGGCTCACGGGCGATCGCTTGAACTGCTGTCACGTTTGAACAAGAAACACCACGCGTTGCACCCACGTGAGTTTGAACTCGAAGCGCGTATCAAGAATTTCGAAATGGCCGCACGCATGCAGTTGGCCGCTGCGAACGTGCTGGATCTTTCCCAGGAGACCAAAGAGACACGAAAACGGTACGGACTCGACAATCCAACGACTGCCGGTTACGCGACGCGTTGCTTGATGGCTCGCCGCCTTGTCGAATCAGGGGTGCGTTACGTGCAGGTATTCCCGCCGCTCAAACCGAGTTTTCAGCCATGGGATTCTCACGGCAGTCTCAAGAGTGGCATTCAGACCATTTCGGGCATGGTCGATCAGCCGACGGCTGCTCTGATTGGCGATCTGAAGCAGCGCGGGATGTTGGATGAAGTGATCGTCATGTGGACGGGTGAATTCGGTCGGATTCCGATCACCGAGGGAGCCGACGGGCGTGACCACAACCGCAACGCTTTTACCACCTTGATGGCCGGTGGTGGATTCAAAGCCGGCTATACGCATGGCGCAACCGACGAATTCGGATACAAGTCGATCGAACACCGGGTGAGTGTTCCGGATTTGCATGCGACGATCTTCAACCAGCTCGGTATCGATCACACCGAGCTGTCGTTTCTGCACAAGGGACGGCGGGAACGGCTCACCGACCCCGAGGTCACGGGTGCCACGATCGTCGATCAACTGTTGAGCTAGCGCGGCGCGCGGTCAGTGCCGCCGAGCGGTTTGTCGTGGCGGGTCGATATCATTTCCGTCTCACCCGCGATACCATTGTGTCTGGTCCGGTCTGATTCGTGGCCGGCTGAACGAAAACTCATCCAGGACGAGTCCATGACGGCTGCTCCCTCGCCGGGAACACGGATGCGTCAGGCGGTCGCGCAGGAATCGCCGCTGCAGGTTGCCGGGACGATCAACGCCATCTGTGCGCGGCTCGCAGAACGAGCAGGATTTCGCGCGATCTATCTATCCGGCGCCGGCGTGGCGAATGCGTCGTACGGGCTTCCCGACCTGGGCATCACGTCGCGGGAGGACGTGTTACAAGACGTGCGGAGGATCACGTCGGCGACCGACCTCCCTCTGCTGGTCGATGCTGACACCGGCTGGGGGAATGAATTGGCGATCGCCCGGACAACGCGGGAGTTGATCCGGGCCGGAGCGGCCGGGATGCACATCGAAGACCAAGTGGCGGCGAAGCGCTGCGGACACCGGCCGGGAAAGGCTCTGGTTTCATCGACCGAGATGGCGACGCGTATTGCGGCCGCGGTTGACGGCCGAGCGGGTGGTGACCTGGTCATCATGGCCCGCACCGATGCCGCGGCCGTAGAGGGACTCGCCGCGGCGATCGATCGTTCGACACTGTACGTTCAAGCGGGCGCCGACATGATTTTTGCCGAGGCGCTCACCGATTTGGATCAGTTCCGGGAGTTCACCGCAGCGATGACCGTGCCGGTGTTGGCAAATCTGACCGAATTTGGCCGGACNCCGCTGTTTACGCTTCAGGACATGCGTTCGGTCGGTGTTCAATTGGTGCTTTACCCGCTGTCGTCCTTTCGGGCGATGAACGCCGCGGCGCTGCAGGTGTATTCGGAGATCAGAGAGGTGGGGTCGCAAAAAGCCGTTGTCCGTTTGATGCAAACCCGCGAAGCGCTGTACGAAATGCTGGATTATCATACGCACGAACAACGTGTCGACAAGTTATTGGAGGATGAAGATGAGTAGCAGTAAGTCTGGAGCCGCTTCGGGAGGTCTGGCGGGGATCGTGGCCGGTTCGACAGAGATCGCCACGGTGGGCAAAGAGGGCCACGGACTGTCGTACCGCGGCTATGCGATTGAGGATCTGGCCGAGTCCGCCTGTTTCGAAGAAGTGGCGTGGCTGTTGCTGCATGACGATCTGCCGACCAGCGACGAGCTGGAGGGTTTTCGCAGCCGTCTCAACACGCTGCGGGGCTTGCCCGAACCGGTGAAACAGACGCTGCAGAACATCCCCTCGGTCGCTCATCCTATGGATGTAATGCGCACCGGATGTTCGCTGCTGGGTTGTCTCGAACCGGAACGCAGTTTCGAAGAACATCTCGCAGTTGTCGAACGATTGCTGGCGGTGTTTCCCTCGATGTTGCTCTACTGGTATCGATTCCACCGTGACGGAGAGCAGATCGAGACCGCGATCGAAACGCCTTCGATCGCGGCACATTTCCTGACCCTTCTACACGGCACCGCACCGTCGGAAATGCAAGAACGCGCCATGGACGCGTCGCTGACGTTGTACGCCGAACACGAATTCAACGCGTCGACATTCAACGCACGCGTGTCGTGTTCGACGTTGTCCGATACGTATTCCGCGATCACCGGCGCGATCGGAACGCTGCGGGGGCCGCTACACGGTGGTGCCAACGAAGCCGCCATGGAACTGATCGACCGCTACCAGACCGCGGATGAAGCCGAACAGGGGATACTCGAAGCCCTGAGCCAAAAAGAACTCATCATGGGTTTTGGCCATCGGGTCTACCGTGACTCGGATCCGCGTTCTGCAATTATTCAATCGTGGGCTCGACGGCTCGCAGAAGTCGTCGGAGATCAGCGACTGTACGCGGTCTCGGAACGCATCGAGCGAGTCATGTCCGAGCAGAAAAAACTATTCCCAAACCTCGATTTCTACAGCGCCTCGGCGTACCACTTTCTGGGAATTCCGACGTCGTTGTTCACGCCCATTTTTGTCTGTTCACGCGTGGCTGGCTGGGCGGCGCATGTTTTCGAGCAACGCCAAAATAACAAGTTGATTCGTCCCATCGCCGACTACGTCGGTCCGGTGGATCGCCAGCTTACGCCGATCGGCGAGCGCTCCTGAACGAGATTGGCGTGTAATGTCGGAACAGCGACCGGACCCGTTGATCAGTGACATTTCCGCGTACGTTGCGAGCCACACGATTGGAAGTGAGCTGGCGTACGACACCGCGCGGTGGTGTCTGATGGATAGCTTGGGCTGCGCGCTGTTGGCCCTGGACTTTCCCGCCTGCACCAAGCTACTCGGTCCGGTGGTGCCGACTGCGACAATGTGCGGAGGGGTGCGCGTACCGGGAACGTCGTTTGAACTCGATCCGGTCACGGCGGCTTTTAACATCGGCTGCACGATTCGCTGGCTCGACTACAACGACACCTGGTTGGCGGCCGAGTGGGGGCATCCGTCGGACAATCTCGGCGCGATCCTGGCGTCCGCCGATTACCAGGATCGCGTCCTCGGGGAGCGGTTTTGCGTTCGTGACATTCTCACCGCAATGATCAAGGCCCACGAGATTCAAGGCGTGCTGGCGCTGAACTACGCCTTCAATCGGATCGGCTTGGATCATGTGTTTCTGGTTCGGGTTGCCAGTGCGGCGGTGGCCACGGGCCTGCTCGGTGGCACGCCGGATCAGATCTGCAATGCGGTTTCCCAGGCGTGGCTCGACGGGGGCGCGTTGCGGACCTACCGGCATGCGCCGAATACCGGCTCGCGGAAGAGCTGGGCGGCGGGCGACGCGACCAGCCGAGGGGTGCGTCTGGCATTGCTTTCTTTGACCGGGGAAATGGGGTACGCCAGCGCCTTGAGTGCACCGCGGTGGGGATTCTCGGCGGTGCACTTCGAAGATCGGCCGATTGAATTGGCGCAGCCGCTGGATAGTTACGTGATGGAGAACGTGCTGTTCAAGATCTCTTTTCCGGCGGAATTTCATGCTCAGACCGCCGTTGAAGCGGCAGTCCTGCTGCACCCGGAAGTGATCCACCGCCTCGATGAGATCGATCGGATTTGCCTCCAGACGCATGAATCGGCCATCCGGATCATCGACAAGACGGGGCCCCTACGAAACCCGGCCGATCGCGATCACTGCCTGCAATATATGGTCGCGGTGGGTTTGCTTCACGGGGATCTAAACGCCGATCACTACGAGGACGCCGCCGCTTGCGATCCGCGCATCGATCGGCTGCGGAACCGAATGCAAGTCAGCGAGAGTCCGCGCTACTCAGGCGACTACCTCGATCCAAACAAGCGATCGATCGCCAACGCCTTGCAGGTGTTTTTCGTTGACGGTAGCAGCACCCCGCGCCAGGAAATTGAGTACCCCATCGGGCACCGCAGGCGACGCGATGAAGGGCTCCCCTTATTGAAATCAAAATTCGAAGCGAATGCCCGCCGCCGGTTTTCCGGGCAGCAACTGGATGCGGTGCTGCGGGTTTTCGAACAACCACAGCAGCTCGACGCGTTGTCGGTGCGCGACTTTGTCGACCTGTTCGTCCGCGCGGCTGACGACCCGAAGGCGGATACCTGAAGATCCGCGGTCGACATGTCTACGCGATCGTGGCGGCCCGCAAGACCTCCGCGCCGCGGTCGTCCGTTGGATGATGCGTCGCATCGCCCCGAGCGCGGGGCTTCGTGGGACGCGTCCCACGACACCGTTCGGACGCGTCCAGCAACCTGCCGGTTCGACCGTCAGACAGTCCTTGTCGGGCTGTACTCGCCGGTGACGATGACGCTCTTACACGAAAGTTCTTGTCGCGACAAAGTTGCCGGTAGGTCGTCAGAATGGAATGCGCATCGGCAACGCTCGTCACGTCGCCCTTCTCATTCATGTTCAGGTTGGCGCCGGTGATGGCAAACCACACGTCGGTGGTCTCGTTGTTGGACGCAGGAACCGTCAAGGCGTGCACCGAATGAGCCGGTTCATAGAGATACGAGCCTTCGGTATTTTTGTAGTCGGGATACTCTTTGTAATACCACGACCCCGCCAAGGTGACGGCGAACACGGGACCCGTATGGTAGTGTGTTTCGCTTGTGGTAACCGGTTCGAAGCGAGTCCGCACCACCCAAATTCCACGATTCAAGTCGATCTGAAGCGTCTGGACCCCGGTACCGGTGCCCATCTCGACAAAGGGTCATTCCGTCTCGCCCATATGAATCGCCTGTTTGAGCCCATGGAGTGGGACGACTCCCCGATCCTGCGCTTCATCGGCCGGACGGCCGGCGCGGTTGACGACCTCCTTTTCCTCGGCCCGCGCCGGACGACTGGCCAAAGCTAAGCCGCCTAGGCCGAGAAAGAAATGGCGTCTGTCCATCGTGTGACCTTTCTAAGCGGATTCGAGGTTTTGCCAAAGCGGCGAGCGAATTCGATTGGGGGGTCCCGACACGCACCGCTCGCGACAGCTGGGGATGTAACCCACTTCGGTGCTCGCAGCCGACGCTGAGGGCGTTTCCGACAGCGGATCCCAACCGGATGATCGCGGGCCGTGCACGCCGCGTCACGGCCGGCTGCGTTGGCCTCCCAGCGAAATCAGATGCGAAAACGTCCTCAGATACAGCACGCCATCTGCGACGGCCGCGGTGCTGTGACTGCCTTCACCGACGTTGTTTGATGCCAGGAGTTTGAACTTGCTGTCGGCTGCAACGACGACGACTTTGCCTTCGACGGAGGTGTTGTATAGGCGGCCCGCCGCGCATATCGGAGAAGCGAAGAAAGTTCCACCGACGCGGTGCCGCCACTGAATCTCACCGGTTTTCACATCCGCACAGGTCGCGATGCCGTTGTCGGTCCACAGGAAGATCCAGCCATTGTGAACAAGCGGTGTACAACATAGCGGCGCGCCACGCGTGATCCGCCAGACCTGCTCGACTTCGGTCGATCTTGGGATCGGCCGCACCGCGATGACTTCGTTTCCATGGCCGAGCCATCCACACACGGCGATCACCAGTCGGTCCGTGACGACCGGCGAGGCGATCGACGATTCGATGTGCGACTTGTCGAATACGTCACCCGCCCACAGGAGCGCTCCGTTGGCAGGGTCGAGCGCCGAGATACCGGTCTTCCAATTACTGAAAATCAACGAATCCTGCCCGTTGTGACGATACAAACAGGGCGTGGCGTAGTGCAGCTGGCTATCACGATCGATTTTCCAACGCGTTGTGCCGTCCGCTTGAGACAGCGCAAACAGGGCGCTATCGCCCTGGTGCTCAACCGGTAGCACCACGACGTCGTTGTAAGCGATCGGCGAGACGCCGAAGCCATGCCCGGATCGAAAGGTGCCCAGCCTGCGCCGCCAGAGTTGTCGGCCGTCGAGGCCCAGCGCCAGGACGACGAGCTCCTCTGGATTACCCCAGCAGAGAAAGAGTCTCCCGGAGGCCAAGACGGGTGTGGGAGAGGCAAAGCTGTTCAGTTGATGCTTGGGGTGAACCGCGATGTCGAAACGTCGTTGCCAGACCCGATCACCCGAAATGGTGTCAATCGCCTCGACGATGCAGGCCCCTGTCGACGCGTCCCCCGAAGTGGCAAACAGTCGGTTTTTCCAGATCACGGGCGACGAATGGCCGATTCCAGCCAACGCGATCTTCCAGTTGTAGTCCTTTTCCGACCAGCTGGTAGGGATGTGGTCGGAGCGTCCGACACCCGCTCCATTGGGACCGCGAAAGCGGCTCCACTCCTGCGCCCGGACCAATGGAGCGTGAAGCGTGACCAGCGCAACGACGTGCGCAACCAAACACCATTTCATCAGCGGTATCCTCGGCGTGAGTCGTTGGCGGGCCGGTGTCAGTTGACCGACGGTTGGAAACGCGCCTTTACCAAGCGTCGCGAGCAGGTGGGCAGCTGGAGTATTCAGCGTGTGGTCATTATAGGCAAACGCCCATCGAGCAGGGTGGCGATCAGCTGCAGACACGCGGTGCTAGAAGCGGAGCCGCGTTCCAAAGGCGACCGAACAGATTCCGGTTTGCGGGGCCGGCTGTTACACTGATGAGAGCTGGGCTGTCAAGCGGGTGCGGGCCGCCGCCGCGTGGCCTGGACCCCAACGGCGCCGGTAGGTTATTTGGTGGCCAACGAAGAGCCCGAGTCCTTCACCAGGAGATGACCTTCGATGTTCCGTTCTGTAACGGCATTTGCCCTCGTCTTCGTTCTTTCCCGCGCGGCCGTCGCGCAACTGCCGGCCGATGCGGTCATGCTCTACAAGGTCAAGATTCCGGAGAAACAGAAGTCCCTCGACCTCTGCCCTGTGCATCTGGTTCCCGCCGACCCGAAGGTAGCGAAGTGGACCCATCGGGGTGTTTCCTACCGAGGCCACACGGCCGACTGCAAGGCCGAATTCGAGAAACATCCCGACCGACATGCCGAAGCGGCCAGGTTCAAACGGTGGGAAAACAACTTCGTCGCAGTCATGAGTATCATGTGGTGCCCCGTCACCGACGAGCTGAATCCGGGTGGTCTGTTGCGGTGGGAGCGATTGGGGCTGGTGTGGGAAAGTTGCTGCAAGTTCTGTAATGAAGACGTTCAAGACGACGATTTCCCAATCGCCCTGGCGCAACTCAAAGAGCGGGCGAAATTGGCGTATATCGCTACCGGGGGCAGATACGTCGAAGGTGCCAAGAGTCCGGTCGCAGGTGCCATTCGCAAACCGGTGGACGCCGAGGAGACGCGACTGCTGTATGTGGCGTCGCCTGGCGTGCGCAATTATCTCCAGTACGGCGGCCACGGGATACTCGTTTACGACATCGCCGATGGTCACAAGTTCGTACGGCGGATCCCGTTCGGTGGGGCTGACGAGCAGGGTCGCCCGCTGAATGTGAAGGGAATTTGTGCCAGCGAGCATACCGGTCGGCTCTACGTGAGTACCCTTCGACATCTAATCTGCCTGGACTTGGTCGATAGAAAACCTCTTTGGGAGAAGACGTTTGAGTCCGGATGCGATCGCATGGCGATCTCGCCGGACGGAGCGGTGATCTACTTGCCCTCTCTGGAAAAAGATCACTGGAAAGTAATCGACGCCATCCGTGGCGAGGAGATCGCGCGCGTGACCCCCAAGTCGGGAGCGCACAATACCGTCTACGGCCGCGATGGTAAGCACGTCTATCTGGCCGGCCTGAGGTCGCCTCTGCTCACCGTCGCGGAGACCAAAGGGCATACCGCGGCNAGGACGGTGGGCCCGTTCAGCGCCAGCATCCGGCCGTTTACCGTCAACGGCAAACAGACATTGTGTTACGTCAACGTCAATCAACTATTGGGGTTCGAGATCGGCGATCTGAAGACCGGCAAGATGATCTATCGCGTGGAGGTTCAGGGATTCAAGAAAGGTCCGGTTAAACGCCATGGCTGCCCGAGTCACGGCATCGGCTTGACGCCCGATGAAAAAGAGATCTGGGTCACCGACGGTGCCAACAGCCATCTTCACGTTTTCGATGCCACCCTGATGCCACCCAAGCAGGTCGCCAGTATCAAATTGCGCGATCAACCGGGATGGGTGACGTTTGGGATCGATGGAACGTACGCCTACGCTTCCACGGGTGAGGTGATCGACGTCGGTTCGCGCAAAGTCATCGCTCAGTTGCGCGACGAAGCGGGCCGCGAGGTGCAGAGCGAAAAGCTCCTCGAGATCGCGACGTTCGGCAATCAGCCGATGCGTGTTTCGGACCAGTTTGGAGTGGGTCACGTGGGTGGTGATGGGTCGGCCGATAACANCCCGACGGACCGTTAGTNTCCCNGAAAGAGACCGGGTGGCGAAGGGCGAACCGGCTGAGGGGATGCGTTTCGGCGACCCGCGTGTCGATGCCGTGGGATCTGCGTTCNGGCCTACATTTGCGCTCGCGGGTGGGTTTGGCACCCCGCTCGTGTCGATTACGGAGACGATTTCGAAGCGAAGACGATGTCGGCCAACTTCGCGCGGTGAAAAGTGGCGTCACCGAACAAGTATTCGTCGGCCTTGGCCCGTTTGTAATACAGGTGCAGGTCGTGTTCCCATGTGAAACCGATCCCGCCGTGAGATTGCACCGCCAGATTACCGACCTGGCGCGCCGCATCGGAGAGATACACTTTGGCAACGGACACCGCGCGGTTTGCATCGGCGTCCTGCTCCTGGAGAGCCCAAGCTGCGTACCAGACCGCCGAACGGGCGCTCTCGGTCATCAGCAGCATGTCCGCGCACATCGCCTGAACGGACTGGAAGGAACCAATCGGCTGTTCGAACTGCTGCCGNGTCTTGGCGTAGTCGACCGTTGTTTCCAGCATCCACTGCATCAGGCCGAGCATCTCAGCACAAGCGGTTACGACGCAGACCTGTTGCGATGTTTCCCAAGCAGCCCGGGCCGTCGTTCCTGTCGCAATGATCTGTGNGGTGGAGATCGGTACGCGGTCGAAATCACACTGATACAGTTTGCGAGTCGGGTCGATGCCCGGTGTCTCGGTGAAGCGAAGGCCGGTGGCTTGGCCGGGCACTAACACCAGACTCAGTTCAGTTCCCGCCTGCGCCAGACAAGCAATCACGTCNGACTGGGCTGCGTGCAGGACCGAGATCTTGCGACCAGTGAGTTGGCTGCCGTGGCTGTGCACGCGGGTTTCCAACGTACTCGGATCGAGGTTCCACGAGGAATGGTCTTCGAGCACCGCGACGGTTGCCCGAAGAGACCCGTCAGTGAGTTTCGGTAGCGCCTCGNTGGCNGCCGATCCGCCCGCTGCCGCCAACAGTGTCGCAGCCCAATTTGTGTTGAGCCATGGTCCGGGCGTGCAGGTCCGACCGAGCTCTTCGGCCACCACCGCTAATTCGACGAGCCCTAGCCCAAGTCCACCGAATTCCTCCCCGAGGTGCAAACCGATCCATCCTTGCTCAGAAATGTCACTCCATAGGGAGGGCTCCATGGCCGAGTCGGTCTCCATCAGCTCACGGACGCGCTCGANGGGGCACTGCTGTTTGCAGAAGTCTCGCACCGATTGCTGGAGCAGCTTCTGGGGTTTGGAAAGGTCGAAGAACATAACCACTCCTCAATAGCTTTTTGGCAACCCGAGGACTCTTTCGGCGAGGATATTGCGCTGAATTTCGCTGGTGCCGCCTTCGATCGTGTTGGCCCGTGATCGCAGGTACCGGTAAGCCCAATCACCGTCATCAAACGTGCCGAGTTGGGCTGAGTCACCGAGCACTTCCATGGCAGTTTGTGCGAGCCTCTGGTTCATCTCGCTCCAGTACAACTTCGAGATCGACCCCTCCGGACCGGGGGTCTCGCCCGCATTCATCCGGCTCAACGCGCGGTCTGAGTTGAGTCGGAAGATCTCCAGTTCAACCTCGGCNTGTGCTATTTTCTGTCTGACCAGTGGATCGTCGGCGAGCACACGACCGTCACGCCTGCGGGTCTGGCAGTGTTCAACAAGGCGCGACATCGTCTCNTTAAATGACACGTACACACTGGCACCGAGGTTGGCGCGTTCATTCATGAGAGCGGTCAGACCGACCCGCCACCCGNTGTTGAGGTCACCGAGTTGGTTTTCAACGGGTACNCGCACGTCGGTAAAGAACACCTCATTAAAACCCGAGTCGCCCGACATCTGCCGAAGCGGCTTGGTCGTGACCCCCTCGGTCTTCATGTCGACCAACAGGCAGGTGATNCCTTTGTGTTTGGTTGCGGAGGGGTCGGTTCGCACGAGCAGCAAGCACCAATCCGCAATGTGTGCGACACTGGTCCAGATCTTTTGCCCGTTCACCAAATAGTGATCGCCATCACGGACCGCCTTGGTGCGCAGCGACGCCAGATCGCTGCCCGAGTTTGGTTCCGAATAGCCCTGGCACCAGATGTCCTCTCCCGTCAAGATGCGCGACAGAAATCGCTGTTTTTGCGCAGCGGTACCTTCGGCCATGATCGTCGGGCCGACCAGCGCTTCCCCAATCACACCGACCTGTTGTGGGGCAGCGGCGCGGGCCATTTCGGCCAGGAAGAGAGACTTCTGGATCGGGCTGGCACCCCGGCCACCGTATTCGGTGGGCCATGAGAGTCCCGCCCAACTACCATCGAACAGTTGGCGCTGCCAGCCGCGGAGGTAGCNCCAATACGCGTCGTTTTTGTCGCCGCGCTGGTCGCGTGGCCACGGTTCGGGGACGTTGTCTGCGAGCCACGATCGCAGTTCGTCGCGAAAGGCGCGCTGCTGTGACGTGAGTTTTAGGTCCATGTTTCACCCTCGAAAGCGCCGATCAAGCAGGCCCGTGGGAGCGGAGCTGCAGTCGCGAGATCGCGCGCGTCTTGATCGACATGACGCCCAGGCGGCTACGTCTGCTGAGCTTCGATCTTCGACTCCTGCACCGACTCCCAAATCAACTCGGCAATGTCCTTCACTTCAATTTGGCGGTCGCCCTTGACCGCACCGATTCCGTCTTCGAGCATCGTCGTGCAGAACGGACAGGCAACAGCGACCGTGTCGGCTCCTGTGCTGACCGCCTCGCTGGCTCGCTCCACGTTGACGCGTTGCCCCGCGGGTTCCTCGACAAAACTGAGTCCGCCGCCGCCGCCGCAGCAGAAACTCTGCTTGCCGTGCCGGGGCATCTCGACCGGAGCGGTCTTGGCGATATGATTCAGTGCCTGCCGTGGAGCCTCGGTCATACTATTGTGGCGGCTGAGATAACACGGATCGTGCAATGTCAGTTTACCGACTTCGGACGGATCGACCACTAATCGACCGTCTCCGATCAGCATTGCCAGATACGTTGTGTGGTGATACACCTCGAGTGTTGTGCCAAACTGCGGGTATTCGTTCTTGAACGTATTAAAGCAGTGCGGGCAGGGCGTGACGACCGTCTTTACTTGGTGCGACCGGAGCGTTTCGCCGGTCTGGCGGGCAAGCATGTCGAACAGGAACTCGTTGCCTATGCGGCGCGCCGGATCTCCACTACACGACTCATCCTTGCCGAGGATTCCGAAGCGGACACCTGCCTGGCGGAGCAGGCTGGCGACGGCGCGGGTTGTTTTCTGATTCCGCTCGACCAGGGAGCCGCCGCAACCGACCCACAACAGCACTTCGGGGCGGTCGACATCGCTAAAGTGCGGGATGTCGAGACCCGCAGCCCAGTCGGTGCGCGACGCCTGGGTTCCTGGAAACGGGTGCCCCCGTTGTTCCAGCGACTTGATCGCGTCTTGCATAGGTCGTGGGTATTCGGCCTGCTCCATGACCTGGAATCGTCGCAGATCGACGATCTTGGGATACTGCTCGATCGCAACCGGGCATGCCTCGACACAGGCGGCGCAGGTGGTGCACTGCCACAGCGCATCTTCGGACAACGCTGGCCCGGCACCGATCAGGCCGCTCGATTCGGCCGGTGACTGTTGAGAGTCCGGGCGTTT
>PADE01000124.1 GCA_002702965.1 Planctomycetaceae bacterium
GGCGGTTCCCGATCGGCCACTCGGTTTGCTGGCGGTTCCCGATCGGCCACCCGGTTTGCCGGTGGTTCCCAATCGACCACCCTGTTTGCTGGCGGTTCCCGATCGGCCACTCGGTTTGCTGGCGGTTCCCGATCGGCCACCCGGTTTGCCGGTGGTTCCCGCGTCCTCTCGCTGTTTGTCGTCGGCCCCCGCGGCGTCTCGCTGTTGGCCGGACTTGGGACGCCGCGCAGTGCCCGCCCCGGCCTTTCTCAGGTCACGTACTTCCCTGCTCGTCAATTGACGATAACTTCCAACGGGCATCTCGCCCAACCGCAACGGACCGATCGCCACCCGGCGCAGCTGAATGACCTTATGACCGATGCGTGCCAGCAACCGGCGCACCTCGCGGTTGCGACCTTCATCCAACACCATCTCCAGTTCGGTACTCTGGCGATATCGTCTCTTGATACGCACTCCGGCCACGCGGGCGAAACCCTCGGCCAGATAGACCCCTTTGCGCAACTGACGCATCCCCTCGGCCGTCGGATGTCCGGCGACGCGAACCCGGTAGGTTTTCTCGACGCCGTAACGAGGATGTGTCAAACGGTTCGCTAAATCACCGTCGTTGGTCAACAACAGCAGACCTTCACTGAAACGATCGAGCCGCCCCACACTGAATAGACGCACATTGTCCGGTAGCAGATCCACCACGCGCTTGCGACCTTGCGGATCCCGATTGGTCGCGATGACACCGGGCGGCTTGTTGAGCACAAAATAGACGTAGCGAACCGGGCGCAGTGGCACGCCATCCAGACGAACTTCCTGGTGATCCAGATCGACGCGGGTTCCCAACAAATCGACCACCTTGCGGTCGATCTCCACACGGCCCGCCAAGATCAGGGCCTCGCAGTCCCGACGACTCCCGACACCGGCAGCCGCGAGGACTTTCTGTAATCGTTCACCGCGGCCCGGCGCGCCGGCGGCGCGGCTCGTCCGCGCTGCGGGGACCGGTCGGGAACCGTGAGGAGCCGGGCGANGTTTCATCATATCGCGGGAATCCGCGGGCGGAGATCAACCAAATTACCATTCGTTGGCCATCTTATCGGCTAAGCGNGTTAGAGCACAGGTCCCCGCGCGCCGTTCCGCATCAACCGGCTAAGCAAAACAACTGCCCGCCGCGATCCCCAGCGCCGTAACCTCGGCGCAGAGCGGCAGGCACTCACAGGGGACTCCCTCCAGCCGCGGATCGCCCGTGTCGGCCAAACGATCCGCTGTCCGGCGAACCACTATTTGCCACCAAACCACCACCAATCGCGCAGATACCGACTGCGAACCGGCTCGGGTTGTTGTTTTTCAAAGCCGGGTGGCCGTCCGCCATCGACGGCTGGACCGATGTCGTTGCTGGGGTACGGATCGTGCAGCGTCGCCCAGGAGCGTTGACTCTGCATATCCTTTTGAACACTACCCCCTTTGGCCCACCAGCAGCCGGGCAAAGTGCCTACGCACGCCGCCAACGCCATGCATTTCAGCCAGCCTCGCATGTCTTGCCCCTTTCACGTCACAACCCGTAGGACAGCACCCAACCGATCGGTCCGTAACACGTCGTTCCTGCACCACCTATCCACCCGATACCACGTTTCCACTGCGACCTGCATCGTTTCCCCGCAGCGTTTCCCACAGCTCACGAGGGGTGCCTGCGCGGTCANTCGGTCGACCGTCTTGGTGTCGCTTCAAGGGTGATTCTGATTCGTCGGCGCGGATTATACGGATCCCCACCGGNCGGACGAAGTCCGATCCNCGGNCACCCACACGGAACCGCACAGCGGCTAGCATTTCGGCTTTCCCGCCAGTTCGCCGGGCCTCGTTGAAGCATCGACGATCGGATCGCGGGGACTTGAAACGGCCCCCACCAGGAGCGGTAAAAAGTACGGCTTCTAAGGCCTGCGCCACGGGGGAGTAACGGCGGTAGCAGTCAGACGGTTCAAGACGATCAATCCGCAGGCCGCCCTGACTCGCTCACGACGGCGATTAGGGTAGGTGGGCGTCGAGCATCGTACATCCCTCCGCAGCGACCAATTCGACCTGGCAACAAGCTGGCACGAGGCAGGATTGCCCCCTCACCATGTCGAGCTCGGCCGCCGGATGGCGGAGGGTTGCTTGCCCGTCGGAAACCGTCACCAGATGAAATCTGCCATCGCCACCCAACACTTCGCTATTCCGCCAGTGCCAACGGTCAATCGAAAACGCCGTCGCGCAGACCAGACGCGTGACGACCTGCGACCGGACCTCCCGCGGTGTCTGGGCAGAAATCGGACCGCTCTGGAAATCGATCACGTCGAGCGCGGCGTCTATGTCGAGCCGGCGGGGTTGGCCGTCGGGACCGTGCCGATTCCAATCAAANAACCGGAACGTGGCATCGCTCGCCTGTTGTATTTCCGCCAGCAGTAAGCCGCCGCCAATCGCGTGCACCGTCCCCGCGGGGATGAAAAAACAATCACCAACGCGGGGCTCCACGCGGTGCAGCAATTCGGCGACGGTCCCGCGGCGCAATGCATCTACCANATTTTGGCGGGCGGTTCCGGCCCGCAGGCCGGCGTAGAGTACGCTGCCCGGTGCNGCAGACAAGATTACCCACGCCTCGGTCTTCCCAAGATCGGGTGGTTGCAACCGCGCCGCCCGAGCGTCATCGGGATGCACCTGCACCGAGAGAACGCGATGGGCATCGAGGTATTTCAAGAGCAAGGGAAACCGATCCAGAGGCGGCGCAACGCCGGTCAATGCGTCCCCAAATTGGGCCGTCAATTGCGCAAGCGTCTTGCCCGCCAACGGTCCGTTTAGAACCACCGACTGATCTTTCCCGTGATCTGCCACCTCCNAGCTTTCGGCGTAGTCCTCGCCGGCCCCTATCGGTTTTCCGAGAAGCATACCGAGACGACGTCCACCCCAAAGATACCTGCGAAAAATCGGCTCAAATCGGAGCGGGTAGAGTGCACACATGATTGAGTCCGGATGTACCTGAACCGGTCGACCGCCTCGCGAGCATTGCTTCAGGCTACTCCGCGCGTCCGCTGCCGACTACCCGACTCCTGCGGCTCGCATCGCGAACCCGCGGTCCGCCCTTTGATCACCCGGCCGCAGTCCGAGGACACACCCACTCGATACTCCACGCCTCCCGGTGCCGACGCTAGCAGCGGGTTTCATCGCCACTGCTCGACGCTCCGGATTCGACTTGACTCATGGGACACACCGTCACAGAATCAGCGGCGCAAGGACTTGCTGACTCGGCGCCATTGGCAACGGAATGTAACAGGCCTCGAGTCGATCGTCACAACCATCCGCTCGCTCCGCGTTTCAGGGCAAGGAGGCCTGAGAAATGCAACCACCGACTCCGCCTTCCGGTGTCGTCTCGCTAGAGCAGCTGTTCCCACGGGTCTCGTTTCACGGCGGTAACCCAACACTTCGCGGCTGCAGCAGCGATTGGCGGAATATTCGGCAAGGAGACCTGTTTGTCGCAGTGGTCGACGACGATGCCGATGGACATGAAACCGCTCGACAGGCGGTTCAGCGAGGAGCCGCTGCGGTCATCGCCGAGCGCCCGTTGCAACTTACGGTTCCTGTTTGTGTCGTGCCCGACACCCGTGAAGCGCTGGGACGCGCCTGCCAAACTCTCGCCGGCCGGCCAGCGGATCAGCTGGTTACGATCGGCGTCAGTGGGACCAGCGGGAAAACGGTCACCAGCGAATTGATTGCGTCTATATTGCGGGCCGCCGGCCACCGTACAGGTAGCCTGACGACCCTCGGTCATCACGACGGCGATCAGCTGAAACCCACAGACATCACTCTGCCGACGCCCGAGAGAATTGCCCGAATACTGAAACAGGCAGTCGATAATGGATGCTCACATGCCGTCCTGGAAGTCTCCAGTGAAGCGCTCGCGAAGCGCACTACGTCGGGCCTCGATTGGGACGTCGCGGTGTTGACAAATCTGCGTCGAGACCATCTCGACCTACACGGGACACTGCCCAACTACCAGCGCGCCAAAGCGCGACTCTTCCAACAGTTAGCGCCCCGGGGATGCGCCATCTTGAATCTCGACGATGTCACCAGTCGGAACCTGTTGCCAACTATCGATCACCCCGCCTTAACGACCGGAATTCAAACCGACGCGCAGATCGGCGCCTGTCTGATCGAGCAATTTCCCAGTGAGCAGACGTTTATTCTCACCGCCGGAAACGAATCGGTTCCGGTGCGCACCTCGATCATCGGCAGCCCCCATGTCACCAACTGTCTGGCCGCCGCCGGGGCGGGACTGTCGGTGGGAATCGACCTGCCGACCATCGCGCGGGGGCTGGAGGCGGCCCCCGCTCTTCCCGGCCGATTGGAACGCGTCGAGTGCGGGCAGGAGTTCAGCCTGTTTGTCGACCGAGCGGATACCGCGGATCAGCTGGCGGCTACGCTGCGCGCGCTGCGGAGCGTCATCCCTGGACGGTTGATTTGCGTTTACGGTGCGCGGGCCAGTCATTCGCGAACCGTGCGCGCCGAGTTGGGGAGCGTCGTCGAACGCCTGGCCGACCTCGAGGTCATCACCAACGACAACCCCGGAATCCAGCCACATTTTCAGATCGTCCACGACATTCTGGACGGCTATCGTCGGCCCGCCAAGGCCCGCGTCATGCCGTCCCGCGGCAACGCGATCACGTGGGCTCTACAACAGGCCCAGCGCGGTGACTGCGTGCTGATTGCGGGCAAGGGCGATCGTTGCGGCCAGCAATTGAGTGGGGGATGGATGCCGTGGGACGACCGNGAGTACGCCCGTTCGCAGCTCTACGCTGCTGCTGCCCCTTCGGAACGGCCACCAAGATTGTTGCCCTTTAGGGCCCCCACTCATCTCAACTGAGCGCCGCGCCGTCCCGCACCCCACCCGCTATGCCGCCCCCTGCGGCGGCTCCTCCCGTGCTCTCTGCTCGGCCACCCATCACTCCTCGGCCGCGCCCACGGACAGCCTCCGGCGACCCCAAAAACCGACCACGGCGCGAGCCACACAACCGTCCGCGACCGCCCGGTTGGCGCCGCGCCCCGTTGGAGCCACCGCAGCTCGACCGCGGATCCCATTTTTCGCCCTTGTGCGAACCGTAATTTGCCGTTATGACTCGCCCCGCCGTATACGCAAAACCCATCATCGGGCCTCGCGATCCGACNCCCCTTCACTCCAATCGATGCAAGTCCACACTACCCTTCAACGCACGTTGACGCCGTNTCACCGGATCGNTCGGTCCGCGTACACACCAGCGCCNGCCCGCGTTCGCCCCTGGCCGCGATCTGCACCTGCCAAGATTCGCGGTGGCGCGCAAACCGACGCAGTCCACGATTTCACTGGAGGTTCCACCGTAGGTGTTGAGTTTGCGGGAATTCGACACTGCCCTCCCTCCTGGGTTGGAGCGAATGACTCGTTGAAAGTGCGATTTCTGGGTCGATCGCCTCAACGAGTGCTTCACGGTGGAGCCTGACACTGCGCGCCGGAGCGACCCTCGCGTCGCTCCGGCGCCAGGGAACACGAACCGGGCGGGAGCCACCGCATGGCTCCCGCCCGTGTTTCGTTGTCGGTCTCGCTTGACTGCGTTATACTCGCGTGAAAAGTGTCATACCCGTGTAACAAATCGTCGCGACGCGGACGTCCTCGCGACANGGTCCGACGGTCGCANCGCGNGGCNGTCGGTTGAGATGGTTCTGAGCAGGAAATGAAAANCTCCAATCAGTGAGGCGGTTGATGAAGGCGCTTTCTCGAGGTTGGATGGCGGTACTGACCCTGGTTCTCGCTGGCCTCGTCAGGNGTGCCGGTGCCGACGACCGCCCACCCGAGCCGGTCGACTCGGCGGGCCCCACCGCGAGCGAACAGCAGTACCAAAAGAGCGAGGCCGAGCTCAAACTGCTGATGCTCTTTGCGGATACTTTCGAGCAGATTAGACGTAATTACGTTAAGGAAGTCACCGACCGAGAACTGATGGAAGCGGCCATCCAAGGCATGTTGTCCAAACTCGATCAGTACTCGAACTTCATCCCGCCCGAGCGCTTACAGCGGTTCAAGTCGGGGGTCGAAAACGAGTTTGGTGGGATCGGCATTATCGTGTCCACCCGTAAAGGGCGTCTGGAGATCATCAGTCCGCTCGTCGGCACGCCCGCCTACCGCGCCGGGATGCTCCCNGGTGACCACATTCTGGAAATCGGTGGCCAGACCACCGAGGGCATGACAATCGACGGAGCGATCACGCTGATGAAGGGTGAGATCGGTTCCTCGATCGACGTGAAGATCCGGCACGCCGGGGACAAGACGCCCGTCGTGCTCAACCTCAAACGAGAGATCATTCGGGTCCCCACCGTGTTCGGGCACCGCCGCAACGCGGACGACTCCTGGGACTACTTCTGTGACCGCAGGCGGAAGATCGGATACGTCAGAATGACCGGCTTCGGGCGTCACTCGGTGGCCGAACTACGGTCCGCGATCCGGCGGTTGAGAAAACAGGAGATGCGCGGACTGATTCTCGATCTGCGCTTCAACCCGGGTGGACTGCTATCCGCTGCGATCCAGGTCTGCGATATGTTTGTCTCCCAGGGGGTGATCGTCAGCACACAGGGGCGGAACACCCCAAAACGCGTCTGGCGAGCGCGGAAATCGGATACGCATGCGGGCTTTCCGATGGTGGTTCTGGTCAATCACTACAGCGCCAGCGCCAGCGAAATTGTCTCGGCCTGCCTGCAGGATCACAACCGGGCCACGGTTGTCGGTGAACGCAGCTGGGGAAAGGGAAGTGTCCAAAACATTATCGANCTGGAGAACGGTCTGAGCGCGCTAAAGNTGACCACTGCTGGCTACCGCCGNCCCAGCGGCAAGAACATCCACCGATTCGAGGGCGCCTCGGAACAGGATGAATGGGGAGTCAAGCCAAANGATGGTTTTGAGGTCAAGTTTAGTGGTGCAGAAAATCGNGCATTGACCGCTTTTCGACAACAACTCGACGTGGTGAAACGGCCCACCGCCGCTGCCACGGCGTCTGACCCACTGGATTTTGATGATCGACAGCTGAACAAAGCGCTCGAGTTCCTGGCGTCCCAGCTCCCGGCTCCCGCCGCGATCGTGGGGGAAGTGCCNCCGATGCCACCGGCCGACCCATAAGTGGTTCCTGTTGCCGGCCGTCACCAGACGTTGTAAGCCGTTTTCACCGACCGCTGTGGGCACGCCGGTGTTAGGTCGCGGCGATTTCCGTTCCCCCTGCGGTCAAGTCCGCGACGATTGCCCCACNCGTAACTNAGGAATCGCGGATGTGCCAGCGCATTCTCACGATCGAAACCTCCTGCGACGAGACGGCGGCCGCGGTCGTGACGGACAGACTCGACGTGCTGGCCTCGGTGGTCGCTTCCCAGGATCGGCTCCACGAGCGATACGGGGGAGTCGTACCCGAAATTGCCGCCCGCGCTCATGTCGAACGAATCCTGCCGGTCATCGACGAAACACTGCGCCGCGGGGAGCTGAAACTTGCCGATCTCGACGGCATCGCAGTCGTCAATACTCCCGGGTTAGCCGGTTCACTCCTGGTGGGGGTCGCGGCCGCCAAGGCGCTCTGTGTCGCCACCGGCAAACCGCTGTTAGCCGTCAATCATCTGCACGCGCACATCTACGCCTGTCAGATCGCCGATCGCCAGAATGTATTTCCGTGCGTCGGCTTCATCGTGAGTGGTGGGCACACGAATCTCTACCACTGTGTCAGCCCAACGCAGTTCCGTTACCTGGGGGGTACCATCGACGACGCCGCAGGCGAGGCCTTCGATAAGGTCGCCGCGATGCTCCAGTTGCCCTACCCTGGGGGGCCGTCGGTCTCCGCCGCCGCCGCCGCCGGAAACGCCCAAAAATACCCGTTCCCGCGACCGTTTCTACGCGATCACAACCGTCTTGGGTTCAGTTTCAGTGGTTTGAAAACCGCCGTTCGCTACGCCATCGCCGGAACTGGAAAGGTCGACTTCAGTGCCTTACAACTCTCCGACCGGGAAACGGCAGACGTGGCCGCCAGTTTTCAGGAAGCGGTGGTGGATTGCCTCGTGGGAAAGGCGATGCTGGCCGTTCAACAGACCGGTTTAGGCCGCCTCTGCGTGGGGGGCGGCGTGGCGGCCAACACGCTGTTCCGAGAGCGGTTGACGACCGCTTGCCGGCAAGTCGACACCGAGCTTCATATCGCGCCCCCTCAACTCTGCACCGACAACGCCATCATGGGAGGTCTGGCGATCGAGCACCTCAAAGCGGGCAGCCTGGAAACGCTCGAATTGGACGTGCTGCCCGGATTGGTACGGGGAGCTTGAACCCGCCCGCGATTGCCGAGATCCAACCCCTCGGATCCCCTGCAATGCCGTGACGGGTCCGGACCGACCCCAGGATCGGTAAGCCGTTCCAACCGCAACAACGTTACATCCGGCCGGTGACCTGGTCGCCAACTGGCTTCCAGTGCCGACCCGCCAAACGGGGCTGGAAATCCGCATCGCCCGCCAGACTCGCTAGGACCCGAGCGCAACGAACCATCAACTCGCCGGCCAGCACGCGATCGTTCAAACGGTCGCGAAACTCGGACAAGTCAATCGGATCCCCATAAAACACGCGGACTTTGGCCCGCATGAAAAACGGGCTCGCGGCGGTGCCTCGGTACGGCGCTCCCTGCAGGTAACAGGGGATGATTGGAACGCCGGCGCGCATGGCAACCATGATCGCACCCGGTCTCAGTGACGTCAGCAAATCGTCGGTACAATTGATCCGGCCCTCGGGAAACATGCCCACCAATTCACCGCGGCGGGCACGCCGAATGGCCCGCTTCGTGGACTCCGTATCGATCCCCCCACGATTTACTGGAATGACCTCGCAGGCTCTCAAAAACCAACCAAACGCAAGGTGTTCACAATACTCACGGGCGACCATCCAATGGATGAGCCGCCGGGTCGTCCATTGCAAAAAAAACGGATCGACGCTACTGCGGTGATTACTGATGATCACCGCGCCTTGTCCCGCATCGACGGGTAACCGGCGATTGGAACCAGCCGACCACAGCAAGCGAGTCAGCAGGAGGTTCGCGAAATACAGACACGTCTTCAATGGCGGAAACGGACTTTGCAAGAAACCGATTGCCGCCCACAGAACGGGCGCCGCCACCACGAACAACAGGAATATCACCGCGGTCTGGTCAGAAGTCATGGCCCGTGAGTGTTCGTCAAACGAGTTGTCAAGTCAAGGTCGGGTACTCGTTTTGCGGCCAATCCATCTTGTCGAAAGCCCACCGCCTACCGGGGCCCGCAAGCCCCATCTCTGGCTGGCTTTCTCGGGCGGCCCAGCTCGGCTACATTCACCGCGTATGCCCCAATCTCTGTCCATCCTCGGCGCCAGCGCACGGTCCGCGGCGCAGTCCGCCCGGCGGGCCGGGTTGATCCCATCCGGCGCCGACCTGTTTGCCGATCAAGACCTGCACGGCGAATGCGCCACCGTGGTGCGCGTCTCGGACTATCCACGCGGCCTGGTCGATGCGGCTGCCCGGTTGCCGACGGGTCCATGGATGTACACCGGTGGCCTGGAAAATCACCCCGATGTCGTGGATCAGTTGGCGGCTCAGCGAACCCTGCTCGGCAATCCGGGGGATGTGTTGCGACGTGTGCGCGACCCCTGGCAGCTCTCCTCGGTCTTAACGTCCCACGGCCTGCTTAGCCCGACGGTCCACCGCGACACGACGCGGCTTCCCAACGAGCGCTGGATCCGAAAACCACTACAGTCTTGCGGCGGCCAGCGCGTCAGGATCGTCGGCCAAGACGACGGTGAGTCAGACGATGCAAACTTCTTTTATCAGCGACTCGTTTCCGGCGTGTCCCACAGCGCAGTCTATCTCGCCGGGCGACAATCGGCCTGCCTGGTCGGTCTCACGCGCCAACTCGTTGGCACCGCCTGGACCGGAGCGCGCCATTTTCACTATGCGGGCTCGGTGGGGCCGGTCATCCCGGCGGAACACTGTCGGGCGCAGTTGGCGCATCTGGGAGACGTGGTCGCTGCGACATTTCAACTCCGAGGGTTATTCGGCGTCGACCTGATACTGGCGGACGGTGTCTGGGTTCTGGAGGTCAATCCGCGGTACACCGCTTCGATCGAAATACTAGAAATGGGTTTCGACTGGTCAGCGGTGCGCGACCACCTGAGGGCTTGTCACGGAGAATCACCGCAGCCACCGGACTCCGCTCCCGTTCGGCACTGTGGCAAAGCGATTGTTTACGCCCGCCGCGAGGTGGTGATCTCCCCAGCATTCGTACGGTTTGCCAGGGAGGCCAACGCCGGTACTCGGTTCCCCGCGGTCGCCGATATTCCCCATGTCGGACAGCGCCTCCGCTGTCACCAACCGGTCGCGACCGCGCTGGCGGTCGCCGAAAAGCGATGGCGGGTGACAGACCTGTTGCGACAACGCGTCGCTCACATACAAGATCTGCTGGACTGTTAGGTGCCAACTGTTTAGGTGCCAACTGTTGCGCGCCGGCAAACGGCGTCCGGCTAGGGATCTTCCCACGGTTCGGTCCCCTCGCCCCGATTCCCTTGGCGCACGTATTCCAGGTAAGCGGCGAGCATGATCTGCGCGGCGACCATATCGCGCCGCAGCTTGCGGCGCCGTCCGGTGAGCGCGCCCTCCAGCAACGCCCGATCCGCGCTCTGCGAACTATAACGCTCGTCGAAGAAACGCACCGGCAGACCGGTCGTTTCCGCGAGCCAGCGACCGTAGCCACGGGATTCGGTCGACTTCTGGCTCTCGGCACCGCTGGCGTGGACCGGTAGACCGACGACCAGCCCCACGAGGCCCTCCTGTTCGGCAAGTTCACAAAAAAATTGTCTGTCCGTGGAGAGATTAACCCGTCGGTAAACTTGGAACGGACTGGCCACAATCCGCTGGGCATCGGTGACCGCAATCCCGACTCGCACCGCCCCGTAGTCGATTCCTGCCAGCCGGCCGGATGACGGAAAATTCATGCGGCGTTGTCTGTCCTTGCTGGATCCTTGAAAACGCTTACGGCGCACTGCGGCAGGCCCTACTCGCCAGCGCAAACCGTGCTATTCTGGCAGGCGCAGTGCGGTTACGCGAGCCGGCTGCAACACGGATGTTGCAGCGATGCCTGGTTTCAGGGAAAATCTCTAGGTCACCCCTCCTGCACAAAGTACCCACCATGCGCGCTCTATTGTTCCTCTTGGTCCTGGTCGCGATCGGTCGGCCATCGCTGTCAGCCGCTGAATCCGAGAATCTGACTTTTGAACGCGATATCCGCCCACTCTTGAAAATTCACTGCCTGGATTGCCACGGTGCCACTGAAGAGAAAAAAGGGGGNCTCGATCTGCGTCTGCGGAGGCTGATCGTNAAGGGCGGTGAGAGCGGTCCCGCGATCGTCGCCGGCAGCCCGGCAGAGAGCCGACTACTCGATCGGATACGACGNGGCGAGATGCCGCCGTCGGACACCAAAGTCCCAGCCCGGGCAATCGAGGTCTTTTCCCGTTGGATCGCTGCCGGTGCGCCGACTGCGCGCCCCGAACCCGACCAGCTCGGAACGGGAATCGGGGTGACGCTCGAAGAGCGTTCGTACTGGGCTTTTCAACCGATCACCCGTCCGCCGATTCCAGCTGCCCAAGATGCCACCCGTACGCGCAACCCGATCGATGCATTTGTGCAAGCCCGACAGCGGGCACAGGGATTGCAATTTGCACCCGATGCCGACCGCGTCACGCTGATCCGCCGCATCTACCTCGATTTGATTGGGCTTCCGCCGACCCCTCGACAAGTCAGCGCCTTCGTCGCCGACCAACGGCCCCACGCTTACGAACAGTTGCTCGACCAACTCCTCANCTCGCCCCACTACGGAGAACGCTGGGGACGCCACTGGTTGGATGTCAGCGGCTACGCCGACTCCGAGGGATACAGTAATGACGATCCGGTACGACCGTACGCATACAAATTTCGGGACTACGTCATTGGGTCGTTTAACCAAGACCTACCGTTCGATCAGTTTATCCAGGAACAACTGGCCGGTGACGAAATGGCCCAGCCCCCGTTCAAAAACATGTCTGAGGAGTCGATTCGNAAGCTCACCGCGACCGGCTTTCTACGGATGGCGGTGGACGGGACCGGAAGTGCCAACACCGACGAGGCGCGAAACCAGATGATGGCCGACACCATCAAAATCGTCAGTGCCTCGCTGCTGGGCCTGAGCGTCGGCTGCGCCCGCTGTCACGATCACCGCTACGACCCGATTTCCCATGACGACTACCACCGACTGCGAGCCGTTCTCGAGCCGGCACTGGACTGGAAGAACTGGAAGCAGCCCGGCAATCGTCGGGTCTCACTCTACACCGACGACGACATCGCGCGGCGCAACGAGGTCAACAAGCGCGCACAGACGCTGG
Organism: Planctomycetaceae bacterium; assembly: GCA_002702965.1. Taxonomy (GTDB): domain Bacteria; phylum Planctomycetota; class Planctomycetia; order Pirellulales; family Pirellulaceae; genus UBA9264. The sequence goes on from PADE01000124.1 coordinate 12,434, forward strand.
AATCGGCTCGTAATGAGAAACAGAGTGAGTTCATTCAGATTGCCTTAACCAAGGAATTCGATCGCTACCAAGACCCACTGAAATCGCGGCTGAAAAAAGCCAAGCAAACATCTGATGGTCAACGTACTCCGAAGCAGAAACAACTGCTCAAAGACTATCCGAATCTCAATGTCACTGGTGGCAATCTCTACCAGTACAACCAGGGCCATGCCGATCAGATCAAGACGATGAATACGGAGATTGCCAAGGTCAAGGGAACCATTCCGGTAGAAGAGTTCTTGCGGTGCACGACCGAAACCGCCGGAACAATTCCGGCAACCTTTCTGTTTCATCGCGGTGATCACCGCCAGCCACAACATGAGGTTAAGCCGGGAGGCCTGACGATCACCGCACCCTCTGGAGAGCGATTCGCCATTCCCGATAGCGACCCCCAGGCTCCTTTTTCAGGACGGCGTCTGGCCTACGCCCGGTGGCTCACTAGTGGCCAGCACCCACTGGTAGCGAGAGTCCTTGTGAACCGCGTCTGGATGCACCACTTCGGCCGCGGGATCGTCGACACCCCGGGTGAATTCGGCAAGCTCGGTACGTTACCCAGTCACCCAAAACTGCTCGACTGGATGGCCAGCTACTTCATGGAACACGGATGGAGCCTCAAACAGCTTCACCGCCTGATGTTGACTTCCACCGCGTACCGCCAGTCGTCGATCCGGGACCCTCGCTCCGATCGTGCTGACTCAGGAAATAGATACTACTGGCACAAAGCGGTGCAGCGACTAGATGCCGAAATCGTGCGCGACCGCATCCTGGCGGTCACCGGCAGAATTGACGAGCGAATGTACGGCCCGCCCATCGGCGTGAAGACCGATACCTCGGGACAAGTCGTCGTCGATGGATCCAATCGACGAAGCGTCTATATCCAAGCGAGACGGACACAACCGGTGGCGTTACTGCAGGTATTCGATGCGCCGGTGATGACGGTCAATTGCAACAAACGCGAAGGCTCAACGGTCGCCAGTCAGTCGTTGATGTTGATGAACAGCGATTTCATCGTGAACTACGCTGGCGCGTTCGCCGAGCGGGTAAGCCGTGAGGCGACCGACTCGGTCGACGCCGCGTTGACCCGGGAACTCGCGGTCGACTTCGATCCCGCAGCGTACGCGATCGCACGTTACCCCTGGAGTTACGGGTACGGATCGGCACCCGCATCCGATGGCCAGGCGCCCCGCGTGAAGTTCAGCCAGTACCCACACTACGATGAAAAAGCAAAGACATGGCAAGGGGGCGAAAAACTGCCCGACAATCCCTTGGGGTGGTCATCGGTAAGCGCGACAGGCGGTCATCCCAACGGCCCCGAGTCGTGTGCCATCCGGCGCTGGACCGCACCACGATCGGGCGCACTAACCGTCAAAGGTGTCGTCGAGCACAGCTCTGACAAGGGGGACGGAATCCGGCTCACGCTGTACAGCAGCCGCCTCGGCGAAAAAGGGTCCTGGGAAGTCCATCAGCGCAGCGCCTCGTTCGTCGTCGCGTGCGTTGTCGAGCAAGGTGACACGATCGACATGATCGTCGCCGAACGAGACAACCACTCGCACGATTCTTTTCGCCTGGTCTACACTGTGGAACTGGTCGAAAACACGACCCGGGCAGTTGCCACCTGGGATTCCGAGAAGGACTTTCGCGGCCCTACAAAGACCCCCACGATCAACTTGCAAACGCCGATCGTCGAACAAGCGATCGGCGCTTGGAAACTGGCCTACGGCCGATTGCCCAGTCGACAGGAAGTCGCCCTGTCTGCCGCGTATCTGCGTGCGCAGCTCGACCTGCTGATGACCCAAGAACACGAAAATCCGCCGCTGCAGGCGATCACGAATTTCTGCCAGGCGCTCATCAGTTCCAACGAGTTCCTGTATTCAGACTGAGGATGCCGAAGAGATGACGGATTCTCTGGACCACGACCAACTCGCGCTGCCTCCCGTTTCGCGTCGAGAGTTTCTTTCTCGACACGTCCTCGGCCTCGGGTCGGTGGCGTTGGCGACGCTGCTGCAACAGGACAAGCTGCTGGCCACCCCGGCCAACGTGCCACGTGGACCGGCCTCCTACGATCTGCTGCCCAAGCAGCCGCACTTCGCGCCACGAGCGAAGTCGATGATCTCCCTGTTCATGCACGGCGGTCCGGCTCATATGGAGCTCACCGACCCCAAGCCGGAACTGACCCGGTTGCACGGCAAGACCTACCAGGGGGACATCGCCTACAGTTTCATCAAGCGGGCCAGCAAGCG
>PADE01000125.1 GCA_002702965.1 Planctomycetaceae bacterium
CGTCCAGGACAGTCCACAACAGAGACGTAAGCTCGACGCGCGACCGGATTGAAGCCGACGATACACGGTCTCTGGGCGTGTTATGTGTAGGTCACCGCCCTGCTCGGTTGCACAGCGGTACCAAAGCGCCGGCGCACTTTGGTCCTCCGCGCAGTTGTCGTTCATCAGCAGTCGAGTCCGGTAACGTCGTCTGCGGACTGATCCGGTGGGAGCAATGGCGGCGACCTGATGCCCGGAATTGAAAGCCCATCCGCGGCTCCTCCCCCGAGGACATGTCGCAGGATCGGGCCATTTCGTGCGCGCTGAGTCGCGGGAATACGGGTCCCGGCAAGTCGGCCCGTTGTGATCGTAGAGAGGGCTGTTTTACAATGCGAGCAGATGCCCGCGAGCCTGTCGGTCGACGGTCGCGCGACAACCCTCCCGAGATTCCCGCCGGAAAATGGTTCAACAGGAAGTCCATGAACACCGACCAACCGATTGTGCCGGGCATTGTGCTCAGTGCTTCCGGACAGGCCACGGTTGACCCGTCGTTGGCCGACGTGTTATTCGATCTGGCAATCCAGCTCGAACAACCGACGGACCTCCCGGTCGATGTCCAACACGTTTTGGCGGCGATCGTCCTGGCGGCACGTCAGGGCCAGCTCGACTCCCAGACGCCTCTCTCTCGCGACGATCCGGCGCTGGTAAACCTATTGACTGGACATGTGAAAACGATTTTTGAAGATTACGACGGCCGAGTCGGCAGCGACGATTAACCACCGGTGCCACCGGGCAATTCGGGCGCCCGACCAAGCCACACAACCTGTCCCATCAGAGTCGCCGCTACCGTGACCGACATCAAGCGAGAATTCCGCGAATGACCCGGCCGTGGACGTCGGTCAGGCTCATATCGCGTCCGCCAAAGCGGAAGGTCAGTTTCTCGTGATCGAGGCCCAACAGGTGTAGCATCGTGGCGTGCATGTCGTGGATCGTCGTGACCGGTTCGACCGCGTACATGCCGAACTCGTCGGTCGCACCCAGGACCGTCCCGCCCCGAATGCCACCACCGGCCATCCAAATGGTGAATCCCTCGGGATGATGGTCACGACCGTCTTCTTTTTCCGCGTGCGGCGTCCGCCCGAACTCACCGGCCCACACGACTAGCGTTTCATCGAACAACCCCCGCTGTTTCAAATCCTTGATAAGACCCGCGATCGCCTGGTCGGTATCGACGGCATTTTTTTCGTGCCCCGCCTTGAGATCTCCATGTTGATCCCAGGTTCCATTGGCCGCCCCGGGGGCGCACGTGATCTCGATAAACCGAATGCCCGCTTCGACCATCCGACGAGCGCGCAGACACTGGATCCCAAATAGTTTCTTTGACCGGGTCTTGGAATCGATGCCGTACAGCTGAAGCATCGCTTCGGTTTCCCGTGAGAGGTCCAGCAGATCGGGCACTGACGATTGGAGCTTGAACGCTAGTTCGTAGTTGCGTATCGCTGCCTCGACACTCGCGTCACCTCCCAACTGTTGTGCAAATTGGCTGTCCCGACTGCGCAGCAGATCCAACTTCGCCCGTTGGATTTGGGGGTTCTCGTCGGCGGCCTGCAGATTCTCAATGGGGTTTCCCTCGACCGCGAGCGCAGTCGCCTGGTGGGAGGCGGGCAGAAATCCACTGGAGTAGTTTTCCAGCCCACCACAGGGGACCACACCGTGACTCAACACCACAAACGACGGGAGATTCTCGTTTTCGCTGCCCAGCCCATAGCTGGCCCAAGCTCCCATACTCGGACGGCCCGCCGTATTGTTTCCGGTGTGCAGTAACAGTACTCCCGTCGAGTGAATGGGAAGATCGGCCTGCATCGACCGGATCACCGCAATGTCATCCACCACGGTCGCGACGTGCGGAAACAGGTCGCTGACCACCGTGCCGCTTTCACCGTGCGGGCGAAACGACCACGGGCTCCTGATCCACTTGCGGTTCTTGTTGGCCGTTGGGTTCTTGATGCCCGTCGCGGGAGTTCCGTGCAGCGCATCCAGCTTGGGCTTGGGATCGAACGTGTCGACGTGGGACACGCCGCCATCCATGAAACAGAAAATGACGCTCTTGGCCTGGGCAGCATAGTGCGGCAGCCGCGGGGCGGCACCACCCGGCTGGTCGAGTATCGACGCCAGCGCAACGGCACCAAACCCATTGGCCGACTGTTGCAAATATTGACGCCGGGTGATTGGCAAAGCGATCCGACCGGGACACTGCGTCGGTTTATCGGTCATGTCGTACCTGATGGCTGTTCACGGGATGTAAATAAATTCTTTCAGATTGAATATGACGTGGGCCATATCCTGCCAAATCGACACCGATGACATGACGGCATCATCCGGGATTGCGTAAAGCTCCGCAAAGCGAGATATCAGCTGGTCGAATTGCTGTAACTCCTGTGAGGTCGCCGCGCGAGACAAGGCCGCCAAGAACATCGAATCGATGCGCTGCTGCCGTGTCGAGGTCTCCCCCTCGACCAGCTGCCCAGACCATTTGCCAGCCTGTTGCAAAACGAAAGGATCATTCAACAACGCCAGCGCCTGCGCCGGCACGTTGGATGATTCGCGTCGGCCCTGGGCAAGCTTTCCACCCGGCGTGTTGAAAGCGGACAGAAACCGGGTTGGTTCCATCAGATTCGTCTTGATATAGATGCTACGGCGGCGATTGCCGTCCAGCGGCCCGACGAACAGACGGCGGAATGCGTTTGGTTTTTCACGGAACGGATAAATACTCGCGCCCCCCAGCGCTCGATCCATGGTGCCGGCAGCCGCCAGGATGTTGTCGCGAATGGCCTCGGCTTCGAGCCGGCGAGCCGGATAGTGGTGCAACAGTCGGTTGAGAGGGTCGACCTGGTACGCTTCGGTAGTAACCCGCGACGTCATTTGGAATGTCTCTGACGTAACGATCGAGCGGATCAGCTGCTTCACAGACCAACCACCCGCCATGAACCTGCGCGCGAGGTGATCGAGCAGGTCGGGATGCGACGACAGCTCTCCCAAGCGGCCAAGATCGTCAACCGTGCGTACCAGTCCACTGCCGAACAGATGGTGCCACACCCGGTTCACCATGACGCGGGCGGTCAATGTGTTGGACGGGGATGTAATATCATTCGCCAGCTCGAGGCGTCCACTGCCGTGTTGATAGACGCCGCCCATTGGATCCAACACGTGGACAAACCGGCGGGGTGTCGGGGCGCCGAATTCCGTGCTCACCCCGCGCACCAGGATCGGTTGGTCGATTCCCTCGTCGACATCCTCGACACCGGGCACGATTCGCGGCCGCTGAATCTCTGATTGCTCAACACGACGGAACTCTGCGACCAGTCGCTCTAACTGGGTGTCTTCGTTGACGTAGTTGGAAACCAGGTTGTGACGGACGAGCGCGTCGACCCACTGCCGGGACGATTCGGTGACCCTCCCCTGGGACCATCCCTCCACGGCCGCCACAAGAACCTGCTGGTACCGTGCCGCCACCTCCACCAGCGTTGTCGGAACCGCCGCGTCCTCGAAAAGTTGGCACAGATAATCCAGATCTTCTTCGGGCGGAGCATCGTTATCATGCGCGACGACATGGCTGATTCCGAAGAACGACCGGGGATCACTCGCCACCTCATCCCAGGGCACGCGGTCGTTCTTCGCCGCCCCACCGATCGTCGCCAACTGATCGGGGAATTTTGGGTTGAAAAACTTCGTCAACAGTTCGATGTAAGGCCGCAGCTGTTCCTGTTCTGTGGGAGGGGTGAATGTAATCCACCCCAAACGGTCAGAGAGCAGCACCTTGTAATTCACATAATTCAGCTGACAATTATTGGACACAATGCGCACCGCGGCCCGCTCGCCGCCCAGCACGCGGAGACTGATGTACTTCCGGGTGGGGTGGAGAATCGGCGACCGCAGCGCCCCACCCAAATGCTGTGTCAGGCGATGGGTGTGGAGTCCCTCGGGCAGGATGGACTGCGCGATCCGCGGGCCCTTGGGAAGCACCGCCAGTTCACCGGCTGCCGTCTGCGAGCGGGCGATCCCGTCCCCGGTTTGGACCCACCCAGCGGATCCCCCACGCAGATCGTAGAGCAGCTGGTAGTGGTCGTCATTGTGCCGCTGCCGACGGCTCCGTTCCGCCCGGTATTGCTCAGCGAGCGATTTCCACATCTTGGCGACCGACGTGTCGGCACCGCGCGCGGCAATTTGTTGCCAGACGTGCGCAGGATGCTGCAGTGGCAAATCCGCTGGGGGGAGCCACTTTTTCCAGCGCTCTACCAGTGGCACCACCTGGTCACCGACGGCCGCTGGCGATGCGGTTGGTTGTTGTGAGGCTGCCGACTTGTCTGCCTGCTCCTGCTGGTGTCGTAGCTGCGCCGCCAGCAAATGGTCCGAGGCCAAGCGAATTTCGGCACGCCACAGCTCGACGAGGCGCCCCCGGATTGCGGATTTCAACGCTGCCAGTTTGTCCAGCGCCAAATCGTTGCGCCCGGGCGCGTCGATCGCGTGAGCAACAAACCGCGAACTGCGGAGAATCCCGAGCAGACTGTGATAGTCACGCGTCGAGAAGGCATCGATCTTATGGTCGTGACAACGTGCACAGGCAACAGTCGATCCCAGAAAGGCCTTGGTGAGTGTGTCGATCTGGTTCGCCAGGATGTCGTATCCGATGGTGGTGATCGCGATACAATCATCGTGGTTCACCTCACCGAAACGGTAGAAGGCGGTGCCAATCACCGATTCGTTGAATCCCTGCTGCGGATGGGTACGGGGTCGCTCCAGCAGGTCACCGGCGATGTGTTCGCGCACGAACTGGTCGTACGGTACGTCGGCGTTGAAAGCCCGTACCAGATAGTCTCGATAACGCCACGCGTAGTGGACTTCGTAATTCCATTCGTTGCCGTGGGTTTCCGTAAAACGAACCACATCCATCCAGTGCCGCGCCCACCGCTCGCCAAAATGGGGTGACCGCAGTATCGCGTCGACCAACACCCGCCAGGCCCGGTCCGGGTCTTGGCCGGATTGATCCAGAAAAGCGGCCAGAGCATCCGGCTCCGGTGGTAGTCCGGTCAGTGTGAGCGCCAACCGGCGCGCCCGCGTGCGCGGCTCGCCGCGGCGCCCGGGCCGCAAGCCGGCCTCACCGAGGCGTCGCGCGACGAACGCGTCGATGTCGTGGTCCGACCAGCCGCCAGAATCCTGCGGAGGCGACGGGTTTCGCACCGGCTTGAGGCTCCACCAATCGCGTCGCGCAGCGAGTGTCACTTCCCAATTGAGCGCGGCCGCCTCGCTCGCGGTGGGAGGCGTGTCACGTGGATCCGACGCTCCCTGACGAATCCAGTTTTCGAAATCACGGATCACCCCTGCGGGAAGAGACTCGTCGGGGGGCATTTCCAACGACTCGCGCTTGATGGCGGCGATCAACAGACTCCGCTCGGGCTGACCGGCAACCACCGCTGGGCCCGAATCACCGCCACGCCGCATCGCCGGGCGACTGTCGAGTCGCAGGCCACCCTTGATCTCGGCCGCCGCCGCTGAATGGCAGGCATAGCAACGCCGCACCAGCACCGGTCGGATGCGACGTTCAAAGAAGTCGAATCGATCCTGTGCACCGGACTGTCCGGGAAGTGCCACCAACCAGCACAAAAAGACCAGTATCGCACGCATCAAACCGGAACCTGCCTACAAAACCGCGACCATGGTAAACACTCGCTATTGTAACAAACCTGACCGCCCCCTTTATGACCTGAACCGACAAGGCTCGAACCGCGGCGAACCGGTTCGTGCCCTCCGCCAGCCGACTCGCGATGGAAGCTCGCGTCGAGCGTCTCTCGGTTCGAGCATCGCGCGTGGCCACGGCGCTGGCCGAACTGTGAAGGACAGCACCCTGAAATAGCCGACAGGCCCCTGTTGCACCCGCAATTTTCTGGTACCCGTTACAATGACCGCCACCGCTGTCGGACGGCAAACCGGTTGCGGAGGGACGTGCGCTCCGCATACCGCATGCGATCGGCGTGCAAAATCGACGCGATGCTGGTTGCCGAACAGTCAAATCCCAGTTCCGAGGTGGTTGCCATGAGCAGTGTGTTTGACGACCACAGAGATTCCCCTCTTGAGTCGGAAGACAAGCTGATCGCACTGATCGACGCACTTTCCGACAAAAAGCTGTATTCAGCCGATCACGAAAGGATCATCGACGAACTCGCATCGCGGCGTTTTCGGTTTTCGATCGCAGTCGACCAGGTATCGAAGACCTATTTAACCGGATTGTCTTCCCATTCCGATGGGCAGACGGTTGACGGGCATCTCGCGGCGACCGACACCCAAGTGCAAGTGCAGTTCCCGCAAGAACTCAATCAGCAGATCTCCGCCCTGAGCCGCAGCGACTCGCTGGTCGTGGAAGGTATTCTGAACCGTTGGGTATCGGGGCTGGACCGGTTGGAGTTCTGGGGATTGACACCCACCGAGGCGGCAGCCGAACCACCCGATCCAATCACGGCGGTGGCGCCGAATGCGGTCCCACCAGCCCCCCCAAAAACGGCGGCCGACGCCCCCCCGGCAACAGGCGCAGCTATCCCCCCAGCCGTGATTTCTCCCGAGGAAACGGTTGCCCCGCAAATGTCTGAGGCCGCCGGCCCGGGCGAACGACCGGCTCCCACGGTGAAGTCACGAGCGGAGTTGGTCGCAACGGACGCGCCGATCTCGAGCCGGCAGATCATCGAGTACCTGGCGGCGGCCTGCCAGGTACCGGTTGCCCAGGCCGCCGCAGTGGTCGACGGGTTCTGGAATTTTCTAACCGATCCTGCGCACTACGACGGCGGGCGGCGCGCCCTGACACTGCCGCACTTCGGCACGTTTCGCCTGGGCCTCGATCACAACCGGAAGACACTGCTCGTGTTTCGCTCGCGGTCCTGCCGCGACTTGCACGATCGCCTCGAGGCGCGCGGCGACCGGCCACCCGACACGACCTGGATCCGCCGCCGGAACCAGGCACCTGCCGCTCGCCACACATCCGGTTCTCAGGAGTGGTCCACTGGCGACGTACTCACCGCGGCTCGCGCAGGCGGTTCCTTTGACGATGACCCGATCGCGATTGGGCGCGACCAACAGCTCTCACTGAAACGTCGGACCGCGGTGCGGATCGCGCAGGCAACCCAGCTGGATCTCGACGTGGCGTTCCGGGTGGTGTGGAAACTGATCGAAACGGTGACCGCGATCATGGCCGCCGGGCGGGCGCCGATCCGCTGGGCAACACGGGGAGAAATGAAACGGGTGCAGGGTCCGGACGGAGCGCAGTACGGTTTTCGAACCTACGCGCGGCTCTCCAGCACCCTACCCGTAGTGCCGGCGCTCGAGCGGGCCGCCAGCAGCCGTTCACAGAGATTCCGTGCCGGAAACGCTTCGGGTAGCAAAGGGTGTCTACTCGCGCTCAGCGCGCTCATCCTGGCCCCCTGTTTCTACTTCGTGATCGGACTGATCCGCGGTGTCATCGACGCGCACTAATCGACGCGCATAGAAAGCACAGACCGAACCCCTTGACCACAACCCTCACTAGTCTGCCCGATTCGCTGCTGGCACTGGCAGGCGACACCGAGCGCCGCTACCAGGTCTACCCGCTGGTCAACGGTAGCAAGCGGCGCTGGATCGAAGCGCCCGACCGGGAGTTGAAAGCCGCCCAGCGCTGGCTGCTCGACCACTGGCTGTACCAGCTGGCCCCCACCGACGCGGCGCACGGATTTGTCCGTGGCCGCTCGATCGTCAGCAACGCCGGCCATCACGTCGGCCGCGACTGGGTCGTCACCGCCGACCTCTCTAACTTCTTTCCCTCGATCGGCGCCGACCGCGTCTCCCAGGTCATTGCCGGTCTCGACCTGAACGCAAACGCCAGCGACGCGGTGGTCCGCCTGGTCACCCGCCGGCGGCGCTTACCCCAAGGTGCGCCGACGAGTCCCCATCTGGCCAATCTGGTCGCCCGTCGCCTCGACTTGCGTTTGATCGGATGGGCCCGCCGGGGTGGTTGGAACTACACCCGCTACGCGGACGATCTGACTTTTTCGGGAGAGGGTAACCCGCGGACCCTGCTGCTGACGGTGGAGCGGATCGTCCAGGACGAGGGTTTCACGCTGGCCCCCGGCAAGACACACGTGATGCCGCGCCATCAGCGTCAACTAGTGACCGGAATGGTGGTCAACGAACGCGTCACCCTGCCCAAGCCGCGGCGCCGCCTGTTGCGGGCCATGCTGCACCGCTTGCAGACCACTGGAGCCGACGCGGTCGACCCAGGGCAGCTGCAGATCGCACAAGGCCACCTAGCACTGGCCCACTTCGTCGACCCGGAACGGTTCCAGGCCGAGTGCCGCGCCCTGGCCGATCTGCTCCGCGGAGAGGCATCACCACAAGCAGATACCCCGAATCCGACTGTTTGCACCCCAATCGACAAAAAAGTAGACTAGCCGGCGTCGGCGCGACGCAGCGCGCCGGTTGTGAGACCAAAGGGATCTTCAGCTTTTTGGGTTTCGAATTTGCTGTCTGGCAATTCCGAAACCGCCTTGGGTGTTTCGCCCCGGGTGACCCCACGCGGTCCTTCGCTTTGCGGGCACCCCTTCACACCGGATGTTCCGCACAAGACGGTCCGCTCACGACAAGCGCCGGCGCCGGCGGCGTCTAATCGCTTGTCTGCTCCCCTTGCCGAACCTCCGGTGTGAAGGGGAGCCCGACGCTCCGGATCGTGAAGTCCCGATAGTCTCTTACCTCACCCCACACGAGGCGCAGCGCGTGTTTCCAGCGAGGTCGATGGTCGTTCGGTCCGGCGGAGGGGACCGCTAGTCGAGCGGGACCAGACCGTCCAAGAACCGCCAGTCGCGCAGGAATGCGATCAGGTCGGTCATCTGGTCGAGCGAAATATTCTTTTCGAATCCTTCGGGCATCAGCGAGGTCTGATTCGACCGAATGATCTCGATGTCGTCACGGAGCACGGTCAGCTGCTTCGCTTTGGCCTGCTTGAGGGTGACGCTGGAGCCGGTTTCCTGCGTCACGATCCCCGTATGGACTTTGCCCGAAACGGTGACCACCGTGTAACTCACATAATTGGCATCGATCGCCCGATTAGGGTTCAAAATCGATTCCAGAATGACGGGCGGGTTNTTTCGTACGTTGGGCTTGAGCGTGAAGTCACCGATGTAGGGCCCCACAATAACCCCCAACTGGCCGATCCGGTGGCACTCGGAGCAGTTCTTCTGGAACACCGCGCGGCCTCGTTCGGCATCGCCCTGTGCCGAGAGCGCCGGCTGGTACTCGGCGATCACCTGCTGGCGATTCGCAGGGATCGTGTCACCCAGTAGNCGCCGCGCCTGCTCGCTCACGTCTGGTTCCCGGTAGTTTGTCAGCTGCTGTACCGCGGCCGGGCTCAGTTCAGAGACGGCGATCTGCTTGCTCGCCAGATGTGCAAGTAGCACCCGCACCCGGCCCGGATCGGAGAGCATCGCGTCGAGCACGGCCCGCCGGACCGCCGGTGTTTGCGAGCGAAAATCGGTCATCAGGACCTGTGCGATCCGCTCGTCGTCATAGACGCTCACGACGTCCATCGCGAGCAACCTCAATTCCTGCGGCCCCGCTGACTGGGCCATTTCCAACAGCGCGTCACCAGCCCGCCGAAATCCCACATAACGCAGCAACCCGACGCAGTTCCGACGGATCGGCAGCGNCCGTTGACCGTCGCGCGCCGCCGCCTTGATCCGCTCGAGCAAAGTACCCAGTTGCCGGCCCACCGAATCGTCACGCCGAAGCATCTCCTCGATGATCTCCGCAAACGACCCGTTTCTCCAATCGACGCCACGTCCCAGTTGGGTCAGCACGGCAAGTTGTGCAGGATGCGGAACGGCCTCGCTCGGGAAAGCCAGTATCGCCGCGATCGCCGGCTCAATTTCCGCGGCGTTGCGACCAGCACCCACCAGATGCGCCAGGTCGCCGATCAAACGGCCGGCCGTAGCGCGGGCCGGCTGCCCGTTTCCGCCGGCGAGTAGTGTCAGTAGCATCGGTCCGCTGTGCACCCCGGTGGAACTCAACACCGCCAGCCGGGTCCAGGTATCCGCCCGGTCGTGCAGCGCAATCCGCTCGAGCGCGGCAGCGACGTCGCTGCCGCNGCCCGCCTCACCCAGCGACAGCGCCACCTGGAAACGAACCCGTGAATCCGCATCTCGGGAGCAGTCGACGACGTCCCGCAGCAAGGTGGTTGAAGTCTTCAACCAACGTTCTGAAAAACGGACGGCCTGCTCGCGAACGCGCGGATTGCGATCGGTCATCGCAACGTGGACATCCGATTCGGAGAGCTGGCCGATCCCGTCCAGCGACCACAGCGCGTGACACCGCGCCTGCGCGGTCTCACCCTCCCGGAGCAGGGTCCGCAGCGGAACGCCGGCACTCTGGNCCTGACGCTCGTACAGCAGGCGCGCCGCCGTTTCACGCCACCAGGCGTTGGGATGTGCGAGCAACGGTACCAGTTCCTGCACCGGAGAGGACTTCAAATCGCCGGGAACAAGCCGCGTTTCGGATCGACGTTTCTGGGTGTGGATGGCGCCCGCCGTGACCACCCGATAAATCCGGCCGCGATCGTTGCCTGCATTCAACGGCAGCTTGCGGCTTAACTCTGCGGGTAACCAGTGCGGATGTTCGACAACGGCGCGGTACATATCGACAACGTAGAGCGCCCCATCCGGTCCGATCGTAAGGTTGACCGGTCGAAACCAGTCGTCCGGACTGGCCAAGAACTCGACATCGGGTCGGGCGCGACGAGAGCCAAACGCCGCGCCATCTGGGTCCAGGATCCGGCGGTGGACCAGATTGCCGGGCGGCTCGCATACGAACACGTTGTTCGCGTACTCGCGAGGCAGCCCGTCCCCGCGGTAGACCGTGACGCCGCACGCGGCCGTAATTTGGCCGGCGTGGTCGGAGTAGTGCGTCCAGTTCCTGGAGAGCGAAAAGACGACCGCGTCGGGTCCAGCTGGAGCCACGTCATGGGTCAGCGCCGGGACTTCGAGCAGCGGCACCCGGTCGGTATAACGACGCTGCAGGACGATCTGCTTGGTGGCATTGCGGTTGGTACAGACAAAACGATTTCCGAAATCGTCATAGGTCAAACCGAACTGACCGCTACCGGTGACGGCATCGTAGTGACCGGTGAGGGGATCGAAGCGAAAATCGCGGCCCGAGATCGAAACCGGTTTGGCCGGCGTACCGTCCGCGGACGGCCGTCCAACAATCGTCCCATCTCGCAGCCCGTTGGCGATATAGACCCGATGGTCGGGCCCCAGTGTCGGATGGTTGGCGCGTAACTGTTCGTTCTCCTGGGCGAATCCGGTAAACCACGTCTGTCGCAGATCTGCGCGCCCGTCACCCGTCGTATCACGGAAATAGACCACCTTCCCCGCCAGCGTGACAAACGCTCCGCCTTTCCAAAGCTGGAGACCGGTCGCGAACAGCAGTCGGTCGACAAACGTCCGCGCCGTCTCAAAGAAGCCATCNCCTTCACGGTCTTCCAGAATTCGCACACGTGATCTCGGTGGCTCATCGGGGCCCGGGCCGTTGGGATAATCGGTCATTTCCACGACCCACATCCGGCCGTCATCGTCAAAGGCAATCGCCACCGGATCGATCACCTGCGGCTCGGCGGCGACCAGCTCCAATCGCAACCCCGGCGCCACCTTCAGGTGCTGCAGGGACTCCTGGGGAGAAAGCGGACTGTCGATGGACGGGTCCGCCGATTTGCCCGCTGCGAAAACAGTCGAGCTGGCGAATGCCGTCGCGTACAGAACGGTCAGATACCTCGGGTGCAATCGCTTCATGCGTTCTTCTCGCGATGCGGGCGATACGAAACGGAACTCGCGCACATGGCGCCGGAACCGTTGTTGTACTTCAATCAACAACAGGAAACGACATGCTGTGAGCGACTCTACCCCGGCCGGCGAGCGGCGCCCTTCTGTTCCGGGAAGAAATCCACCGTTTTCCCGTGCGTACTATTGGGTTTGGGTGATCTCGATCATATCGATCACCCCCTCAAATCCACACTCCACGGCGTTCCCGTTCCACTTCCCCCCCACGTGATTGCGTACCGACCAGCCATCTTGCGCCCCTTGGTTGAACGCAATGGGTGCCCCCCCACTCTGATCCGTGACCCAAGTCGCGTGTTGACCGTCCAGCACCAGACCGATCTGCATCACTTTTCCGTCCTGACTGGGACGTCGGATGAAAGAGACGTGATGGAACCGGCCGTCGGCCACCATCTGGGGAAGCTCCAGCCTCTGCGCGGGGGGGCTTCCACCCATGGTGTTGCGCCACTCGGCGCAGATATGTCCCGATGGCGTCAGCGAAATCCCGGCAACGTTGGGGGCACCACCGTCACGGTAGTCCGGCGCCTGTGACCAACTCGAGAGCCGCAGGATCGTACCCTCACGCGAAGCCGCTGTGGCTGAAGCGGATCGACATTCCGAGCCACGTTTGGCGACCTTAAACCAGGCCCCCAGGGTAAACACGGTCCACGGTCCAAGGTCGGGCGAACGGTCGGGGAGCTGCAACGCCTCCTGGCCATGCAGACGCAGCGCTTTCTGGTTGCCCGCTAGCGATGTCGGCACGTCCCGTGTATANGAAGGCCGGCGCTGGGAAACCGGCCGCAACCAATCCCAGGCCCGACCTCCGTAGGATTCCTCGCGCACAGTCTTCCAGGCAAGTTCATAGGTCATCTTGTACCGGGTGCCATCGAACAGCCGGCCCTTTCCATCCTCCTCGGCAGGCTGCCCATCGGTTTCGAAGTCAAAACGTACCACCGCGCGATCGTGCACCATGCCTCCCACCTCGTAGATGTGCACCGCCATCGGGGCAAAATCATCGACGATCTGTCCCTCAGCAACGCGCGCCTCTCTCCCCTCNGAGATCACGCGGACCACACCAGCGTCCACTCGTGGGTCGATCGGGATCTTCACCTGGTCAAACCGCGTTGCGCTTCCACTGTTGACGGCGACGATGAAACTCTTTTTCTCTGCAGCCACGTACTTCTGCATAACGTGCACACCGATTTGGTACGGTTGCGGCCATCCCAAATGAGGTTCGGTCACCCGCCGCGTGACGATCTTGGTGTTGGTGGCAGCGGGCAAACTGAGCATCGGCTGAAGTCTCTCGATCTCCAAACAGACCTGCCAAATACTCTCTGCCAAGTCGGGCGCCGACTGGTGAATAAAATCGACCCCTCTGCCGTTCTGGAAACGAAACCACTGGACACCGCGGGCGCCTTCGACAATGGACAAGAACGCCGTCGCCCTGTTTTCCGCGGGCGTCGGATAGATGTGCTGTCTGTCCGGACGCATCCCCGTTTCATCGCTCGAGTCAAAGCCCTGCAGCAGACACCATACGGGCCTTTGAGGTCGCGTCGATTTGGCGACCGCCAACATCATCTGCCGTACGTAGTCCTGAACCCAGGCAACCGGTTTGCGTCGCCGGATATCGGGCGAGGCGCCGATGTAGGGATCGACGACCCAAATATCGATCTGGTCGACGGCGCGAATGAACTCCGGCCAATGTCGGGGCGAGGGTTCGGCNGGCGCCAGCACCGTCAGCGCAAGACAACCCGGATGCGCCCGCTTATAGGCGCGGGCCGTCGCGTTCAGCTCGACGGCACCCTGACGACGCGCGGCGGGAGTNCGCAGATTCATCAACGGTTCGTCATCGACGTTGCGGGCAAATTCGCGCATCAACTCCCGGTCGGGATGGCGCGTCACATCACCGAAGTCTCCCAGGTAAAAGAAGGGGTTGTCGCCACTGCGATTGATGACGCGGCACCCCGTGAGATGGCAGTAGAATTGCCCGGAGTAGACTTCCTGGGCAGCCCACCATCCCGTCGCAAAAACCGATTTTCCATCGAATACCAGGTTGCCGTATCGGTCGAGTTTGACGTGTGAGAATACTTGGGCGCGAGCGTTACCGATCGGCATCGCAACCAGGATAACCGCTAGCAAGAATTGGTACGGGGGGTGCATGAGTAAACCGCTCTCTGACCGCTGTGCGGCAACGGGTAAAACGACTTGCGCCCACCGCGGCCATTCGATCCGGCCCGCGCACGTTGACGCGGTGGGAAACCGAAACAGCGACGCCGGTTCAAGCCCGGTCATGGCGCAACCGAACGCCCGATCCGGCTCTCCACCCCCGCGGGGCCAGCCGGCCCTAATGATCCCAGATCACAAATGCAATTGCCACTGAAGGCCGCGATACAGTGAATATCGCTGGCGATCATGGCACCATCCCTGTGGTCACCATGAAACTGTCTCGGTAGGCCTGCGGGTCGATCCGGGCATCGATCACCGTCGCGGTCTGCGCGCCCCAAGCCCGCTCCAGCGCCGCGGCGAAATCTTCGGGTGTGTCGACGACCACCCCGTTCAGGCCGAGCGCTCGGGCCACTCGGGCAAAGTCGACCAACGTCAGTTGCAAACCGTAATCGGGCAACCCCTGGAATCGCTGTTGCGCCCGAATGGTTCCCAGCGCCCCGTCGTTCACGACAACCAACGGCGCAACCGCCCCCATCCTAGCGAACACTTCCAGCTCGCCCAGCCGCATCAGAGTGCTGCCGTCCGTTCCGAACCCGATCATCGGTCGATCCGGACAGGCCAAGCTCGCGCCGAGCAACGCCGGGATCGTCAATCCCATCGTACGTCCGACGGTGGATCCAAAAAATGTGTCGGGAACCGTCACCGGCCACAGATATTCCAGCATCGATTGAAACACACCTGTCTCGGCAAACAGCAGCCCGTCTGGTGGCAGTTGTTCCCGGGTGATAGCGATGATGTCTTGGACAGCCAATTGCGCGGCGGGTGGGCGTTCGAATCGCGGCCCTGCGGCGGCGCGCAACGCTGCAATTCGGGCGACCGGGAACCCCACTGGATTGCGATGCCGGGCCAGACGTTCCAGGCTCGGAGCCAACCGGCCATTGACCCGCAAGCCGCCAGTCCCGCTGAGCGCCGGAAATTCGGGCTGCGTGACCAACTCGCAAACAGGCACGTCGATGTCCCACCGCGCTTCCTTCATGCGTCCGTCAGCGCCTACCACCAACACCCCATCCGCCTCTTCGAGAAACGAACGATACAGCGCGTGAGGCGGAGCGGTGCCAATGTAGACACAGCCGAAGCGGGGGTGGGTTTCGGGAAATACACCGCGCGCATCCATCGTCACCAGAACCGCAGCTTGCAGCGATTCCGCGACGGGCAACAGACCCGAAACAAGGCCTTCCTTGCGGACATCGGCGCCGACGATGATGACGGGCCGTTCAAATGAGGACACCCTGTCACCGAGGGCGTCCAATTCGGTCGGATCAGGTTCTTGCGGCGAATTCTCGAAGGCCACTGCAACGTCGCTATCCGCCTGGCAAGTGCCGAGATCGCGCGGCAGCTCCAGCAGCACCGGACCACATCTCGATCCAGCCGAGAGCCGGAACGCGTCGTACACGGTTTGGGCCGCACTCTGCGGTTCCATCCGCAGGCACGCCGTCGCCGTCGGATGGAACAGGCCCGGATGATCGGCTTGTTGCCCCCAGTCACCAAAATCGGCGGCGGCGGGACACTCACAGACACAGACAACCGGCTTGCGTTCGAACTGCATGTTCACTGCGCCACCGACCATATTGCCGGCCCCGGGTCCCTGAATCCCAATCGCCAGACCAGCGCTGCCGGCGAAGTAACCGTTGTACGCCGCCGCGATCACCCCAGCCGATTCGTGTGCGGTGCTGACGAATTCGACACCTCGCCTGCGCCCCGCGTCGAGAAGATGTAGGAGTACGCCGCTGCTGGGCAATCCGAAAAAATGACGGATTCCCTCCTGCCAGGCGCGTTCGATCACCAGTTCCGGAACCGTTGGCATGAACAATCGCTCCTTTTCTGCCGGCCCCACGATGCTGCGGTGCGACGGCGCGGCCCCCGCACCACTCGTTCGGCGTCACGCGCTTACCATCCCGAGTGACTTTTGTATCGCAGCGTCCTTCCGACGCAAAAAGACCCTTTCCGCCTTCGTTCAACGGCCCCCGTTGTGGCGCATGACGTAGAGAATCAAAATCGACTGGAAAATGTGGTATCGTTCGTGGATCGATGTCTTCGTGGATCGATGTCTTCGTGGATCGATGTCACTGAGAAACACGATCAGGCCTGCGGCAACCTATACGGCGTTGGACAAGCTATGAACTGGGTGCACCTCCATCTGGCTCTCAACCATATTCCCGTATTGGGCACGCTGTTCGTCGGGATCCTGCTGGCGACAGCCCTGGTCAAACGCAACAAGGAACTGACACGGTTGAGTCTGGTCTGGTTCGTGGCACTGACAATCGTCTCGCTCCCGATCAAGTTTACGGGCGATTTCGCCTACACGGCAGTGGTCGACAGTGAGTGGCTCTCCACAGACAGAGTCGCATCCCACGAACAGGCGGCGGACCAAGCCACCACCGGGATGTTCCTGTTGGGGCTGGTGGCGGCTCTCGGCCTCTTCCGCGGGCGCGGCCGCCGGTCGATTCCGCGTTGGTTGATTGCCGCGACAGCGATTCTCGCGATGGTGACGTTCGCGCTGATGGCGCGTACCGCCAATCTGGGAGGACAACTGAGACACGAGGAGATTCGCTCGCCACCATAATCTTCGCTGCCGGCGATCTAGCGTACACATGGTGTCGCCAGCTGCCGTTCACCGATGATTTGCGGGAGCCGAGTGACCGGCGGCACGCGACGGGAATCGAACCCGGTGTTCTGCGGGACCGTCAATAAGGAGACCGACCAGTGCTGACCCCTGCGACGACTGCGAAATGGGTGCTACGTGCGGCCCGAGCCGCGCTACTAATCGTGGCAGCCAACCGGATGTGCAGTGCCCAGTCCGAAAGTGACAAGTTGGTGATTGCCCAGGGTGGAGAGACAGAGGCCGTGATTGTGGTCTCCCCCGCCGCGGAGAGTTTTGAGAAGCGCGCGGCTGCAGACCTGGCGAAGTACATCGGGCTGATGTGTGGTGATCAGCCGCAAATCGCGAATACTCGCAAGACGATCGACGCCGCCCTGGTTGGTGACCAGCCCGTCCTGATCGTGGGACGCGAGGCGTTCACCAGCCACCCGGCACTGCGCAGCGCATTAAGCATGGCGGGCAAGAAGGAGCCACTGTTGCGCAGTGATGCGATTGTGTTGCAGCGTCAAGGAAATCGCGTTCATTTGGCCGGCAACAACGATCGCAGCCACTACTTTACCGCGGCCGAACTGCTCCGCCGCTGGGGATGCCGCTGGTACATGCCGACCCAATTCGGCGAATGCATCCCGGAGCAAAGCGATCTGACGATTGACAACCTCGACTACTCCTGGTCTTCGCCTTTCGAAATCCGCACTTACTGGATCTCTTGGTTAGGCGACAAGACGGGCGCTCAAGAGTTCCGATTGCGGAACATGATGACCGATCGCAACGCAATGCCCCCTACCGGACACTCCCTAGGAAAGTACACCGAAGGGCTGGGGAAAGGCACATTCAACTTCCCCATCACCGCCCGCCAGACCGCTGTCCATGTAGCCAGACAGGTCGAGAAGACGTATGCCGATGGGGGGGCCTTCTCGCTCGGCATGGAGGACGGTTCGTACGATTCGGCCGATCCCAACGATCAAAAACTGATGAAGTTGCAGTGGGACAAGTACTTTATGCG
>PADE01000126.1 GCA_002702965.1 Planctomycetaceae bacterium
TTTTGCGGACAATTTCCACCAGACCGATCCACCATGGTGCGGATGGATATCGACGAGGAGGAGGCGTCAGAACTTATCCAAGACTTGAAAGCAAAGGTTTGCCGGTAAGTCGCTGCGATTTAATTTTTCCACGTCGGCCGTCGGTTCCGTGCGCGTGGAAATCCAGGACGCGCACGGTGAGCCAATTCTCGGATACGCCATGCAGGATTGTCCCGAAATCTACGGAGACCAAACAGATGGAGCCGTGACGTGGAAAGCGAGTGGCGATGTGAGTAACTTAGCCGGCAAACTCGTGCGGCTGCGTTTTGTACTACGGGATGCCGATTTGTTTGCGTTCCGCTTTTCCGATCGGTGAGCGGAAGACTCTGAACCCAGAGTCCAATCCCGTTGCGGTCCCATCGGCAGCGCCGGTTCCATCTCGGATCGCTCGAGAAAAGCCCCAGCCCAGCGGTCAGTTAGAGTCCTCCCCTCCCCTCGGCCCCACGCAGCGCCGTGAGTCAGGTCGCCGCCCACGGCATAAACCGGGCGCGCAAATCTGACGTATACGCAACCGAACCCCAACGTCTGGCCGCCGACCTGCGCCACCTCCTATCGGCCGACGATCGCCACCGCCAGGCTCGGCTGCTGACGACGGAAGAGAACGGCTGAGTGGTAAACCGCGGACCGGCACGATTAGATGATCGACAACGCGAAAGCGAACAAGGTATCAGACATACCGCGTCCGCCCGGATCGTCCAAAAAATGGGCGAAGGTCGAAGTCGCCCGATCGGTTCGGGAGCACAGTCGATGACGGGCTGGCCCGTCAAACGGCTTCCTCGGATACCTCTTTCCGCTTCAACGCTTAGCAGCGCGAAGGTTTGCGCCAAGACTCTGGCCCTAGTTTCAGCGCGACGTCGCGATCCGCACGATCGGGAACGCCAATCGTCTCAGTGGATCAGGTGCGCCCTACATTTGAAACGAATCGTCGGCAACTCGGCAGAAAACTGGGTAGTGTGTTGACCTCAAGACCCTACCGACAACTGAGCCGTGTTGTGTTATTGACATCGCTTCAATGTCAGCAGCGCGAATGCAGTACCGTACTGCTGATGGTAGTTGTAGAGCGGATAGTCCCACCAGGATCCGTTCTTCTCCTGTCGGTCAAGCATGAGTTTCGCGAGCAACGGCTTATAGGGACCTTGGTCAGACTCGGGTAGCTGTTCCAGCGACACGGCGGCATAGTAGTGGCCGAAGTAGTAGAAGTAACCCGCAACTTGCATCCACGATTCGTGCGGAATCGGACGCTTGCGTCCGATGTCGAGCCAGCCATTGCGGACGTACAGCCGATACAGCCAATTCTTCACGACGTTGTCGGTGATCGTGTCGTCGCGCCAAGCACGCAGGGCCGCGTTGCAGCATTGTGTTCTACCCAGACTACCGCCCGGTCGATTGATGCCACGCATCGGCTGACGATTGAGGTACTCACCGTAGAGATAGCTGAAGTCCCTCTTGCGCTGCCGATTGATCGCGGCGATGGCACGATCAACAATCTTCTTCGGTGGCTCGATTCCCGCGTCTCGCGCCTCGGCAAAAGCAATCAGCACGGTCCCGTTGACGAAACTGATAGAACTTGACGTTGGCTTGCGCGCTTGGTATCGGAAATCGTAGTAGCCCCAACCTCCGTCGACAGACTCGTAGCGCGTCAGCATTTCGAACTGTTTGTGAATCAGATCGTCGATCTGCTTCACCTTGTCTGTGTCGTTGGAGCTTCGCGCTCGCAACCGCACAAGTGCCTGAATCGAATACGCGTGTCCCCATACGTTGTACATGGCGTCACCCGTTGCACGTCGCAAGCTGCCGATATGCTTCAGCAACCACTTTTCAGCACGTTCAAGTGTTGCGGAAACTTCCTTGTTGCCCGATTCGTTTTCGACGAGGGCCGCGATACAGAGCGACGTCGTCCCGGCGCGAAAAGCATGATGGGCGCCTGGGACCGGGGCGTAGATGTTCAGGCCTTTCGTTTGCGTTGGCGAGCCCCAAGAGCCGTTCGGGTTCTGCACCGAGAGAAGAAACGTTACACCGTGATCTATGGACTCTTGGATCTGCTGATCCGTGGGTGCGTCGATCTTGGGCAGGGTCGGCGGTTGGGAAAAATCGAGCGGATCCGCAAGGATTCCTGTTCGTGCGGTCTCGGGATCCTCCGCGCCAGCGGTAGAGACCGAAACCACCAGCAACACGCCCAGCAACATCCGATAGCAACACATATGTATCACTCAAGAGAAGACGATGGACCTGTTTCTACTCGCAACACAACGGCCTACTTAAACTCCACATCGCACGTCATGCCGGCCGCGATCGCCGGTTGAGTCTTATCAAATTTGACGTTAACGACGCAATCGTGTTTGCCATTTGACATCGGGATGAACGACACGGACTTGACCGTGATCTGCAGTTTGCGATCTGGGAACGCCTTCGGAGACGCGGTCCCTTTGGCACCCACCTGGACGTGACGCAATGCTGTCTCCGCCAGGTCAACGCGAATTTGCAACGCACGTGGATTGACGAGTGTCACGAGCACTTGTTTGTTGGTCACGGTGGCGTCCGCGGCAAGCGCGCTGGGCTTGTCTGCCAGCTTGCCGCGGGAGAGTCTCCCGTGGTACACGACCCCGTCGGCGGGGGCGCGTAAGACCATTTGCTTGCGATCCGCTCGCATCTTGCCCATGTCTTCCTTTTGTTTGTCAAACACCTTCTTGCCTTTGGCGATGTCGATCTCTTTGCGTTGCCGGGCTAGATCAAGTGCCCGCCTTGCCTTGTCGAACGCCATCAACGCCCGAGCAATTGCGTCGTCCTTTTGTTCTTGCTCGCGAGGAATCGACTGCTCTAGCGAACGCACCGCAGAGATCTCAGCACCCTTGAGTCGAAACTTGGCGCTCTCAACAGATCGCTTTGCTCGCTTTAGCACGATCTCTTCCGATTCTTCCGTCAGCTCGTCTTCCTTGTACATCTTTTCGAGTTGCGTCAACTCTTCCATGGCGTTTTCCAATGAGGCCTGTGACGACTTGAGACTAAACTCCGTGGAGGCAATTCGCTGGTCGCGATCGACTTTGACGAAGTTGTCATATGACTGTTGTGCATCGCGCTTTGTGCGGGTTGCCACAGCGAGGTCGAGCTTCTGTGTCTCGAGGAATTGCCGATGGTCGAATGCCGCTTCTTGTTGACCCAGTTCGGCGAGTCGCAGCGCGGTTTCCGCATCGGTGATCTGTTTGTCGACACCGTCGGTCTTGAACCAAACGATCGCCTGCCCCTTCTTCACCTGCGTTCCGTGAGGAACGATTTGTTTGACCACGAGAGACTTGATCTGATCGGTCCCCGCGGCGATCTCGTGTGCTCCTACCGGCTCGAAGTAACCGGTCGCCTTAGCCGCGGCCTTTTGTTCCGTCTTGGCCTCATCCGCGTTAGGCTTTGCCTCTTGGGCCAAAGCACAGCAAGCCGAGAACAAGCCAAGCGTGCACGTCGCTACAATCGATCGCGAATTCATGATGCATCTCACTAGGGTTATGTCGGTTGGTGTGTAACACACAGCAGCCTATCGTCTGCTCTATCATCGCCACTGCATAACACGAAGTCCAGCAACAATAACTTAGAGAAGCGATCCGTTCTCGCTTCGCCATGAGCCGTCGATCGACGGGCATTACGAGGTCCTGAGTTGGTCTGCACCGTCTGACATAATCGCCGAAGATCTTCAGCAAACAAATGGCTCATCGACGACGGCACGCGAACGCAATCTCGGTGGAGGTGAGGGTCGTCCCCTCGTCCAAGTTCCTTGCTGAGCGTCTATGATTTGTTCTGGCTTTCTGAAACGCCAGTCTGACTCTCAATGAACCATTCGCACGTCTCACCGCGCCCAGTACGGTCCCGACTCGGTCCGCTTCCAGATTTGCTCGAACCCGGCGGTGCCCGTTTCGCCCCAGAAATCAGTGACCACCGGTCGGCGATACATGGGTCCTGAAGCCGGGATGCGATTCGGCAACTCCTCGATCGCTATCGATTTCCCGCTCCAGCCAGATAGCGTTGGCCGGCTTGATAGGGATCTTCAACAAACCGCAGGTAGACAGTCAGGCCGTTGTGATACTTCATGCGGCCTATGAATCAGTCGCGTTTCGGTTTTTGCAGCGCAGCGAGCTTGCGGAGTTTTTCGCGGTCGCGGCTCATACCCAGCCCGGGACCCGTGGGGACTTTCACACTGCCCCGACGATGGTCAGGGTTTCAACAGTCACATCGTGCTTCCAGAGGTGCCGCAGTGAATGTGAGCCAGCGTCGCCCGCTTGAAGACGGAAGCTTCGTGAGCGAGAAAGGCCAGCGTGATGTCCCCTCCCACGTGCTGGAGCATAAAGGGGGCCCCGGCGGCGGCGGCGATATGCGCTGCGCGGATCGCCTCGGGGACTGGGAATCGGCTGAAGAGACATCCATCGGCCGCTCTCTCGACCAGATACTCGGGCCCTAGTGCATGGGCCAGGATCGGTAGTCGAGTCGCTTCACGCAGCAATCGCCAGTCGTCGCGGTCTGCCGGTTGACTGCTGCCAATGGGATCTTCAACCCGCCCCGCGACGGGGAACTTCTCGAGTTCCTTCAGGATCGGCGTGCCGCCAGGATTCTAGATCTCGACGCGAACACTGCCCACCGCCGAAGTTGAGGAGTTCATCACGCGCTTCCTGCCCGCCCGATTCGTACACGTACACGTTCCTTCATATAGGGCAAGATAGGCCAAAGTGACGTTTCATCGGTGACGCATAAAGAAGTCCGCAAACCTGTTAAACAAAGCGATTTGTGGGCGTATTGAGAAATAGCGGAGGAGGGACTCGAACCCCCGTCTGTCTGACCGGCGTTGCCGGGAGTCACATCGACCGTCGCTTCAGGCTTGGGCGCTCCCGGATCCGCCTCGTCTGGCGGATCGTTCGCTGCGTCCGGCGGGGATGCGGACGAACCGTCGGGCGGCGCTTGGTCATCGGCAGAACCCTCAGCAAAATCCTGTCGTCATGGCGGGTCGACTTCTGGCCGCAGCGGCGCTCGGCTGCGTCACCGCGCAGTGTTACCGCGCAGTATGGATCGCCCAGCAGTATAGATCGCGCCCCACAGCGCGACGAAACGGCTGCTCCTGACACCCCGCACATCGACGTGATACCTGCTGGATAGACCGCCGTAGGTTGGCAGAACAGTCATTCATCTTGGCCTTTTCGGCGCGTGTGGCCGCTGGATTTCGCAAGCACATTTCGCGAAAGGCCTCGCAGGTGCACATAATTGGACTCATGCTGATAACTGAAGAAGTAGACTTTGGCCTATCGGCCACATGGNTCGCCGTCTGATTCCCCGGAGAGTGGCCCAGTTGATCAAGTCGNGCGCCCATTTGTCTACGACTTGAACCCCCTGCGGGGCGGTTGGGCGCTCGAAGCAGGCTGGCTGTTTTCCAGGTGCCCGCGTGCCGTTCCAAGAACGTGCGTCGGTGCATTTCGTCGACGGGTGCACCCTCCTACGGCACGCGCCGCAAACGTGTGACAAGCCCGCCACAGGCCGTTATGCTGTTCAATGTAAAGTGGAAAACTCGGTGTTCCCCACGAGTGGCTTCCCATGTTTCGCCAGCCTGTGTTTCACTCACCCCACTGGTCTCTGGTCCTGTTGGCCGCTGCTGCGCTTCCGGCACTGGGTGAGCAGAACATCCATCACAAGATAGACCGGCTGATTCAGGTGGGGAGCGAGATAAGCCACGCCGACATTTCGTCTGATGACGAGTTTCATCGNCGCGTCTATCTGGACCTGATCGGGCACCCTCCAACGTCGGCGCAAGTCCGGGCGTTTCTGTCCGATGCGACTGCGCACAAACGACAATCGCTGATTGACGATCTGCTGGCCCGGCCCGAGTACGCGCGGCATCTCGCCGAGTGGTTCGACGCCCTGCTGATGGAGCGCCNCCCCAAGCAACACGTCGAACCGGTCCAGTGGAAAGAGTATTTGCGAAAGTCGTTCTTAGAAAACAAGCGGTGGAATCAGTTGGCTCGTGAGATTCTCTCGGCCGACGGCACGGACCAAGCCATCCCCGCCGCATCGCGTTTTTACCTCGGTCGCGGCGGCGAATCCAAGTTGATCGCGCGAGACATCGGACGCCTGTTTCTGGGGATCAATCTGAGCTGTGCACAGTGTCACGACGATCTGCTGCGTGCCGAATACCGGATGGATGACTTTTACGGACTGGTCGCGTTTCTGAATCGGAGTTTTGTTTTTAAGGACAAAGAACAGCGGCCGTTCTTCGCGGAGCGGGCCAAAGGTGAGGTGTCGTTTGCGAGTGCGTTTGCTCCAGAAGTGCAGCGAACCGCTCGGCCTCGACTTCCCAGCGGCGCGACCATCGATGAACCCGCTGCAAACGACTCGGACCAATACCTTGTGGCACCTGCGGAAGGCATCCGCCCCGTTCCGAGGTTCAGTCGCCGCAGAGCTTTGGCCGATTTGCTACCGTCGGCGGATAACGCCGCGTTTGCGCGGAACATGGTCAATCGTCTGTGGGCGAAGATGCTGGGGCGCGGCCTGGTTCACCCGGTCGACTTTCATCATTCCGAAAACCCGCCGTCGCACCCCGCGTTGTACGACTTGCTCGCGAANGAATTCGCCGCGACGGGGTTCGACATCAAGGCGCTGATTCGCACCATCGCTCTGACCGAGACCTACCAGCGATCGAGCTGCCTGCCGCCGGGCAATTCTATGGTTCCCGACCGGACCGCTTTTGCNGTCGCGCCGATTCGACCGCTATCGCCAGAGCAGTTGGGATACACCGCAATGGTTGCAACCGGGCTGGTGGCCGCAGAACGCATGGCGCTCGGCCGGCAAGCGACCAACGCGAAACTATCAAAGAAACTCCGTCCACATCTCNACGCGTTCATATCTCATTTTGCAGCGTTGCCCGGAGTCTCGCACGACCGCTATGAAGCTTCGATCGATCAGGCGTTGTTTGTTTCCAACGCGCCGGCGATCCAATCGTGGCTGGAGCCTCGGCCCGGCAATTTGATGCATCGGCTGGAGAGATTGGAGACCGTCGACGAGGCGGTCGGCGAGCTTTATCTGAGCGTGCTCTCACGGCAACCAACGGCCGACGAACGATCCGAGGCGGTCGAGGCGATTGGCCCGGCGCCGCATCGACTGACCGGCTATCGGGAAGTGGCTTGGGCGTTGTTATCGTCAGTTGAGTTTCGATTCAATCATTAGAAGCGGCGCACGACGTCCTTGAAACGCCATCCTGCGATGTCTTGAATCCGAACCGCCAATGACACCTCCCAACAGTGCTTGCAATTCGTTCTCGCGACTGACGTCCCGACGTCAGCACCTCGGTGAGATGATGTGCGCCGCGACCGGAGGTCTCGTCGGATTGAGTGGCATCGCGCAACCGTCCATCGCCAGTGCGCTAGAGCAAAATGCAAAACGCGTCCTGATGGTCTACCTTTCCGGCGGCATCAGTCAATTCGAGAGCTGGGATCCCAAGCGAGGCGCGACGACCGGGGGCCCTTTCCACTCGATCGCCTCGTCGGTTCCGGGAACGCACGTCGGTGAACTCATCCCACATACGGCGCAACAACTGCACCACCTCACATTGATCCGCAGCCTTTCGACACCGGAGGTCGAACACGGTCGCGGCTATTACTACGTGCATACCGGGCATTCCGGATCGCCGAGTGCCAATTGGGCGGACCCAGCGCTCGGTTCGATGATCGCCAAACGGATGGCCGCGGACGAGGACCCGCTGCCGTACGTTCACATCACCCCGGAGGGGGGTGGCGGATTCGGAAAAGGAGACGCGTCGATCCTTGGTGCAAGGTTTGGCCCCGTCCATCTTGTCGACGGCAAGCTGCCGGCAAACACGTCGCGGCCGGGGAGCCTCTCGGCGCGCGGCGAACGTCAACGCGACAAGTTGCGCAATAGCGCGAATCGACGTTTCCTGAAGCGACGGACGCGGACCGCCGAGACGGAAGCCTACAGCTACTCTTTCGAGCAGGCGGCCCGCCTGATGGAGCGAAAGGAAATCTTTGGCGCCGACCGCGCGACCGCCAAGGATCGCGAGCGGTACGGCACGCACGAGTTCGGCCGACATTGCTTATTGGCACGTCAGTTGATCGAGCACGGTTTGCTGTTTGTTAAAGTCACACACACCAACTACGACAGTCACTGCGAGAATTTCTCTTTTCATGTGCAGAAGCTGGCCGAATTCGATCGGCCGTTTGCGGCATTGATTCGAGACCTCGCCGAGCGTGGCATGTTGGAAGATACGCTGGTGGTCGTCACCTCGGAGTTCGGGCGCACGCCGAGCATCAATTACAACTACGGCCGCGACCATTACGGCAAGTGCTGGTCGATCGTGGTGGGCGGGTGTGGTATCGCGCGCGGGGCGGTCTACGGCAGGTCCGATCCGCGCGGCTGGGAGGCAACCGAAAACCAGGTTAACCTCGCGCAGGTTTTTCATACGTACTTCGCGGCGCTGGGGATCAACTCTCACCAGCAGTTCGTCGTCGATGGTCGCCCCGTCGCGGTGGCCGATTTGGCGGAATCAGCAATTCCGGAGATTTTGCTGTGAGCGACGAAACGAAGGATGTCCCGCCCGCCAAGAACTCGGGCGTTGATCCGAAGCGGACCACGCTGGCGAAAGAGTGGTATTTCTCGAGTCCGCTGATCACCTGTCGCTGGGATCGGACGGGGCGTTCTGTCTACGCGGCCGCCATGGACCGCACGCTGCAGCGATGGGACTACGGGTCGGATGCACGAACCACACTTGCGCGGCTCGACAGTTGGGCCGGTGCGCTTGCACCGCTGGCGGACGGAGGTCTCTTGACGGGAACGTACCGTGGTGAGCTATTCGTGACCGGCTCCGACGGCGAACCAATCCGCCCCCTGCGCACTCAGACCGGGCATACCGCCTGGATTCGCAGCGCGGAGGTTAGCTCAGACGGCCGTTGGATCGCAACCACGGGGAACGATCGCATCGTCCGAGTTTGCCCCGCCGCCGAGCCCGCGGACGCACGGGCACTCATGGGGCACGAAGACGAAGTTTACGCCGTCTGCTTCTCGCCAAACAACCAACACCTGGTGTCGGGTGATTTGCTGGGCGCGGTGCGGACGTGGGATGTTCAGACGGGTGGCGCCGGTCGTGTCTTCGACGCGAGCCAATTGCACCACTACGATCCTGCCTACCGAGCCCGCTTTGGAGGTGCTCGCCGGTTGGCGTTCAGCCCGGATGGCCGGTGGTTGGCGTGCGGCGGACCCGGTGAGAACATCTTTTCGATGGCTGGCGAGTTTAAGCCTGCGGTGCTCCTGTTCGATTGGGAGAGCGGCGACCAGAAGGCAGTGCTGAAAGCTTCGGACGCGTCCTATCAAGGCAACATCTGTGGTTTGGCCTTTCATCCAGACGGTTTCTTGATCGGAGTGGGCGGTGGGAAGAGCGGTGGCAGAATCTGGTTCTGGGACGTTGACGCGGATTCTGCGCTGCCGTTTCACACACTGGTGCTACCGACCACGGCCAAGGATTTTGATTTGCATCCGGAAGGTGACCGACTGCTGATCGCACATTACGACGGTAAGCCGGTGCGTGACGTAAAGGAACACATTGGCGGTGCGCTGCGCGTGTATTTGATCGGAAACACGGGAAGGGGAAAGAGCTAATTGGCTACCCGGCCCTTCACAACCGAGTGACTGGGGGAAGCCCGCTAAAGGTTCAGCCCATCTGCTACATCGGTAGCGCACAACCGCCGCGATGAACAAGTTGATTTTGCAGCCACC
The DNA here is from genome assembly GCA_002702965.1 of Planctomycetaceae bacterium. Classification (GTDB taxonomy): domain Bacteria; phylum Planctomycetota; class Planctomycetia; order Pirellulales; family Pirellulaceae; genus UBA9264. Next base: position 9,787 of record PADE01000126.1, read on the forward strand.
CGACTTGTTGCCTGGCGCGGTCACATTGAATCAGCCGCGATCGCTGTATCCAACCGAGTCCGAGCGAGTAGCCGACGCCAGCCAACTCGGGTGGGCGTGACATCGGTTGTCGAGGCCAAACCCGCCCGTGACCCAGAACGGGTGTCCTGAGCGTTCTAACTGGACCGAGGTCAAGAAACGGTGGCTTAATGAGGCACCTCACCCGACTTGTTCCTCATGCGTAGCGCTGACGGCTCATTCACGTCCATGTTTACGTAATCGACGCTCAACACCAATTGTGCCAATGCGCGTAGCAGTATGCGACGAGTCAAGAGGTTGCTTCGAACGCCGGGAGTGGCCCGTAAGCCTGATCACGGACAAGCGGCTGTCTTAGCCGGGAGTGGACGACGGCAGAGAACATGTCATTCCGCTTCAGCGCGGAGAAACGGTAACAAGATGTAGTCGCCCGTCTGTGTCGTTTTAGACTCTCCTGCAGCATCTCCCAGATAGTAGAACTCAGATCCAACGAACGCTCGCCAGTGACCTCCAGGCGCTCTCGCAGGTCGAACGCGCGATCCTGGTAGAACCGGCTGTAGAATTCGCCCAGCAGGACCATCCGCTGCGTTTCATGATCGAGCACTTTGACGGCCGTGCTGTCGGCCGTANCTCGGCCCAGGTCGCGCAGCTTGAAGGACAGTATGGGCGTCTTGTCTAGGTCGATGTTCACGTCGCGAATGCGCACGTGCGCCCACGAACCCGACCCCGGACGCCNCCGCACAATCACCGGACTTTCGTCGACCGGAGCAGCGGCCAGAATATGCGCATTCGGCTCCGCCGTACCGTCCATGGGTTCGGCCAGGTCCCACACATGCCGGGCCATGTCGATCCGGACGTACCAGGCCGGATCGGTCTGCTCGAGGATGGCCCCTTCGCCTCGGATGGTGGTGGTGTTCACGCTACGACCCCCGCGGCGTGCCTCGCGAGCCGACCACTTTATCCTGATGTTCTTGCCGAGGTACCGCCTGCTTCCACAGGCGGTGTCTCATCCGAGAACCTCTTNAATCGGCTTTGCGGTTTTGTCGACAAGCGGCATGGGACGCATGCCTGGAGCCAGGTACTCTTTGTGCGTGTCGATGCCNAGAGCCCGGCAGAGGGTCGCCACAAAGTCGGGTGCTGTGACGGGACGGTCGACAACTTCCGCGCCCGGTTTCTTGCCGCCTTCGCTTGTTTTGCCGATGACTTGTCCGGTTTTCAAGCCACCACCGGCCAGCACGCTGCTCCACGCCTTGCAATAATGCTCTTTGCCGGCACCTGGCGAGCGGCCGAATTCGCCCATCCACACGACCAATGTGTCGTCAAGCATCCCGCGCGCCTTCAAGTCGCGAATCAACGTCGCCATGCCGGCGTCGATCCACGGCGCGCGGGTGGCGTGCGGCTTGGCGGCGCCTTCGTGATCNTCCCAACCGCGGTGCACGACTTCAACAAAGGTCACCCCCGACTCCACCAATCGCCTCGCTAACAAACATGACTTGCCGAAACGATGATCGCCGTATTCCTTGCGGATATAATCGGGCTCTCTGTCGATGTCGAACGCCAACGAGCGATTGGACTGCATCAGGCGAACGGCGCGCTCCAGCGCCGCCTGTTTGGCACTGACGGCCGGTAAGGCGTAGCGATCCGCGAACCGCCGCTCGCTGCCGGCCAACAACNGCAACCGCGCATCGATGTCATCGCCTGCGGGCGTCAGGTTTTCCAACCCGATGCTGGCATCGTTCACGGCCAGTGGCGCGTGCCCAAAACCCAGGTAGGACGGCACGCTGCGGTAGAGCCGCCCGCCGTCGTTGCGAATGTCCCAGCCGGCATCGATCGTGACGAACGGTGGCAAGGCATTGTTCAGCGCTCCGACCTCGGACGAGGCGATACANCCGATCGCGGGATGTTCCAGACCGGTCGTCCGCTTGTAACCCGTGTGTAGAAAATATTTGGCGTCGTAGTGGCCATTGATTTCGGTCGTCATCGACCGCACAATCGCCAGGTCGTTCATGCAACTGGCCAGTTTCGGCAACGGCTCGACGATCTGGATGCCCGGTACGGACGTCGAGATCGACTTGAAGTCGCCGTTCGGCTTGGGATCAAACGTATGCTGCTGGCTGGGACCGCCGTCCATCCATAACAGAATGCAAGCCTTGGCCGGAGACCGCTGCGCGGCCGCGCTCGCGATGGACTCGAACCACGGCACGCGAACGCTGGTCAGCACACCTGCAGCGGAGAGTTTCAAGAGGTCTCGACGTTTGAGGAGTGACACCGGTTTGGCTCCCATGCGATACATATGCCCNTGTTTGACTTCAACGCACCAAAATAAACTCGCTCCGATTCACCAACATCCACAACACGCCTGTGAGCGCCTTTCTGCCACCCCTTGTCCTGGCAGCATACGCCAGGNCCTCTTTCGCTTCTTGCTCAGTAGGACGTCGCGACAACGTCGATAGATAGAGCCATTCGATCGCCTGCAGCGCCTTGGCGGGCGTGAGCACGATCGTGGGCGGCGCGGGTTTCTGATCAGGATTGCGTCGCGAGGAATCGCTGACGCGCGTCCAGGTTTTTCCGTCGAGCGAAACTTCGATCCGATATCGTTGTGCGAGGCGGTCTGTGTAGCGACCTTCTCGGTCTCTGCCCCAGACCACGCGGTTCGTTTCGGTTGCGGCCGGGAGTTTGATCTGTGCCCAACCGCCGTTTTCGTTGCTGATCCAACTGTGCGCGTTGCCGTGNTTGCCGTCGTTCAGATGCGCGATCTGGTGGATCGAGTANCCGGGCAACAGCGACGACGCAGTGGCCACCGCGCCGGACGAGGCGAGCGCGAGATTCGTTTCGCTGCCGGGACCGTAGACTTCGAGTTCGTCCAAGCATGACTGGGGGCCCTGCTCGATGGTGAAACGGACAAACTGCGCTTTGACAACCGAAAAGGGATCGTCGTTACGGACGGCGCTGGCGAGCGGCAAAGAGGGCGGTTTTTGAGGTTTCTCGGGTGGTTTCGGTTCATCCGACTGCGGCCATTTGACCTCGTCACCGAGCTTCGCCAGCAACTGTTCCTGGCGCTCTGAAAGCGCAGGCAATTTCGTCCAGTACGCGTCCAGTGCCCGGCTTTCTCCGAGCAGTCGCGGGTGGTTCAGCAACGTCAACATTTGCTCAACGCCGTGGGTGAAATCGGTCGCATCTTCTTCGTTGGTGCCGAATCGGCGTTGGAATTCAAGGTGGGGATCGGCGACCGCCGCCGACATGCCGACCGTGGTATGTTCGATGCTGGTCCGCAAATCGAGTTTGCCGTCGCCGTACACTTGTTTCAGCGAGTCGTAAAGCATGTCGGCCGTCATCACGCGCAGCGGCATCCGGCCGAACGCAGTCGTCAGCGCGCCTCGCGTCTGTTCGTCGGTGGCGGCTCCCATCGAGGTGGTTCGCTGGTAAACGAGCGAATTGCACATGCAGCGAAACAGATGTTTGACGTTGTAGCGCGACGCGACGAACTCTTGAGCCAGTAGCTTCAACAGCCCGGGGTGCGAGGGCGGGTTGAGTTCGCGGAAGTCGTCGATCGGATTCACGATGCCGCGTGAGAAGAGGTAAAACCAAAGTCGGTTCGCAAACGACCGCGCGAAGAACGGGTTCTCTTTGGCGACGAGCCAGTCGACGAACGACTTGCGCAAATCCTCATCGCCTTGGACGGTAAAGTCGGCTCCGCGGAGGAACGAGGTCAGCACGGTCGTGCCGGAGTTCTTGAAAGCGTCACCCGGGATGACGATTTCGCCCGGCTTCTTGCTCGGTCCTGTGCCGATCGCGATCTTTTTGAAGTCGCCCTGAGACCGGCCGAAAAACGCGGCGAGGGCCCAGTGCTCCTGCTGGGACCAGTCGCGGTACGGATCATCGTGGCAACGGGCACATTGCAGCTGCACGCCCATGAACAGCGACGCGGCCGCCCGCGCGGAACCGTCGGTACTCGTCTGTCCCCCCTGACCGACCAGGCCAAAAAAGATGACCTGCGGATTGTTCTTGGTTTCGCCCTGGACGGTGAGAATGTCATGGGTAATTTTGTCCCACGGTTCGTCGGCCGCGAACTTTTTGCCCAGCCACGATCCGAAAGCCCTCGCTTCGGCGTACGGCTGAGTTCCGGCGTTGTTGTCCGAGGGCAGTTCCGCTGGCATGACCCAGTCGCGCCAAGTGCGCCCGAACTGCTCGCCAAAGTCGGGCGTATCGAGCAGCGCGTCGATGAGCTTTGCTCGGCGACCGGGCCCGTCACCGTCGAGAAACGCCGCCGCCTGATCGGCGGTCGGCACGCGCCCGGTCAGGTCGAGATACAGGCGACGTAGAAACGCTGCGTCATCGGTCACCGGAGACGGCTTCAGTTTCGCAGCGGATAGAAACTCCGCGATGTGCTGATCGATGGCCCGCGCCACCTCGAGCGGATCGTGTTGTTTTCCGGCGGGCAACCGCGCCTCGACATGCTTCTGTCGCTCCGAGACGGTTGGCAGCCCGGCGTCGATCCACTTGCGCATCACCTCTTTATCCCGCGCGGAGAGTTTCTCCCGTTCCTCTCCGGCCGGCATTTCGTCATTGGCAATCCGCTTCCACAGCTCGCTCGTGTCGGCATGGCCCGCCTCGATCGCCGGACCGGACTCCCCGCCCCGGAGCATGGACGGAAGCGTCCGCAGATCGAGCCCGCCTTCCTGCACGAGCCCGCCATGACACCCGAGGCAGTGCTTCGTGAGCACCGGCAGCACGTCGCGTTCGAGGAGTGACTCGTCCGCCGCGCGGGCACCTGCCGCGAGCAGAGCCACCACCGCCAGACCCGTGAGCGGTGCGGTCATTGATGTCTCCGAACCAAAGTGTCGCTGAAACCATCTTGACCCATTCATCATACGCGATTTTCGCATGGCGGGGCCGGACCGATCGGTCGGTTCAGGAGATCTTTCAGTGAGTCGAACCCGCAGTCAATGTGATCGCGCCATGGCCAGGATACGCTGCAGAATTCCGTCCGAGTGCTCGACACGAGGTGGAGGATCGCACGAACGTGGATTCCCCTGCGAGCCACCGCCAGAGTGCCCCCTCAAGAACTCGAACAATCGAGCCTACTGATGGAGAGGCAGTTGCAAACCTCCGAAAGCCCCGGGAAAACGCAGATTCTGAAGAATGCGCAGCGCCAGACGCAGCAGATAAAACAGCCATCCACCTCTCGACCTCGACCTACTGACCTTGATCGAAAAGTGGGTGGACCGGCCGCCCGCGGTGAGGGCGGCATCGCAGCGATAGTGAGGGCATCGGGGCCGCATGACTTGNGAATCGCGTGCCATAACCGTCTGATATTGAATAATTACCGCCTCGTGCCCTAGTCCATTTCATTTCGAACGAAAGAAGCTGACTTCGAGGATGATGTCTAAGACAACCGTACTACTAAAGCTATTAGCATCGTCATTTGAATTTCTATGAGCAAGAAAATTCTGGACCATTGGTTTGTTATCTTACTTAACATTGCGTGGTGAGNATGGTTCATATGGAAAGTGTTTGCTTGAATGCCTTATTGTCCATCAGGCCGGTTATCCCAGATGACTATCTAGACACTCGGCCCCACGCCGGGTGCGGGTATAGGTCGCCGGGGGAGCCGTTTTCTGCCAGAGCTGCACTAACGACCTACCCGTTAGGCACGCGTGAATTTCCACAGAATTGAAACTCACTAGGGACCGGGGTCCGGGGGACAAACCGACAGTTCGCGAACCGGTTGGGTTGTTACTGCATCACTCGCAGTCGTTCTCCTGCTCACACGCCGTAACCCCGTTTCCCCTTGGACCCTCGCGTAAAGAGCCAGCAACGACAAATGGCTGATCTCAGACAAGTTGGTGTGCCACCGCGAATTGCATAGCATGGTTTCCNGAGACAAGTGCCTTCATGTCAATGGTTGTACACTCGAGAGGAACGTACTGATGTACGTCGCGCGAGCTGCTGGAGCTCTATTGGTTGGGACTGTATTGACCTGCGCCGTGATTGTCGCACCCCGCGCCACAGCAGCTGAACCTAACTTGCGATTATCGTGGTCCGAGGCAACCCAATGTTATGAATTCGACACAGGTCAGCTATTTGGGTGCATCGAACCCCATACGTGGTATCACGGGATTGCGGGGCTCGTCCATCGCGAGCACCAACTCGACATCGTCAGACCGCGCAAAGCCCTGCTGAACGCCGAATACTATTTGCGCACCGCGACGGCCAGACAAATGCTCCCACGCCAACTGTCCCGCGACAAGAAGACGGTTCACGAAATCCGCAATGGCCGAGTGTTGGTGCATTTCCCCCAGGAGCCAACCTGTCAATTTACGATGGACCTCGAATATGAACCCCGGCAAGATCACGTGGATCTCCGCATGACTATTTCGCCCTCGCGGGACATCCCCCGATTCGAGGTCTTCTTCGCGTCGTACGTTGCCGAGTCGCTAGGCGAGACATGGGTCCCTCTTCAGAGTGAGGATGGCGTCCAGCGCTGGAAAAAACTCGACAATCGCCAGGTCACCAACGAAGTTTTCCAGGTGGTCCGCGATGCCCGAGCACGCACGCTGGTAGGAGACGGACGATGGGGTCCGGGGTCGCCAAACGTCATCAAGTTAGAAGCGCGTCCGTTCAGTAAGCCGATCCTGGTTGCCCGGAATCCCCGTACTTCGCTGGCCGTCGTGTTTCTCCTCGATCCGCGAATGACCACGCTACTGGCTGGACAGTACCACGGCTGGGACACGGCCCACGATTGGTGTTTCGGCTCAGATCTGGTTGCCGGCCAGAAGATGCGGGCGATGGCCCGAATGATCTACCGGCGCTTCGAAGACGTGCCGTCAATGTTCGCGGCAATCGAGGCCGAGTGGTCGACCTTTGTGGAAGTCGCACGGGCTAAATAAATACCGCGCGTCGGCTTTTGGGACACTCAGCGACCGACCGGGGCTGGCACCTCTCCCGAGGCCTAGCAAGCTCGACGAGACGTAGCTGGGTCGCGTCACAATCATCGACCGGCGCTGCCGAACTGCAAGATCTGGAATAACTCCCCCCCACTCCCCCCACGCCACCTCACCAGGATCTATCTTAGCAACGTCTGGAAACGCATACCGACGAGGCCGCGTATGAAACGTCTGCGGGTGATCGGGAGTGTCGGACGCGGCCGCCGGTCTGGAGTCACCGGCCCGCAAAGACCCACGAGGGTTGTCCCGAGCGTGTGTTTGCTTTGCCATCGTTCGCGAAGGATGGCTTCGCGGGAGAGTTTTGCTGTTGGATAGCTCAGCCCACCGCAACGAGCTCGCGGATGACGTTTCCATGAACGTCGGTCAGACGATAGTCGCGTCCCTGAAAGCGATACGTCAGTCGCGTGTGATCCACGCCCAGCAGGTGCAGTAGAGTTGCGTTCAGGTCGTGGACGTGAACGGGATCGCGGACGACATTGAAGCTAAAATCGTCGGTCTGGCCGTGGATCGTGCCCGATCGAACGCCGCCGCCAGCGAGCCACATGGTGAAGCAGCCCCCGTGATGATCACGGCCGTAGTTCGTCGCAGTGGGATTGCCCTGGCTATATGTCGTGCGACCGAATTCGCCACCCCACACCACCAGTGTGTCGTCCAGCAGGCCTCGCTGCTTCAGGTCGCCGAGCAGCGCGGCCACTGGCTGATCGACGTCCTGGCACTGCAGCCGCAGATCGCTCGGCAGGTTGTAGTGCTGGTCCCAGCCGCGGTGGTAAAGCTGAATGAATCGCACACCCCGCTCGGCCATACGCCGCGCCAGCAGACAGTGACGAGCGAACGTTCCGGGCTGTTCGCATTGCGGTCCGTAGGCGGCCAGCGTGGAAGCGGTCTCATCGCTCAGATCGATCAGGTCCGGGACCGACGTCTGCATGTGGAACGCCATCTCGTACTGCGTGATTCGCGTCTCGATTTCCTGGTCGCCCTGCCGCGCCAGTTGCCGGCGGTTCAACGCGGCGAGCACATCGAGCTGATCGCGTCGGGCGTTCACCGAAATGCCGGGTGGGTTGGACAGATACAGCACGGGATCATCGCTGGCCCGCAATGCGACGCCCTGGTGATTCGACGGCAGAAATCCCGATCCCCAGAGCCGCGCGTACAACGGATCGGCTGGACGCGCCGCGCTACCGTCGGATACCAGCACCATGAACGCCGGCAAGCTGGCGTTTTCGCTGCCGAGCCCATAATTCACCCAGGCCCCAAAGCTGGGGCGACCCGGTTGCTGATGCCCGGTCTGCAACAGGGTCACAGCGGGGTCGTGATTGATGGCCTCGGTGCGCAGCGACCTCACGATGCACAGGTCGTCAGCGCGCGCCGCGGTGTGCGGCAGCAACTCGCTGATCCACGCTCGCGACTCACCATGCTGCCGGAATGAAAACACCGATGACGTCACCGGTTTCGATGCCTGGCCGCTGGTCATTCCGGTCAGTCTCTGGTCGCCTCGCACCGAATCTGGGAGTTCCTGGCCGTGGTGCTCTCGTAGACGCGGCTTGTGGTCGAACAGATCAAGCTGCGAGGGCCCCCCATGCATGAACAGGTAGATCATCCGCTTCGCCCGAGCCGGATGATGCTGAACGACCGGACCGGCAGCCGATCCCTCAAGCAACGAGGCCAGGGCCAGACTGCCCGCACCCAGCGTCGCCTGGCTGAGGAAGCGCCGGCGGTCGAATTCCGCTCGATGGCGGTGATCGCAAGGCTCGTTCATGGCAGGCTCACCTCAGGGTGATCGCTTCATCGAGGTTCAGGACGGCCTGGGCAACGACGGTCCATGCGGCCAGTTCCAACGGGTCGAGGCGGCTGTCGATCGGCGCTTCTCCTACCGACAGCAGGGCCCGAGCTTCCGCTGGCGTCCGCCGAAACCGCTGTCGCTGCCGCTGCAACAGTCCGTTTAGTAACTGCTGTTCCTCGCCGTCGGGCTGACGTGACAGCACGCGGCGCACGAGTCGGGTCAGTCGTGGATCGGTCCCTGTTATCGGGGCCGTGGCGAACTTGTCCACCGACCGTTGTTCGGCCCGCTGTTTCGACAACACACGGGCGGCCAGGACTCGCGCCGCTTCCACGAAGACGGGATCGTTCAACAGGATCAGCGACTGCAGCGGTGTATTGGTCACCGCTCGCTGGATCGTGCACTTCTCCCGAGTCGTTCCGTCGAAGGCCAGAAACGAAGGAGGCGGCGCCTGCCGCTTGATCCACGTGTAAAGACCACGTCGCCACAGCCCGTCGCCCCTGTCGGCTTCGTAAGTCTCGGCGGCGTTGTAGGAGACCTCTTTCCACAGCCCCGGAGGTTGATACGGCTTGACGCTCGGCCCTCCGATTCGCCTCCGCAATAGGCCTGAAACAGCCAATGCCTGGTCGCGAATCATCTCGGCCGACATACGATAAGACGGCCCCCGAGACATCAGTCGATTGTGCGGGTCGAACGACGCATCGCCGTGGCGGCGTGAATCCTGCCGAAACGTGCGCGACGTGACGATCAGCCGCAGCAATCGCTTCACGTCCCAGCCGCTGCCACCGAACTCGGATGCCAGCCAGTCCAGTAACTGCGGATGCGTGGGCGGTTCGCCTTGCGTTCCGAAGTCGTTCATCGTCCGCACCAGTCCGTGGCCGAAGCAATGCTTCCAGAGCCGATTGACGATAACGCGGGCGGTCAGCGGGTTGTCGCCGGATGCGACCCAGCGGGCCAGGCCGAGCCGGTTCTGTGGCGCGTCGCTTGTCAACTGTCCGATCGATGCGGGAACCCCCGGCTGCACGACCTCACCCGGCTGGTCGTACTGGCCGCGGACCAGGACGCGCGTTGTCCGCGGCGTGGCCAGATCTTGCATCACCAGCGTGGTGGGAATGGTGGAACGAAACTTCCGCTCGGCCTGCGCCGTCTGCCGCAGGCGACGGCGAGCCGCTTGGATCACATCGTCCGTGTTGTGTGCGATGTAATCGTCGAGCAGGAATTCGCGTTCCACGTCGTTTCGCGACGCAGGGTCCGTGGCCAGGATGCCGCGCAGCCGTTCGCCTCGATACCAGCCCGCCACGACATCGTCCGGAACCACCCGCTGCAGAATGCGGAGTTCGTCCAACACTCCGTAATACCCGAGCCCCGAGTCTCTGCGGCCAATTCGCAGCGGTTCCTGGGTGGCACAACTCCCCGGCGAAGATGGTCCGCTCGCATGGCGTCCGAGCGTGTCTCGCTGCATCATCAGTTCGCGGGGTGTCCCGTCGACCAGAACAGACAGTCCGTCGGCCGAGCGCGATCCGTCATACGTGACGATCACATGATGCCACTGACCCGACGTGAGCGATTCCCGCGTGCCGGTTTCAATCGTCCGCGCGCCCCAGCGTTCCACCAGATTCACGCGCACACGGCCCTTCTGCAGCAGAAATTCCAGCCCTCGCCGCCGTCCTACAGGTTCTATTTTTGAGAGCAGACAACTGAGCGATCCGTCCGGCTTGACCCAGAACCCGATGCTCCACGGTGAATCAACGTCGAATCGTTTGAGCGGGTGTTCGACATGCTGAGTCGCATCGAACCGGGCCGCCTGCCCTCTGACACCTCGTTCGAATGCGAGGCCGGTTCCCAGCAGCCGCGACCGATCCGCGAAGCCGCCATCGAACGGTTCGTACAGCAGAACGTCCGCGTCTGGGGCTGATGGCAGGGACTTCTCCGCGTCCGCTTCCCAGGCAGCGATCCGCGTGTCGAGTTGCGTTTTCAACGGCGCAAACTCCGCGCGAGCGGCGGCCGCCGCGGCCTCCAAGCTGGCCAGACGCCGCTTCGCTTCCGGACTCGCCACCGTCAGCAGCGGTGGAGGGTTCTCTGCGGAGATCAGGCCTTTTCCCGGGCCGTTATTGAAGAAGGCGAACAGTCGATAGAAGTCTCGCTGCGAGATCGGATCGTACTTGTGGTCGTGACACTGGGAACAGCCGACAGTCAGTCCCATCCACGTCGTCAGCGTCGTGTCCAAGCGGTCGACGATATACTCGACCCGATACTCTTCGTCGATGATGCCTGTTTCATTGTTCGCCATGTGGTTGCGATTGAAACCGGTGGCGATCCGTTGCCGGGTGGTCGGGTTCGGCAGCAGGTCTCCCGCGAGTTGCTCGACCGTAAACTGATCGAACGGCATGTTGCTGTTCAACGCGTCGATGACCCACTCGCGCCACAGCCAAATCTGCCGTGGTTTGTCTCCAAAGTAACCGTTCGTGTCGGCGTAGCGGGCCGCGTCGAGCCAGCCGACAGCCAGGTGCTCCCCGAAGTGCGGTGACGCCAATAGACGATCGACGGTGCGTCCGTAATGGCCACGCAGCGCGGCAATGCGATCGCCCGGTGTCGGCGGGAGACCGGTCAGAGTCAAACTGAGTCTGCGCAGCAGCCGTTCGGGATCTGCTTCCTCGGCAAAACCGCGGCCGTGAGCTTTCAACCGGGCCGCGACGAACGCATCGATCGGATGATCAACGCCATCGATGACCGGCACCGCGGGACGTTCGATCGGCTGGAACGCCCAGTGCCGTTGGTACTCGGCACCCTGCTCGACCCACTTGCGTAGTGTTGCAATCTGAGTCGCCGAGAGTGGCGGATGGGAATCCGCGGGAGGCATGCGTTCGCCAGGGTCATCCGCATTGACACGACGCATCAGTTCACTCCGCCGTGGGTCGCGCGGCACGATCGCAACGGCCCCCGACTCAGCCGCCCCCACAGCGTTCTCCCTGAGATCAAGGCGTAACTCGGCCTGGCGAGCGCTCGCATCCGGACCGTGACACTGCCAGCAGTGCTCGGCCAGGATGGGCCGAACATCGCGGTTGAACAGCACGCGATCAGCTGCCACACCTTGCAGCTGCATCGCGATCGTGAAAGCCGGCCCGATCACTAGCAACAGCTTCATGCCATCCTCCCAGGTTGCCAGTTGACGTCGGCGGGCTTCCGGCAGCTTATGTTCGGGAACCACGACCGGCTCCCGACACGGCCGCTCGGCTGTTGGGATCGGTCTAACATGGTGGACATGCTCTCGTTGTGTCCGCACCTCGGCGGCGTCGATCAATTGGCAGAACTGCTGGTCTCAACATCCTCAAAAAGACGATCGATTTCTTTCACATTTCGTCTCTCTCGGTAGGCTGCCGCATCGAGGTAATCTGAAATGAAAAGATGCTCCTTTTCACGCCGAAACGCGATCAACTCCTGTAGCGCCTGTTGGGCCTTGAGGAATTCCTCTCGGTCCGCCGGCACCTTCCCCGCATCGAGCGTACCCATGAACCTTGCCGAGAGTCGGGCGTGTTCCAGCCCGGCCTGCAGGAACTCGACGCGCTCGGCGAACTCGGGCAGGGGGTGGCTCGCGGCGGTTTTCAATGCGGCCTTGAGCACCTCCTTCTGCCTGGCAAAGACCGTCGGTGGATAGGCATCATTGGCTCGGATCGGACTGTACAGGGAACCTGCCGGATGGGTGAGGGAATGGGCCTCCCAATAGTCAAAGTAGCCTTCGACCTGGCGGGCAGCTGGGCCAAACGCGGACCAGAAGTCGTTCCGCAGTTTTTCGACATTCAATTCAGGGTCCCATCCCAGAGCCATATGAATGTAGATCATCGGACCCTGTGTCGCCCAGCTCACCCGGAGACTGTCAAAAAAATACCCCTTTAAGCCGTTCTGATAGGTGAATTTAAAGAACTCACCCACCTGGCGGGTGCTGAGGAACGGCATCGTGTAGCCATGATGCAAATGGTTGGGGCGCCAGATCATACTGATGCCCCAACCACTGTTGTCGCGACCATTGATCCACTGGTTTGCGCATCGGGAAAATGGTCGCCGGACCCGTCCAGGGGCAGTATTCACCGTAGATATGCTCGTCCAGCTTGATCGCACCCGGCGCAGGAAGCGTCGTCTGGTACATGAGGGCCGTCGCTCTTACGTTTGGGTTGCGTTTCGCAGCCAGCTCATAAACGGTCTTCCAAAACCGTGCGTAGCGATAAGAAATAGCCCGCGGACCATAGGCCCCTCGCTCAAACTGAGGGATTTCATCTGGTTGAGGCTGGGGACTGTCCCAGGACATGCAGCGGGTGCAATGGCAGTATTGAATGGTATTGACCTGGCCTAATCTCAGCGTATTTCTTCCGTCCCAAACCTGTTCCAGAATGAAGCGATGCAGATCAGGATTGGATACGCACATGTCGGGCCAGTTGTAGGCGTAACCAGGTTGACCCCAGCGTCGCCCGGCGGAGTCCATCGCATAAAAGTTCGGACGCTCTTGAGCCAATGTCGTCCCTTCGCCTTTCCACGGCTTACGGGCAAACTCCTCCCGAAAGGTGGGCGGATGCGAAGAATGGCCCATACGGTGACGACCGAGGTAGGTTCCCGTTGCCTCCCAGAAATTACGTAGTCCTTGCCGTGAAAAAGCGAGCCTCTCCGTGCGCGGATCATAGGCCTCGTGCCGTCGCAACGCATCGACAAGATGAAACCATGCAAAACGTCGCCAGGCGATCTTGGGGACGTGGAATTCGTCGAGGACGTCATCGATACGGACGTCGTCGGTGCGCGGCACATAGGTACCCAACTCGCCCGGCCAGAGCCAGCGAACACGCACATAGCGCTCCAACATCTCATAGACACCGAACAGTGTGCCGTTGGGGGAGATGCTCGACGGCCCTCGGTAACCATAGACGCCATCATGCAGAACCTTGTGTGTCCAGTCGCTGTCGGCAGGGTCGCCCAGGACGACGTCGCGCGCTTTGTCCTCCATGCCGAGTACGTACAGGTCGCGCCCCACCGTGCGCAACACAAACTCATCCGGCTTCATCTTCTCGCGAACGAGGCCCTGTTTCCGCGCCGCCTCGGTGATGCCGATGAAGATTCGGCTGACATACCCTGCGGGGATAGCGGTTTCAGTAACGACCTGAAGCTGTTGGCCTGTGGCCTTCGCGATGTGGCGTACCAACTCCTGGGCCGCATAGGTGGCCACCATGGCAGCATCGTCGGCAGTTACCACCACTGCCTCTGTCATCCCCTGACGCACGATACTCACCTGCGCCGCAGCGGGTGACAGAGCGGAACATACCACCATCACCCATGTTGCATACAGTACGACCGCTTTGCTCTCCATATCCTTGTTTCTCTTGTTGCGGGGAAAAGCGTGTTGTGGCGGCGAACGCCGAGCCGTGTGTATTTTGTGGGGCTTCGTTTGACGACGGATCGACCGTCGCTTGCGGCTTCGACTCCGCAGGGTTCCCTGTGTCGTGTTGCTCCACCGGCGAGTCGGACGGGGATCCCGACGATGCGTCTGGTAGTAGTTGAGCCACCGGCGGAACCTTGCAGGTCTGGAATACCGGCCATCCCGTATCACCGCTGACCGTCACAAAATTCTATCATCCACGCGATCGGGGATGTGAGGGTTCGGGTCGATTTGTCATCACCGGTCGACTTCAGGATGAAACGTCGCTGGGCTCGATGACGGCGCAGTCTGTTTCCCAGACCGCCCAACAGCGCAACGAACTGTCCGCTNATGGCACTCCCTGCATCGACGCGCTCCCCGCTGGTTCGACCGGCGGCGCGGCCGGTCTATTGCGCCCGGCGTTTTGCCTTGTGCCTGCCGGTACCCGCTCGCTACCTTGAACCGCCCTTCCCGGCGGAGCCGTTGTCGAAGCCCGTCTTGCGTTTCCCGTCTCATACGGACCATTGTCCACTGAAGGGTCGCAGCTTCTAAGGTGACTTTTTCGNGGCTCTCACGTACGCGTAAGGCCGTATCGGTACGGGCAGTTTGTCGTGGACTCCAGTTTGAGCCGTCCTTACGGGGCAAGCTCGTTTGAAGTATGCTCGTCCCCACCGGCACAATGTGCATTTCGAGGTTGCCGTGTTCCTTTGGAGATGAAGCGATGCATGATCTTCAGACGTTCCCCCGGCGTTCGCTCTGGGCAATCGCTCTGGTCGTGGTCTTAACATGCAGTCATTGTCTCAGCGGCGACAAGAAGGACGAAGGCGGCTTTGTGCCACTCTTCAACGGCAAGAACTTCGATGGCTGGGTGATCATGGGCAAGAAGGAAGGCTGGACGATCAAGGACGGCATCATCCACTCCGACGGCGGCCGAGGCGGCAACTGGNTGCGCACGAAAAAGCAATACAACAACTTCATTTTGAAAGTCGAGTGGAAGGTCTCGAAGGGTGGCAACAGCGGCGTGTTCGTTCGCTCGGACCGCGACCTGGAGCTCAGTCCCGACGGCCTGCACCTGACGATCGGCTACGAAGTGCAAATCTCGAACGCCCCACGCGACGACAGCCATTGCACCGGATCGCTGTACGGTTTCGCCGCCGTCAAGCCGCGGCCGGATGAATCGGCCGACAAGTGGCACAGGTTCGAAATCCGCTGCCAGGGCGATCAGATCACTGTCAAATCCGACGGCGTCAAGTGCATCGACTTCGATCAGTCGACGAACGAAAAGACGAAGAAGAAACCGGTGAAGGGCTACATCGGCCTGCAGGATTCGCACTCGCCGAAGGGGCACTACATCGAGTATCGCAACATTCGCATCAAGGCGTTGAAGTAGTTCAGGTGCTCAGACGTTTAACCGCGACCCAGCGGAGACCGCGTACGGACCGATCACCTCCGCACTCTTCGCGGGCGCGACTACGGGTGTTTCAACATCGACCGTCGCTCGAACCACCCCCTGTGGCAAATCGATGACCTGTGTTTTGGTGTGGGTATCCCAAAGCACAGCAACCCCATTGCGGCGCCGCACGGCGTTCAATGGCGTAAGCATCAACCCCACCTGAAAGCCGAAATAGAGGATCGCGCCCAAGGTCATCGAGGAAAGGTCGCACGATAAGAACCTGTCCGTTTTGCGCTGAAGAGATGAACGCCGACGCCGAGCAGTGTCCGTACTGCAACAAGGAATTGTCTGGACAATCGCCCGCCAACATCGGTAACGCGCCGCGGGTCCAGTCATCGAACCCGAACGCTAAGATGTGGATCATCTTTGCTGTCGTGGGCGGCGGATCGAGGCCAGAAACCAATTTCTGTGACTGCTTGCGGTCAACGTGACCTACGCACGCTGGCGCGACACTCGTTGCTTCAATAAACAGTGACTCTCAACGCCTGCGAGACTTCCTGCGGAACGCCAACCGTATTGGGTGGAGCGAGAATTATTTGTTCGCCTCAAAACGGGTTTTATGGAACGGTTACTTCCTTGACTGGACACAAAGAGGGAACGCCGCTTCGCTTGTTCTGGCCTTCTCGGCTTCGGACGCGACTTCACCTGGATTCGTCAACGGCCGACCGTCGACTGGCCACGGACGAACGTACGAATCTGTTTGCCAGACATCCAATCCACGATGCAGCCACCGTTACAACCGGCAACCAATATTTTCTCGTCGCTCGACAAGGCGAACCGTGTTGGATTGTACTCTGGATGATTGCGTGACTTGCCAAAGCGCGCATAGAACGTGCGGAAAGAAGCATCTTCAAACAACCAGTGTGCAGTCTGTTTCAACGTGGCAAAATCAAACCTGTACAGATCGCAACTCGATGCAGTGCCGTTTGTCGAAAACTTGAACCCCGAAGGCGTCGACCGGTCATATACCCAGGAGCGGCCATTGGCCGGTTGCGCAGCAAGGACCAGCGTGTTTCCTTGGTCGCAAAAGAAGGGATAAACCGCCAAACGCGTGTCGATGCGCAACCGTCTGTTTGCTTTTGGTTTTTCCGTACTCCAGATCTTCGCGACACCATCGACGTGCCCGGTAACAATCTGTCGCCCGGATGGAGAAATCGCGATGGCCATTGCCGAACGGATCGATTCGTCGTTCAGAATGAAGCGTGGCTTCTCTCGTTCCGGTGAAAAAAAGGCAAGCCCCGTTGGGATACCCTTGCGTTTGGTCCAATAGTAACACAAGGCGGCAACCGTCTTTCCATCTGCCGAAAATGCGTAGGCCCACGCGCCGGGAACCTTGACGGTTCGGCGGACCTTCAGCGTTTTCAAATCGAACACCGTCGTCCCGGAACCGGACACGACCATCAAGTCTTCCGTCGGCGAGAAAGCAAACGACACTCGACTTCCTCCCCATCGCTTTACCACCTCGCCCGTGGTGAGATCGACTAACACTGTGTTATTGGCTTCGATCGAGTCACCCGGGGTGTAGACGCGGGAATAGGCCAGGTAGCGACCGTCACGCGAAAAGCCGAGCTTGATTACGTCCCCGAATTCGCCGCGTGCGAAGACGAACTTGCCAGTTTCTCGTTCCCAGACAAAAACACCTCCACCGTTCGGGTTCTGCGGGAAACGGCGTTTGAGCGGGCCACCGAACCCCGCGGCGACGTATGTTCCATCCGCAGAGATGGCAACTGATTGGGCGTTGTCCCAATTCTCCGTTGCCCGGATATTCTCCGTTGCCCGGATGATGAGCGGCCCTTCAGTCGGCGGCGGCGGCTGCGAAGCTAGTAGGACGGCCACAACAATCGATGACGCAGTCATGACGCTTTCCAAACAACGAGAATTGCATCCACTAGTTCTTCCTAGCCGACGAGCTTTTCTGGCCGCCACGACCTGTCGAACTGGATCAACTCACCGAAGGGAAAACCCCGTGCAGTGCAAGGGGTTGCGGAGTATTACGAACTGGTGTCAGTTCGCCAAGTAGCGGAGGAGGGACTCGAACCCCCGACACGCGGATTATGATTCCGCTGGCAACCCGCAAGAACCCCAGGGAAAAGGCACATTCTGAAAACTGCGCA
>PADE01000127.1 GCA_002702965.1 Planctomycetaceae bacterium
GTGGACGTGCATCGGATTTTCGACTGCTTTGAAGCCGAACTCGTCGGTTTTTCCATATTGGAATCCGCCCTTTACGCCGCCTCCGGCCATCCACATGGTGAAGCCGTGATGATTGTGATCTCGACCCAGTTTGGTGTCCGCTGCATTGGCTCCGGGAGTCGGGAGTTCGACGGTCGGGGTGCGACCAAACTCGCCGCCGCAAAGGACCAGGGTCTCATCGAGGAGACCTCGTTGCTTAAGATCTTTCAAGAGCGCACCGATCGCCTGGTCGATGTTCCCGGCGAGCGTCCCGTGGATCTGGATATTGTCATGGTTATCCCAGGGCTGTCCGCCGCCGTACCAGACCTGGACAAACCGTACTCCCCGTTCGACGAGACGGCGGGCGAGCAGGACCGTTCGGGCCTGGACGGAAGTCCCATACATGTCACGGATGTACTTGGGCTCTCGGTCGATGTCGAACGCCTCCGCCGCCTCGGTCTGCATCCGGTAGGCCAGTTCGAACGATTCGATTTGGGCGTCCAATTCGGGCGCAAATCCCCGCGCGGCGCGGTGTCTCTGATTCGCTTGCAACAGGAAATCGAGCTGCCGGCGCTGGCGTTCCGGGGAGACGGACTCGTTCCGGATGTTCTCAATGAGGCGATCGATCTCCTTGAATTGGGTGTCGATGTGAGCGCCCTGGTAGACGCCCGGGAGAAAGGCAGAGCGCCAGTTTTCGGTTCCTTGAGTCGGCAGCCCGTGTGGGCAGAGCGCCACGAAGCCGGGCAGATTATGGTTCTCACTCCCCAATCCGTACGTCACCCAGGATCCCATGCTGGGCCGCGGCTGCCGCGCTTCACCGCAGTTCCACAGCAAGAACGAGGGTTCGTGGTTCGGGACGTCGGCGTACATCGAGCGGACGACGCAGATGTCGTCGATGCGCTCTGCCGTGCGGCGAAAGATTTCACTGACCTCGATGCCGCTTTGCCCATAGCGATCGAATCGGTAGGGGGAGGGGAAGGCGTTTCCGGTCGCCCGCTCGGTGGGAAGATTGGCCATGGGCAACGGCCGGCCCGCGTACCGCGCCAGCAGCGGTTTAGGGTCGAACGTATCGACGTGTGAGGGTCCACCGTTGAGAAAAATGTGGATGACTTGCTTCGCGGTCGCTGGTCGGGGAGGCGACTTGGGAGAGAGTGGTCCGGAGACCGACGAGCCATCCGTCACCAGCGGGGCCAGTGCCACGCCGGCCATTCCCATGCCGCATTCGGTCAACATCTGACGACGATCGAAGAACATCCGTTCCATCCAGGCTTCCCAGTTCGATTAATCGATAAACAGAAACTCGTTTGAGATCAGCAGCGCCTGCGCGAGTTCATTCCACCGTTGGCCGCTCTGACCGAGATACCGTTGGCCGCGCTCCCATTCGTCGGGGCTCGGCCGGCGTGCCAACGTCAGCCGATACAAGTCGCGAAATGTGGCGGCGTTCGATCCGCCGCCCCGCTGCAAGGCGCGCTGTGCCAAGGACCGGGCTTGCGCGATCACGAAGGGGCTGTTCAGCAGATAGAGCGCCTGTTGCGGTGCGGTGGTGCGGGACCGCGTAGGGCTGTGTGTGTCGGGACTGGGAAAATCGAACAGCCGCAGAATCGTCGGCAGGCCGCTGCGATCGAGATGCCCGTAGATCGTGCGACGCACATTGTCGGGTTGTAGTAGCGAAGCGGGTGGCCCACCCATCTGCAAATCGAGCCGGCCGGCCACCGCCAGCAGCGCATCGCGGAGCGTCTCGGTATCGAGGCGCCGCCGATTGTAGCGCCACAACAGTCGGTTCTCGGGGTCGGCCTGTCTGCTCAGGGGTCGGTCGCGGCTCGCTTGTTGCCAGGTGCGCGACAGCAAGATGGTCCGGTGGAGGTGCTTGAGAGACCAATCGTGCGCCATCAAATCGTGAGCGAGGTAGTCGAGCAGGGCGGGGTGACTGGGTGCGGCGGCGCGGAGGCCGAAGTTACTGGGGGTAGGTACCAGGCCATGTCCGAAATGGTGACGCCAGAGGCGGTTTGCGATCACCCGCGCCGTTAACGGATTCTGGTGGTTGACCAAGGATTCAGCCAGTTCGAGGCGCCCGCTGCCGTGGAGAAAGGGGCGGGACAGCGCCTCGCCCAATAACCGCGGTGCTGCGCGCCGGACCCGTCGGCCCACCCGTTGTGGGTTGCCGCGGATGAAGATGTGAGGTTCGTGAATACGGCGTGAATCGTAGAGCGCGTGGGCGCGATCAGGTGCGTGCCCGCTACCGACCAGCCAGGCGTCGAAGTCGAGATACGCCTGCGACAAGTCACGGTTCCAGTTTGCATCGAGGAGATACGCGTCGAGCGCATCGCGAGGGGAGAGCGAAAATGGCGAATCGGCGCCATACAGGACCTGTCGTATGTCCTCGTCGGTGGGGTCCTCGAGCTCCGCGAGTTGGGGATCGTCGGTCCGCGCTGCCTTCCATTGGAGGTGCACCGCCCGCAACACGTTCCCATAGCGGGTGGCGACGTCTTGCATCGAAGTCAGCGGGCGCGCCGTGAGGGCTGCGAGAACACGGGAATTGATGGGCAACCGGTCACCCGGCGGTTGGCCGCCATCGGTCGAGAGGCGCGCCAGCACCTGGGTGGCGCGCGACGGGAAGCCGTCGTGTGGCAGGTCGCGCAAAGCGTGCCAGGCGGCAAACACGGAGTGCGTACCCCGTTTGGTCCCTTCCAGGTATTCCACCCAGCGTTCGACGAACGTTTGCCTCAGTTCGCCGACGGCGGCGGGAAGTGGGACCAGAAACTTCTGACGGCCTGCCAGTACGCCCTGTAGGTAGCGTGTCGTGTCCGCGCGGAGCATGTCGAGCGTCGGCGGCAGGTAGCGGGCGATTTGGGCATCCAACGCCGCCCGCTTGGCGCGGTACGCCGCCTGTTCGCCGAGGAAGGTAGGGCGCTTGCGGGTGCGACCGATCGAGGGCAGATCGGACGGTTCGGTGGTGCTGGAAAAGACACCGTACAGGGCGTAGTAATCGGCGGTCGCAATGGGATCGAATTTGTGGTCGTGACAGCGGGCACAAGTCACGGTTAAGCCCAATACGGTTCGTGTTACGACGTCGATCCGGTCATCGATGACGTCGTGTTGGTTGCCGGTGAAGCGGCGGCCGAGCGTGAGAAATCCGAGTGCTGCCAGAGCGCGGTTGTCGGCGCTCTCGCCGATCAACTGGTCGGCGGCCAGTTGTTCACGGATGAAGCGATCGTAGGGTAGATCCTGGTTGAAGGCGCGGATTACATAGTCGCGGTAGGTGTAGGCATAATAGTAGTTGGGCTGCTCCTGCAAACGCACGTACCCCTTGGTGTCTGCATAACGCGCCAAATCGAGCCAATGCCGAGCCCATCGTTCGCCGTACTGAGGCGTGTCGAGCAGGTGATCCACGAGCTGCTGCATGGCGCGGCGCGGCGCGGCCGTGTAGTCTCGTCGGAATTGCTCAACTTCGGTCGGTTCGGGCGGCAGCCCGGTGAGCACGAAGTGGGCGCGTCGGATCAGCGTCCGGGGTGACGCCACGGCGGACCATCGCAGGCCGCGCTCGGCCAGCCGGTGGGCGACAAAAGCATCGATCGGTGTGTTCGGCGTTTGCTTTGGATCGATATCAGGCATAACCGGAGGGCGGATCGGTTGGGCTGCCCAATGCGTTTTCCAGGCGTCCGCTGGCGCGGGACGGATTGCCACGTCGGAGTCCGTCGGCCAGGGGGCACCCGCGCGCAGCCACTGTTCGAGGTCGCGAATCACCCGCGGGTCGAGTTGGCGTCGGGGGGGCATCCGGATGTCCCCTTGGTGGCGTACCGCTCGCAGCAGTGGACTCTCAGCGGGGGACGTTAGCACCAAGGCCGGTCCGAGCTGCTCTCCGCCGACCAAGGCGAACGCGCGCGAATCAAGGCGGAGCCCGCTCTCCTGCTTTTTTGATCCGTGGCAGGGTATGCAGTTTGCGAGCAATACCGGTCGCACTCGCTGTTCGAAATGGACCACCGCGTCGATCTGCGCGCGAGCCGTGGAGGGACCGCCCAACATCAGCAGGGGGAGCAGAGTCAGGATGATCCTCGGTAGCATTGGGTGATCCTACGGGGAGTCCGGCCGCGGTTGCGTTGACCGCCCATTCTCTTACGACACGCGTCTCGACGACACCCGTGAACCCCAGTTCGGGGCGCCGTAACCGGTTCCACAACCGGATGGGGGACCGGCTCAAGGACCTCCGGACGAACCGGTCGAGAATGACGACGGTTGCAGCGCCAGTCGTTGCACCAGTTGCTCGGCTGCGCGGCGAATGTAATCCACTCGCTCGTTCTGGGCGAGTTGGCGTAAGGCGGGGAGGGCCGCTCGGGCGGCGGGACCGATGGCCTCTAACGCGGCCACGGCGGCGGCCCGCTGATCGGGTTGGCGGTCGCGCAGGAAACGAGGTAGCTCGCGAAGAATCGCACGATCGCTTCTCCGTAATCTCGCAATCGCTCCCAGGCCCGCCAGACGGACGGCTGGGGCGTCGTCGCAAAGCGCTCGCAGCAACCGGGCGGAAGGAATGTCCGCTGATGGACCGGCGGTTCCCAACAAACTCACGGCGCGGGCCCGTCGTCCGGCCGTGGGTGCGCTGCACAGCGCCCGGAGGGCCGATGCGCCTGGCGTTCCCGACATGGCGAGCGCCAACATGGCGTGTTCCGATAGCACCGGCTGCTCGCACCAGGCCAGTTCGACCAGGGGCGCCACGGCCTCGCCGGGAAGGCGCTCAAACGCAGCGAGGGTGTCGATCGCCAACGTACGTACCCGGAGTGGTCCACCCTTGAGCAGTGCCAGCAAGGCAGGTGTAGCCGGATCACCGATCCGCGCCAGCCGCCGGGAGGCCTCCCGGGTCGCCATCCAATCGGGATCGCTTAACGCCGCGATCAGCGCCGCCAGAGAGTTGGTATCGTGTTGGATCCGCCACAACTCGCCGCAGGCGTGGACTCGTACCAACGGTTGGGGATCCTGTCGCAAACGCCCCAGCGTGGCGCACGTGTGGGCGTGGTTCGGGAACAACCGCGCCAGCGCAACGGCGGTCGCTCCGCGGACATCGGCGTCGCGGTCGTGTGCGCGGGCGACGAGCGGCGCGCAGAGCGACGGGTCGGAAACGCCGACCTGGGTGATCGCTTCGACGGCTTTCCAACGCACGTTGGCGTTCTCGTTCGTCAACAGCTGGGTGAGCGAGACGAGGCTCGCGCGTCCGAGGCGCGTCAAATCCTGCGCGGCGGTGCGCATCGCCGGCTCATCGTAGACGGCCGCGGCGCGCTCCAGCGCAGCGATGGCGCGGGCCACCTCGGGTGGCGTGGCGGGTAACCGCCCACCCAGTAGCGAGGCCAGCAGCAGCGCGGCGCTGACGGTACGAAGAAGTGGTGTGGCATGCATGCGTCAGGCGATCAACTCCTCGACCACGCGGCCGGCGACGTTGGTCAAACGGACGTCCAGGCCGCCAAACCGACGGCTCAGGCGGAGATGATCTAATCCCAGTAGATGGAGCAGCGTGGCGTGGAGATCATTGAGATGTACCGGTTGCTCGACCGGAGCCCAACCGAACGCATCGGTCTTGCCAACGATCTGTCCGCCCCGTACTCCCCCGCCCGCCATCCAGACGCTGAAAGCGCCCGGATGGTGGTCTCGACCGTCGGTTCCCTGGGCCAGCGGGGTGCGGCCAAATTCCCCGGCAAACACAATCAATGTCGAATCCAGGAGGCCTCGTTGTTTGAGGTCAGCGATCAGTGCCGCCAACGGTTGGTCTGCCATCCGCGCGTTATAGGTTAGCTCTTCGTTCAATTTTCCGTGCTGATCCCACGAGGCGTGCATCAAGGTCACAAAACGGACGCCCCGTTCAACCAAGCGGCGGGCCAACAGACAGTTTCGGGAGAAGCTTTGGTACACGCCGGCGCCTCCTCCGTGTGCGGATTTGACGTCGGTCGGCTCGGGCCGCTCGACACCGTACGCGTCAAGCGTCGCCTGCGATTCACGTGAAATATCGAGCACGTCCGGCGCCGCCCGCTGCATCTTGAAGGCCAATTCGTAAGAATCGATGCGGCTCTGAATCTCCGAGTCGCCAAACCGTTCGGCGCGCCGTTGGTTCAAGCGTGTGATCGCTTCCAGGCTGGCGCGCTGCAAGCGGCGCGTCACGCCGACCGGGGAGGTCAGGTTGAGGACCGGTTCGCCCTGTCCACGAAAGACGACTCCCTGATATGAGGAGGGGAGAAACCCGTTGGTCCAATTGGTCGAACCGCCACTGGCTCCGCGGCCTGCGGAGAGTACGACGTAACCTGGCAGTTCCTGAGATTCCGAACCGAGTCCGTACAGGACCCACGAGCCGAAACTCGGCCGTCCGAATCGGGCGACGCCCGTACTGAGCATCAACTGCGCCGGATGGTGATTGAAGGCTTCGGTGTGCAGGGTCCGTACGAGCGCCATTTGGTCTGCGTGTTGTCCCAGCCTCGGCAACAGATCGGACAACTCCATGCCGCACTCGCCACGCGGTCTAAAAGTCCGCCGACTCGCGAGCAATGTGGCGGTTTTCTTGATGAAGGCAAAGCGGACATTTTCTGTGATCGAATCGGGCAACTGCTGCCCGTCGCGGGCGAGCAACTCCGGTTTGGGATCGAACAGGTCGAGTTGGCTGGGTCCTCCCGCTGCGTAGACAAAAATGCAGTGGCGCGCCCGGGCACCGAAGTGGGCTGGCCGGGGAGTCAGCGCGTTGGGTGGCGGGGCCTGGAACGGAACGGAGCCGCCGGCAAGCGCTCCGTCGGTACAGAGCAGGCCTGCTACCGCCGCGGCTCCGAGCCCGCTCGCCGCGGAGGTGAGAAAGTCGCGCCGGGCGGTCTGTTGCCAGTCGGCCGTGGTGGTATCGAGAGGCCCCATCGTCAACATTTCCTATTCGCGTGTAATAAATTCATCGAGGTTCATCAGGGCTCGGACGACCGAGATCCAAGACGCCCACTCGACCCGTGAGACCTCCGAGCGCGCGGGCGTGTCACCGGCGAGTTGGTCCGCCAGACGGGGATCGGCGGTGAACGCCTTGCGACTGACGCTCAACAGCCGCGCGATGTCCGCTCGGTCGGAGCGATCGGGTCGCCGAGAGAGCGTCGTCACGAACGCCGCCGTGATCCGCTGGGCATCGTCTGCGTGGGGCGCCTGGAGTAGCCGGTCCGCAAGGTGACGGGCGCATTCCAGGAAGACCGGGTCGTTCCAGAGCATCAGCGCTTGCAACGGCGTATTGGAGCGGGCTCTCCGCGTGCAGCTTGTATTGGAGTCGGGCGCGTCGAACAGCGCCAACATAGGATAGGGACTCGTACGCTGGTAAAAGGTGTACAACCCCCGTCGGTAACGGTCGCCGCCGGGGCTGACTTTCCACGGACCCCGATTGATCACGTCGACGAACGCCAGTTCGAGGATGCCCGGGGGCAGAGGTGGAAACACACTCGCTCCATGGGTCCGCGTGTCGAGCAGCCCTGCGGTTGCCAAGGCGGCGTCGCGGACCATCTCGGCATCGATGCGGGCGCGGTGTTGCCGGGCCAACCAACGGTTGTACGGGTCCCGACCGATCAGGTCGCGGCGGGCTTGCGACGACTGCCGATAGGTGGCAGAGGTGACCAGTCGTCGGTGCAACCACTTCATCTCCCAGTTGTGGGCGATGAACTCCGCAGACAACCAATCGAGTAACTCGGAATGACTGGGCCGGTCTCCCTGCGACCCGAAGTCGTCACTGGTGGCGACCAGCCCACGGCCAAAGTAGTGTTGCCAGACGCGGTTGACGGCCACGCGGGCGGTCAGTGGATTGTTTGGGTCGATGATCCAGCGGGCCAGGTCGAGTCGATCAGGCACGGCGCCGCGTGGCTGGAGCGGTGCCAGAAACGCGGGTGCTCCCACCTGCACCTCGTCTCCGCGGTCGAGGAAGTCGCCACGTCGATGGACAAACGTTTGACGCGGCGAGGAGACGCGGGCCAGTCCCATTCCCGTGCCCCGCTCGACCTGGGGTGGCTTGGCCGTCAGCTGTGCGATCTGTTGCCGCAACTTCCGCGGCGCGGGGCGCTGGTCGACGAGATAGTCGATCATCGATGCCCGCTGCTCGGGCTGGCGATCCTGGGGTGAAAGCCGCGCCAGGTCGAGAAATTGCTTGAGCGCTGCGTCTTGTGACAGCAGCGCGATTTCCTGATCGTCGAGTCGCCGGTCGTACAGGTGAACTTCGTCGATGCGACCGCGCCAGAACGTCCCCTGTTTGCGGCTCCCGATGCGCAGTGGCTCGTCGATGTGAATCGATCCCGAGAGCGTATCGTAATGGGTGGTCAGCTCTTGACGCGCGCCATCCACAAAAATCTCGACGCCCGCGGCTTTGCGGGAGCCATCGTAGCGGACCAGAGCGTGGTGCCACTCGCTGTTCTTGACACGCGATTTGGTGGTCACCTTGATGGCATCGGTTGGCCACGTTTGCACCAGATGCACCTCGAGGATTCCGGCGTTGTTCGTAAAGTCAACGCCGCGAAAGTCGGCCGCCTCGTCGAGTTTGGTCACGATCGCACCCCCACCATTGGCGCTCTGGATCCAGGCGCCGATCGTGAAAGGCTGGTCGCTGTCAAATCGGAACGCCTGTCCCAGTTCCCATCGTTCGCTGGAGCCGTTGAGCTGTAACGCCTTGCCGACCTTGCCGGCCACGCGACTCGGCGCCGCGGAGCCTCGCCACACCGCCTCTGCGAGCCCCCGGTCAGAGTTGGCCGCATCGTCGAACGAGGCGCGGACTTGCAGGCCTTTTGACGGAGGCGCTTCGATGCCGTCGGGAAACCGCTTCAGCAGGCCGGTGGCGAGCGCGGGAAGTTCGCTGGTGAGTCGACGACGGGCGGCCTGGTACTCGTCGCGCAGCGCGTCCAGACGCTGCGCATGGGACGCCAGCTGCCGTTGGTGGCGCGCGGTCGCGGCGGCGGTCGCAGCCAACGGGAAATCGGTCTCGTCGGCGTTGTTGAAGAACGCGTAGAGCTGGTAGTATTCGCGGTGGCTGATGGGGTCGTACTTATGCGAATGGCACTGTGCGCATTTCACCGTTAAACCCAGCCACACGGTGGCCACCGTATTGACGCGATCGACCGCCTGCTTAACGCGATCTTCCTCTTTGTCGATGCCCCCCTCGCGGTTGGTCAGTGTCTGGCGGTGGAAGCCGGTGGCCAGCCGCGTCTCCGGAGTCGCTCCGGGAAGCAGATCTCCGGCCAACTGTTGTTCGCTGAATTGGTCGAACGGGAGATCCCGATTGATCGCGTCCAGAACCCAGTCGCGCCAGTGAAAAGCGTGGGGGCGAGGTTGGTCTTTCTCGTAGCCGTCGGTGTCGGCGTAACGCGCCAAGTCGAGCCACCGACGACCCCAGCGTTCACCAAAATGGGGCGAGGCCAGCAGGCCATCGACCATTTGCTCGTACCAGTCCTGGCGCGCGTGGTGCATCCACTGCCGCCATTGCCGAGGTGTCGGCGGCAGACCCGTCAAATCGAGGTGTGCCCGACGAATTTGGATCTCTCGCGTGGCTTCCTGGGAGGGCGGCGCGCGCTCCCGCTCCAAACGCCGCAAGATAAACCGATCGACACCCACCAGCGGCCACTGGCGCTGTTTTACGGCGGGCAGCGNGATCGCTTTCAGCGGTTGGTATGCCCAGTGTTCCGCGACCGATCGCGAGCCGCCCTGCGAGCTGGGCCAAGCCGCGCCCTGATCGATCCAGCGCGCAATCGCGGCGATCTCCTTNGCGGTCAGGAGAGCCCCTTCGGGAGGCATCCGCTCTCCCGGTACGGTTTGGCGGATCAAAGCAACCAGGCGACTTTGGTTGGCATTGCCGGGGCGGATCGCGCGCCCCGAATCGCCGCCTTGTAGCGCACGGGGTCGCAGGTCGAGNCGCAGGCCTCCCTCGGATTTGTCCGGTCCGTGGCAGGCATGGCATCGCCGTTTGAGGATCGGTTCGACATCGCGGTCGAAGACGATCGTTGGCGCCGTTTCCTGCCCGGCGGCGGGAACGGTGTGAGTTAGGTAGGGCAGTAGCCACAACAGACCGCAGCTAACCGTGGCGCAGCGAGTCATGAACGAGCATCCAACGAAAGGGAGGGCGTTTTCCTGAAGCGAGTCCCGGGGCGCGTCTATCGTAACTTGTGGCGCTGGGAAATCCCATCGGCGGGCGGCGGTTGAGGCGGGGTCGGTGACGTCGGGGTGAACCGCGGTTGACGGATCGGGTGCTGCCGGCAACGCTAGGGCGGTGGATCGGTCGACAGCAGCGCAGACCGGCACGCCCAGCTTCCCCTCTACCCTCGCTGGCCCCATGGCCTTGATTACCCTCAGCAATCTGCATATCGGTTACCGCGGTCCCCCGTTGCTGGCGGGCGTTGCGTGCCGTATCGGGGCCGGGGAAAAGATTGGGCTGTTGGGTCGCAATGGGTCGGGTAAGACAACGCTGCTGCGTCTGTTAAAGGGTGCTGAGGAACCCGACGCGGGCAGTATCGAGCTCGCGGCGGCGACGACCGTGTCGTTGCTGCCACAAGACGTGCCCGCTGGCGTGGCGGGTGATGTTGGTCAGGTGATCGGAGAGGGTTTGGTAGATGCACAGCTTTCCACCTGGGAACGCGAGCACCGCGTGGAACGGGTCGGTGGGCAGATGGAGCTCGAACTGGGATCGACCTTCGAACTTCTTTCGTCGGGGATGAAACGTCGCGTGCTGCTGGCGCGGGCGCTGGTTTCTCAGCCCGATGTGCTGCTGCTCGACGAACCGACCAATCATCTCGACTTGACCGCGATCGAGTGGCTCGAGACGTTTCTGGAACGCTGGTCGGGAACGATCCTGTTCGTCACACACGACCGCGCGTTCTTGCGAAAACTCGCCTCTCGTATCCTGGAGATCGATCGGGGGCGGCTGTTCGATTGGTCTTGTGATTACGACACGTTCCTCAAACGAAAAGAGGCGGCGCTGGCCGACGAGGAGAAGCAGCACGCTCTCTTTGACCGAAAACTGCAACGTGAGGAGAGCTGGATCCGTCAGGGCATCAAGGCCCGGCGGACGCGCGATGAAGGGCGAGTGCGGGCGTTGCACGCGTTGCGGCGCGAACGTCGAGAACGACGCGAACAGAGCGGTCCGGCGCAGATTCAGATCCAGGAAGGTCGACGTAGTGGCCGCTTGGTGGCGGCGATCGATCAGATCACTTTTGGGTACCCTGATCAACCAATCGTGGCCGGGTTTTCGACCCGCATCATGCGCGGCGACAAAGTGGGGGTGATCGGTCCGAACGGGGTCGGCAAGACGACCCTGTTGCGTCTTCTGTTGGGGCACCTGACACCGCAACAGGGTAGCGTGCGGCTGGGAACGAATCTTCAGGTGGCCTACTTCGATCAGTTGCGAGAGCAACTCGATGGGACGGCCAGCGTGGAAGAAAACGTCGGCGGGGGAGCCGCGTCGATTACGCTGGGTGATCGGTCCAAACACATCCTGGGGTATCTACAGGAGTTCCTGTTTACCGCGGAACGGGCTCGGCAGCCGGTCCGTTTCTTGTCGGGCGGCGAACGCAATCGCGTGCTGCTCGCAAAACTGTTTGCCAAGCCATCGAATGTATTGGTGCTCGATGAACCGACCAACGACTTGGATACCGAGACGCTGGAGCTTCTCGAACAGAGACTGGTCACGTTTCAGGGGGCCGTCTTGCTGGTCAGCCACGATCGCGCGTTCTTGAACAATGTGGCCACGAGCACGATCGTATTCGAAAAGGCGGGGCTGCGAGAATATGTCGGTGGCTACGACGATTGGTTGCGGCAGGCTTCCTCACAACAGACCGACGTGCCGCCGGTGGACGCGCGGCGTCCGACGGCCAAGTCCCAACCGGCGGGTCACGGCAAACCGGCTGCCCGGCACCGCCGCCGTCTGAGTCATGGTGAGCGGCAGGAGTTGGCGGGTTTACCCGCGGAGATCGAACGCCTGGAGGGCGTCATCAGCGCGTTGTA
Source organism: Planctomycetaceae bacterium (assembly GCA_002702965.1). Taxonomy (GTDB): domain Bacteria; phylum Planctomycetota; class Planctomycetia; order Pirellulales; family Pirellulaceae; genus UBA9264. Next base: position 11,986 of record PADE01000127.1, read on the forward strand.
CGAGAAGATGGCCGAGCCCGACTTCTACCGGCAGCCGAGCTCGCTGGTGGCTGGGGAGACGGACCGTCTGAAACAGTCCGAGGAACACCTGCAGATTGCCTACGCGCGATGGGAGGCGTTGGAAGCGGGTGCCGTGGATGAGAGCGAATGATGGCTGCGAGCGGGGTGTCAGCTGCGTTGTGTGTGCTTTCGCGGCGGCTTAGGCCTCTGGTAGTTGGGCCGCGCGGTCACCGAACAACAACAGCCCACGTAGTTGCTGGAAACCGGGCGCTGGTTGCAACAGGCTCGCCAGCACACCGACGACGACCGCCGGGACGGTGGTGAACAGCCCGTCCCACCAGGTGTTGTTTTCCAGACCTGCGAGCGGACCGACACGGACCATCAACCCCTCGTACAGGTCCGGGGCGAACGTGTGCAGGATGGGAGGCAGTAGGCGAATCAGCGCAAAGACCAGCAGCCCGGCGCACAGGCCGGCCACGGCTCCCAGCGTATTCACCCGAGGTATCAGCATCCCCATCATCAAGACTGCCAACAGCAATCCCAGGGTCGCTCCGGCGATCGACAGCAGGATATCGAATACGGGCGAGTCGATGAGTGACAACAGACAGGCGATGCCGGTCACGGCGACACCGAACAGGACCGTTAAACCCCGATTGACTGCGGTCCCGACCTCACGTCCTCGCATCCAGTCGGTGACCAACGTCGCCGTCATGCTATTGATGCCGCTATCGAGGCTGCTCATCGAGGCGGCGAACAGTCCCGCCAGGATCAGCCCCGTCATCCCGTAGCCACCCGCGTAGTGGATCACAAAATGGGGGAGCAACTGATCGCGACCGCTACCGCGTGCAAACTGCGCGTAAATGTCTTGGTGGGATTGCTGGTAGTAGACATACAGGGCGGTCCCGACGAGGAAGAAGAGGGTGCACGAGATCAGCGTGAACAATCCCTTGATGATCAGCGCCCGACGGGCTTCGGACACGGTCTCGACCGTGACGTAACGCTGAAACGTCCCGTAGGACGCCAATTGTCCGCCCATATAGACGAAAAATCCGTACGCGCACGCCGAGTACAGGTTGCGCTCGCTGAGTCCCCCGTCGGTGTGAAACATATCGAATTTTCCATTGGCAGCCCCGGTCGCGATGAACGTGGCCGCGCCCCCGTCGATCCGTGACAGCAAGAGGGCGAGCAAGAAAATCATCCCGCCAAACAGCGCGAAGGCCTGGATGGTGTCGGTCCAGATGACCGCTTTGACCCCACCGAGGGCCGTATAGAACGTGGCCAGGATGCCGACCATCGAAATCACCAGCAGCGTCTGGCCGGTCGATTGGTTCTCCAAGACGACGTCCAGAATGCGCGAGACTGCGAGCAACATGGTCCCCATCCAGCCTGCCGAATAGAGCATGAAAATCAGGCTGGCGGAATGGCGGATGGGACGAGCGAAACGTTTCTCCAAATACTCGTACAGGCTGACGAAGCCGAACCCCTTATAGAGGGGAATAAACCAGATACAGGTAATTGGGATGATGACAAAGGGAATAAAGAAAATGGCCAGCAGTTGGTGGTAGTCGCCGAAGGCGCCTTCCGCCGGTAGTCCGACAAACGAATTGGAGCTGAACGTGGTGGCGAACAGCGACAGGCCGACCGGCAGCCAGTGCATGTTGCGGCCACCGAGAAAAAAATCGTTGTTGTCCTTCTGTTTGTTCGAGAAAAACAGGCCCAACCCGACCACCAACGAGAGGTAGCTCAAGCAGATGACCCAGTCGAGTGGCGCAATCGCTCCCACGTGCACTCCTTGTCAACAGCTCGCCAAGTATCGTGCTGGGGACACCCCTGCGGCGCAAAGCGTCGCTGCGNCAGGNGCCGCCAACGCCATCCTACACGCCCCGCCGATGCTCGCCGACCCGGGCGGGAGTCGTTCACCTTCAGATCGCGTGGACACCCCGCCAGGTGGCCTCTAGAATNGGATCAGTGGTCGTGGGTGCAGGTCGACTGCCACGTTGTTTGATTCGTTGTGGGGCGGGAACAGCGNGTGCCCGTGTGGAACCGGTGGTTGACTCAACACCGATCGCGAAAATGACGATACCGATCGAGGGCGCGCCAACGATATGAACACAGACCGACTGCAGCAGGCTTCCTATTTTCGCCGTCGCACGTTCTTGCGACTTGGTGGTGCCAGCGCGTTGGGAGTCTGTCTACCGGCCGCGCTTCCGACGGCCGCCGCTGCCAGCGGTGGCCGCGCGAAAGCCTGCATTCTGTTGTACATGATCGGTGGGCCGCCGCAGCACGAGACGTTCGATATGAAGCCCGGCGCGGGGCAGAATATTCGGGGTGAGTTTGATCCGATTGCGACCGCGGTACCCGGCTTTCAGGTGTGCGAGTATTTGCCGAAGCTGGCGTCGCTGGCCGACACCTATTCGATTATTCGATCGGTGCACCACGATCAGACGTTCCACGCCGCGGGTGTGCATTACAACCTTACCGGGTGGCAACACGCTCCACGGGCGGGGCAGCCGTTTCTGAGCCGCCGCGACGCGCCGTCGGTGGGCGCGGTGCTGCACCAGCTCGAGGGTCCGGGACGCGACCTACCGACCGCGGTTCAGTTGCCCGTTTACATTACTCAAGATGGTCCGGGAACCGAGTGGGCGGGCCAGCACGCGGGTTTTTTGGGGCCCGGGTTCGACCCGCTGATCATGGACTACAGGGACCAGTCGCCCGGGACGCTCCCCAGCGATTTTGTGCCCGGTGAACAGAACGCCGGGGTTCGTTTACGCAGTCGGNCCGGGTTGCTCGCGTCGCTCGACAGGAGTCGCCTGATGTCCGAGAGTGCAGGCGCTCGGCAGCAGACCCACTTCCAGCGCGAGGCGATCGGGGTCCTGCAATCGGCCCCCAAGTGGCAGGCATTCTGCATCGACGACGAATCGCCGGCGACGCGCGAGCGATTTGGCGATTCCCATTTCGGGCGCAGCTGCCTGGTGGCGCGGAGGCTCGTTCAGGCGGGTGTCCGGATGGTGACGGTGGCTTGGCCGATTCGCCCCGAGACACCGCACTTCGATACGCACGCCGATAATTTTCCGACGATGAAGAAAAATCTGCCGGTGATGGATCAGGCGATCACGGCGCTGCTGACGGACCTCACCGAGCGAGACCTGTTAGGGGACACGTTGGTGGCCTGCACGGGCGAATTCGGGCGCACACCGGTGATTAACGGCAACGGCGGACGGGATCACTGGGGACCGGTCTATAGCACGTTACTGGCGGGTGGCGGTATTACCGCCGGTCAGGTTTACGGCAGCAGCGACAAACAGGGTGGCCAACCGAAAGACCGTCCTGTCCACGTGAGCGATTTTGTCGCCACCATCTACCATGCGCTCGGTTACGACCGGAATACGCAGGTCATCGATTACCAGGGGCGCCCCCATTCGATTGTCAAAGGCCATCCCGTGCTACCGCTGTTTGGTTGATTTCCCAGGCGTGGGGATCGGCCAGGCCGGGGCGCGATGTTCACGGGGGATATCCCGCGAATATCGGCGTTGGAGGAGAGTGGCGCTGGGGCGCGCCGAAGGGGTGGCAGGATCGGGTGGTTCGCTAGGCGGTCGCCTGGGTGGGTAGGCCATGGAGTCGGTGTTTCGGAGAGTGTGATGCAACCCTTTGTGGCAGGATGGGTCGTGCTAGCCCTTGCGGTGTGGTTGCACGGTGTCCGGAGCGGGTTCGCTGAGAACCAGGCATCCGCGCTGCAGTGGTTCGAAAACCAGGTGCGCCCGGTGTTGGCGCGGCANTGCCACCGTTGCCACGGCGGCCAGCAACAGAAGTCTCGCTTGCGACTCGATTCCCGCCACGCGCTACTGCGGGGCGGCAAGCGAGGACCTGCGGTGGTTCCGGGCCGGCCCGGGGAGAGCCGCTTGATTGAGGCGGTACGGCGGTCGGGGGGTCTGAAGATGCCGCCCCAGCACGCGCTGCAGCCGCGCCAGGTGGCGGCGCTGGTGAAGTGGGTTGAGCAGGGTGCTCCGTTCCCGGAGCCATCGGTCACGAACCGCGCGGCGGGAGACGGTTTCTGGTCGTTCCGGCCACTCCGCGCGCCCACACCCCCAGCCGGTCGCGGCGGCGCCTCAGAGCGGAATGCGGTCGATCTTTTCGTACAGGCCCGGTTGNAGCCCGCCCGGCTTACGCTGCCGCCGCGCGCGTCGAAGCGCACCCTGCTGCGGCGCGCGTGCTTCGATCTGACGGGGTTGCCGCCGACCCCCGCCGAAGCCGCGACATTCTTGGAGGATCCGTCGCCGGATGGCTTCGCGCGATTGGTCGATCGGTTCCTGGCGACGCCCGCTTACGGGGAACGCTGGGGTCGGCACTGGCTGGACGTGGTGCGCTACGCCGACACCGCNGGNGAGACGGCGGATTTTCCGGTCCCCGAAGCGTATCGATATCGCAACTGGGTGATCGCTGCGTTGAATGCGGACAAACCGTTTGACGCGTTCATTCAGGAACAGGTGGCCGGGGACCTGTTGTCGGAGCGTCTGTCACGCGGTCGCCTGGCGGCGGCGGACAAAACGCAATCCGGTGGGTTCGATCCGTCGCTGACGGAGGCGGTGATCTTTGCGGACGCAGCGCTTCTCGAGCGGTGTCGGGAACTGGTAACGGCGACTGGAATGCTAGCTATTTCGCGTCGTTTTGGATTTTCCTCGGACGCCGACCACCATCTCACGATCCAGGACACGATCGATACGCTGGGGCAGTCGGTGTTGGGCTTGTCTTTGGGATGCGCGCGATGTCACGATCACAAGTACGATCCCATCGGAATGGCGGATTACTACGCCTGGTACGGGATCTTTGCCAGTACGTCCTATGCCTATCCAGGGAGTGAGGGAGACAATCGGCCCCGTGATATGGCGCCGGTGATGCCGCTGCAGCGGGCGCGTCAGCGAAAGGCGGCGTTTGACGCCGAGATGAAACGCGTCTCGACGGAGCTTGTGCGGNTGGCAGCGCGCCGCGTTTCGATCGAAAACGAGTTGCGCCCGCTGGCCGCGCTGGTTGCCGAGGACCCGCAGGGCGGCGCGCCGTGGAACCCGTTTTTGTCGAGTATTGAGGAGCGTCTATTGGTCGACTTTGTCGCCAACGAAAACGGNCATCAGGGATATCATGTCCTCCGNCCACAGGGGCGCGGGATTCCGTTGCTGGGAGTCAATACTTCAGAGCGAACGCTGCGTATTCCGGGTGTGGTCCCCGCGGGAGCTCTGGTGGTCCACCCCGATTCCAACGATGGCACCGGGGTGGCGTGGCGCAGTCCGATCGAGGGTGAGGTGCAGGTGACTGGGCTGGTTGGCGATGTGCACGACTGTGGCAATGGCGTGCGTTGGTATCTCGATCATTTGCGTACGTCCGGATTCCAGTCGATCGCGACGGGGAAGGTGGGCCGCAGCGGTGTCCAGGACCTGGCGGCAGCCGGGGCGCCACGAGGGGCACCGTTGAAGCGGTCCGTGCGGCCTGGAGACCTGATCCAACTCGTGATTTCCATGGACGGGGACCTGGGGTGTGATTTGACGCGCATCGAGCTGAAGATTAGCCATCTGGCGGGCGATCGCGAGGTCTGGGATCTGTCCCGCGAGGTGGTCCCGGACTTACATCAGGAGGGGCGCGGGAATCCACACAGTGACCAGCTCGGCAATCCCGACAGCTGGTTTTTCTACGCGGTCCCCCCAGAACTTCGGCAGGCGTGGGCCACCGCCCCGCAACTGACGGCCAGCCAACGGGGCGCATCGCGGGGCCGCGCCAGAGAACTCAAAGCCGAGCTGGATGAAACGCTGACGGCACTCGCGTTGTTGTCGGAGAAACAGCTCCTGATGAAGGAGCGGGGTCCTTACGAGGCCGTCTATGGAGTCGTCGAGGGAAAAGCGGGCGACGTGCGGATCCACCGTCGCGGGGACCCGGATGAGCTGGGGGAACAGGTGCCTCGCAGAAACCTGCAATTGCTCGGTGGCGAACCGCTTCGCCACCAGACGGGCAGCGGTCGCGCGTCGTTGGCCGAGTGGCTGACCCGGCCGGCGAATCCGCTGACGGCCAGGGTCAAGGTGAATCGTATCTGGCAACATCATTTTGGTCATGGGCTGGTGCGCACCGAAAACGACTTTGGTGCGCGCGGTGAAAGACCGACACACCCGCAACTGCTCGACTGGCTGGCGAGCCAGCTGGTGCGCTTCGGCTGGTCGATCAAGCGCATGCATCGGCTGATCATGGGATCGGCCAGTTACCAGCAGCGGAGCCGAAATGACGACCAAGCGCGGTCGCTCGACCCGGATGGGAAGCGGCTGTGGGGGTTCCCGCGGCGCAGATTGAGCGCCGAAGAGTTTCGCGATGCGCTGCTGCTGCTGGGGGGCCACCTCGACCGCTCGAGTGGCCGTCAGCACCCGTTTCCACCAGTCGATTCGTGGAATTTTACTCAACACGGCCCGTTCTACGGGCTGTACCCCACGCGTCAGCGTAGTATCTACCTGATGCAGCAGCGCCTCAAACGCCATCCGTTTCTAGCGCTGTTCGACGGTGCCGACCCGAACGCGAGTACGGCCAGGCGAACGACGACGACGGTTCCCACCCAAGCGCTCTACCTTATGAATGACCCCTTCGTGCACGCGTCTGCGAAGCATCTGGCGGAGCACCTGCGGGGTGGCCGTCCGGTGCGGGTAGACGACTGGATCAGCGCTGCCTACCAGCGCGTTCTGGTGCGGCGCCCAAGTGCCGACGAACGGGAGACCGCGCGGGACTTTGTCCGCGCCTATGCTCGGGAGTTCGNCGGCCCTCGTGAGGCGAAGCAACGTGCCGCGGAGGCGGCTTTGGCGAGGACGTTGCTGATTCGCAACGAATTTCTTTTCGTGGATTGACATGCAGGCTCCACTGAGGCTGACGCGACGTGAGATTCTAGCCCGGGCCGCGGGAGGATGCGGAATCGGTGTGTCGTCGCTGGGACGGCCGTTCGCCGCGACGCCAACCCCGCAGCGCAATCACTTCCCTGCGCGCGCCCAGCGGGTGATTTTCCTGTATATGACGGGGGGCGTTTCGCACATCGAATCGTTCGACCACAAGCCGGACTTGTACGCCAACGACGGCAAGACGGTCGCGGTGGACAACTGGCAAGGCAAGTCGGGAACCTTCCATCCCTATCTGAAGGCTCCCTCCTGGCGGTTCCGGCCAGGAGGCCGGTCCGGGACGATGGTCAGTGATCTGTTCCCGCATGTGCGTGGGATGGCCGACGAACTGGCGGTGATCCGCTCGATGCACACGGATCACGGCAATCACTATGAGAGTACTTTGGGGATGCACTGCGGGTCGTGGACGTTTGCGCGACCCAGCATGGGGGCCTGGTTGAGTTACGGATTGGGGACCGAGAACGAAGCGCTGCCCGCCTTCGTTGTCGTCGCGCCGTTCGAACCGTACGCCGGAGCCCAGGTGTGGGGAAGCGATTTTCTGCCGGGCGCCTTTCAGGGCACTCGGATTCGTCCCGGTAGGGACCCGGTGCCCAATCTCCAGCGACGCGTCGCGACCGACAAGCTCCAGAGCCTGGAGCTCGAAATGGTGACACGGGCGAACCATCAGCACTTGCGGGCGCGTCCCGGTGCGCGCCAGCTGCAGGGCATGATCCACTCCCTGGAAACGGCTTACGGGATGCAACAAGCGGCGCCCGACCTATTCGACTTGTCGCGTGAAACGCGACGGACCTTGGACCGGTACGGTGTACAGCCAGGAGAAACCGCCGGTTTCGGATGGCAATGCCTGATCGGTCGCCGGCTGGCAGAACTCGGGGTTCGCTTTATCGAGCTGATCGATACGGGATCCTCGGGGAATTGGGATTCGCATGCGAATATGCAGGATCACGTCGATCGTGCGAAGCACGTCGACCGACCGATTGCCGGGCTGCTCCAGGACCTCAAGTTGCGGGGTTTGCTGGACGACACGCTCGTGGTGTGGACCACGGAGTTTGGACGCACTCCCTATCACGAAGAGGCGAACCACCCGGGCCGCGAGCATCATCCGCAGGTGTTTTCGTCCTGGCTCGCCGGAGGGGGAGTGCGCGCGGGCAGCGTGTATGGCGCGTCGGACGAGATCGGTATGGAGGTTGCCGAGGACGGCGTCCATGTACACGATTTTCACGCCACCATCCTGCATCTGCTCGGTCTGGATCATGAGCGTTTGACATACCGGCACGCGGGACGCGATTATCGCTTGACCGATGTGCACGGCGAGGTGGTGGACGGTCTATTGGCGTGACAGCAACACCCCGAGGGTGCGAAAACACGCAGCCGCAGAACGGCTGGCGGCGTCGTGGTGACGGTCGCGTGACAGTGGTGCGGTGGTAGTCTATAGTGGCGGCTCGCGCGATCCGACGTCACGATTTTCCGAAGGAGAGGTTCATGCGTTATTTCAGCCTTCGTTTCACCGTTGCCTGTTGCTGTGCCTGCCTTGCCCATGCGGCGGTAGCGGCGGATCCAGACGCCAAGGAAATTGCGCTCTTCAACGGCAAGGATTTAGTTGGCTGGGAGCACTTTCTGGTCGACGCCGCGACAAAGAAAGAGGACGTGTGGAGTGTGAAGGACGGACTACTGGTTTGTCAGGGCAAGCCGGGCGGATACCTGCGCACCGCGAAAAAGTACGAGAGCTACAAGTTGGTGGTCGAGTGGCGGTGGCCGGGGAAACCGGGCAATAGTGGCGTGCTGATGCGGATCACGGGCAAGCCGACGATGCTTCCCAATTGCATGGAAGCGCAGCTGGCCAGCGGGAGCGCGGGGGACATGTACGGCTTTCAGGGATTCAAGATCGCGGGAGACAAAGCGCGGTTTTCGGAAAACCCGAAGGCGCTGGGAGGACTGACCGCGCTCAAGAAGATCCAGGGAAATGAGAAGAAGCCTGGGGAGTGGAATCAATACGACATTACCGTCAAAGGGGATGCCGTGACCGTGCTCGTCAACGGCAAAAAAGTGAACGAGGCCACCGGGTGTGATGTGCGACCGGGGTACATTGGTCTGCAATCGGAGGGTGGCGTGATTCAGTTCCGCACGGTCCGTTTGACACCCCTCGATAAGTAGTGCAGCGCGCTGTGGAGTGCCGCGGAGGTCGCGCGGCTTGGATGTTCGCAGAGGCCGGAGCGATCGCTGGACGTGATTCCGGCGGTAGCCGTGTGCTCCGCATGCAGCGGTTCGGCAATCCACAGGCGTTTTCCCGCGGTTTGCGATGACTCGCGATCTGGCACGCTGTAAAGCGCTGTCTTGGGTATGGAGCGACGGGCGTCGGCGAGGTAGACTAAGATAGCACCGCTGAAGATTCCGATCGTGCGGGGAAGGACGTGACGTCGTTCCGACCGCAGGACTTTCATCGCGGCGGCGTGCGAAGGCCAACACGGGTGCAACGTAGAGCCGACCGGCGGATTGGGTAGACATGGCAGCGGCGCGCGAGAGGCGAGCGAAAGCAAGCGACGTAAACCAGGGAAGCAAGCCTGTGTTGACGGCATCCGAACAACGGGTGCTACGCACCTTCCGCCGTTTTCTCATGACACCGGGTCAGATGCTCTGCTTTTACGGCCCCAATCTCAAACAAAATATGACGACGCTGGAACGCTTGACTGACAAGGAATTCCTGGTCAAGGAAAAGTTCCAAGGCGGGTATTCGTTGACGCGGTCCGGCTATGCCGCGATGAATGGTTGCGACTGAGGTTTCCCGTAGCGCGCGGTGACGAAACGTGATCGTGGCGGGGCCACAGATCGGTGGGTCGGGAACAGACGCTCTGCCACCGCGGTCGGCCGCTAGTCGACATACAGAAATTCGTTCGCGCATTGAAGCATATGGACGAAGCTCTCCAGAGAACGTTGGGCGGCTTCCGCGGCAGGCCGATTGGCCGCCAGATGGAGACCTCGGAGGCGGCCGAGATACGCTTCGGCAGCCCCGCATTCTGATTCCGACGGCGGACGTCCCAGTGTCAACCAATAGGCGTCCTCGACTTGCCGCGCCAGTGGTGCCGGATCCCCGACGCGGTGGCGGACGCGGTTTGCCAAATGAACGGCGCTGGCGGCGAAGAAAGAGCTGTTGAGCATCGTCAAGGACTGCAGGGGTGTCGCCGACGGGACGCGTCGGGTGCAGTTGACATCGATGATCGGGTAGTCAAAAACGCCTAACAGGGTCAGTGGATAGGTGCGACGCGCTACGAGGTACACGCTTCGTCTGGCACCCGCGTGGTCGCGACCTTGTGTCACCACGGTCTGTAGGCCGCTGGGGGTCGCCTGTAACGGTACCGGTGGCCCTCCCATGGAGTAGTCCCCGCGACCGCTGATGGCGAGCACCGAATCGCGTACGGACTCCGCGTCGAGGCGGCGGAGGTTCATCCGCCACAGATAGCGGTTCGCGGGATCGATCGTTTCCGCCTGTTGTTGATGCCGGGTCGACGTCTGGCGGTAGACGGCGGAGCTCATCAGCGTGCGGTGGAGGCGTTTGCCGCTCCAACCTTGATTCATGAATTCGACGGCCAGCCAATCGAGCAGTTCCGGATGGGTGGGCGGGGTTCCCATTTTCCCAAAATTTCCGGGGGTGGCAACGATCCCAGTGCCGAAATGATGCTGCCACGATCGGTTGACGATGACGCGGGCGGTCAACGGGTGGTCGCGGCCCGTCAGCCACTCGGCAAACGCCAACCGGAAACCGGTCGTCTGCCCCACGGCGGTGGGCGAAGGGACTGCGCTCGAACGACCTGGTGGACTCAAGATCCTCAAGAACCCGGCGGAGACTTGGGGGCCGGCAAAGTCGACGTCCCCACGGTGTAGCAGTCGAATCGTGGGGGCCGCTCCGACATCCCACAGCGCTTGCACCTTGCTGGAACTCAGGGCGGGCAACAGGGACCGTTGTTCGACAATCTGTCGGGACAGCGTAGCGACCGCGAGCCGATCGGGTTCATTCAGCCCTTGATCGACCTCTTTGTCGGTGACCTGCAGCGCTCGCTTGTGCTTTTCGATCAGCGCCTTTTGTGGCGCCGTGCGGTCCGCTGCGGGAGTGGCGAGCGCCCGCTTCACGTCGCTGCGCTGCTCCTCGGGAAGTTGGGCGATGCGATCCGCCAGCAGGCGCTGTTTCGACGGTCGCCGCAAGTCCTCACGCCGAGTCGTCAAATCGGCAATGGCTTTTTCGATGGCAGCCTTGCGTCGGGCGAGNTGGTCCTGCTCGGTCGCGGAATGGTCGAACAGATGTCGGCGTTTGGGGGGGAGCCACTGGCTGGGGTTGTAGGCGGGGGTAAAGAGAGACAGGAACCGGTAGTAGTCGGTTTGTGGGATCGGATCGAACTTGTGATTGTGGCAACGAGCGCAGGCCAACGTCAGGCCGAATGTGCTGGTGGAAACGCGTTCCATGAGTTTGAACAGCGCTTCGTACCGATCGAATGGCAAATCAGAAATATCTTCATCGGTGGCGTCCAACACGTTCCGCAAGAAACCGGTGGCGGTCAACAGGTCACGTATTTCCGTCGTATAGCGAGGTGCCGTGCGCCAATCGACGAGTTCATCTCCCGCGATTTGTTCGACCAGGAACCGGTCCCACGGTTTGTCCGCATTCGTGGCCCCAATGACGTAGTCCCGATAACGCCAGAAACCTTCGGACAGCGTGGCCCGTTTGGGATCAAAGTCCTTGCCCGTGGTGTCGACGTAACCCATCACATCGAGCCAGTGCCGTCCCCATCGCTCGCCGTATCGCGGGGAGGCCAAAAGCCGGTCGATGAGNCGCTCGTAATCGTCGGGCCGGGGGTCTGCCAAGAACGCTTTCACGGCCTCGGGNGAGGGGGGAATTCCGTGCAGGTCAAAATAGGCTCTCCGCAGAAGCGTGCCCCGGGGCGCCGCCGGCGAGTAGTTGAGTTCGGATGCGTGTAAGCGACGAAGCACGAACCGATCGATTGGGGTGCGCACCCGATGGCCGATGGCCATCTCGGGCAGAGTGGTTTGAACGGGTTTCTGGAATGACCAGAATGCGCGATCCGTGCCGGAAAGGTCGGTCGTTGAGGCCGCCCGCCGCACGTCGGGTGCAAGCGCCGACTCAACGTAGTCGACGAAGTGTCCGGCATCGATCCAAGCGGTGATGGTCCGGATTTGCAGTTGCGTCAGCGGCGTCCCTTCGTCACGGGGGGGCATGGCGCGGCTGGCGACCTTGCGGATGAGAATACTCTTCTCCGAAAATCCCTCGTAGATGACGGGCCCGCTCTGGCTGCCCCGCACGAGCGACTCGAGCGTCCGCAAGTCCAATTCAGCAGCCGGTGCGTCTCCTCCGTGGCAGGCGGTGCAATGCGCGTCCAAGATGGGGAGAATCTGCGTCTGGAAGGTCGCGAATTGGCGGCGCACCTGCGGTGGCAGTTCGACCGACTCCGCGCTGGGAGCACCGGCCACGATCCAACGTCGAATCGTGTCGATCTCGGCATCGTCGAGTTTGAGTTTGAAGAGTTCCAGCGGCATCTCTCGCGTGGAGACCTTTTTCCATAACAGGCTCTGTTCGAGCGAACCGCGTACGATCACCGGCCCGTTTTGGCTGCCCCGCATCGCCAACCGTGCCGAGCGCAGGTCGAGCCCGAGTTGGGGCGAACTCTTTCCGTGGCAGTTGAAGCAGTAGCGGGTGAAGATCGGTAGCACGTCCCTCTCGAACTGGGGAACCTCGGCGCCACGCAGTGGGCCGCGGACCGTTTGTGCAGCGAGCGCCAGGGCGAGCAGACCCACCCACCGAGACGTGTGACGGAGCTGGGCCGCATACGGCCTCACGCGGCTGACCACGGTTGCATACTGTATTTGCATCGTTTCGTCTGTCATCCGAATACGGGATTGTCCAACAGGGGGCCCACGACCTGGGCTCCTGTGACGGTGACGTCGGCGGGGGTTTCCATCCGTCCACCGTAGGGGTATTGAACACGGCGGTGGTCGAGGCCCAACTGGTGCACGACGGTGGCGATCATGTCGGGAACGCTCACGCGATTGACGACACTGCGATATCCAAAGGGGTCGGTTTCACCGTAGATCAGGCCCCGCTTGAATCCCCCGCCGGCGAACCAGATCGTGAAGGCGTTGCGGTTGTGATCGCGGCCGGTCCCCTGCTGGGTGGTCGGGAGGCGACCGAATTCCCCCGCCCACATCACGATCGTACTTTCGAGCAGGCCGCGTTGTTTGAGATCGCGAATCAGCGCGGTCGCGCCCTGATCGGTTTCGGTAGCGATTTTCGGCATCTGCGAGCGGATATTACTGTGATGGTCCCAGGGTTGCCCGGGGCTGGTCATCACCTGGACGAAGCGAACACCCGATTCGACCAATCGCCGCGCCATCAGGCAACGCGCGCCGTACTTGGCGGTTTCCGGTCGATCGAGTCCATACAAGGTCCGCGTCGTTGCGGTTTCCCGAGACAAGTCGAGTACCCGGGGGGCTTCCAGTTGCATCCGTGCGGCAAGTTCGAAATTTTGGATGCGGGTCTCCAACTCCGATTCGCCAGGGCGGGCGCGGAGGTGCTCTGCGTTCAGCTGCTGAAGGTAATTCAGGTTTTCCCGCTGCGCGCCGGTTGGCAATACCGTGGTCGGGTTCAGGTGTTGAATCGCTGCGCCCCGGGTACTGAATTCGACGCCCTGGTAGAGGGCCGGAAGGTAGGCATTGGCCCAGAGTTGTTTACCACCGACGGTGTACCCGTCGGGGTCGCGTAACACGACATAGGCGGGCAGGTTCTGATTCTCGGTGCCCAGCGCATAACTGATCCATGCTCCCATCACGGGGCGACCCGGGAAGATCTTGCAGGTCAGCAACATGTTGAGACCTTCGAGATGGTTGTTGTGTTCGGTGTGCATCGAGCGCACGAAACAGAGGTCGTCAACAATCTCGCTGACGTGGGGAAGCGCGTCGGAGACGTCCATTCCCGATTGGCCGTATTGCCGGAACTTCAGGGGGGAGGGGAGCAGCGCGTTGGCATTGTCCGGTTGGTGAATCTCGACGCCGTCGGGGTGCGGTTGACCCGCCAAACGCGACAATTCGGGCTTGGGATCGAACAGGTCCATTTGGCTGGGACCGCCGTTCTGGACCAATTGGATGACCGCCTTCGCGGGGGGATGGAAGTGCGTGCGGCGGGGCCGTAGATCACCCTGGCGCGGAATGGCGGATGCGGCGCCCGAATCTGCGCCGCACAGCGGCTTGGATCCGAGCAGGCTGTTGAGCGCGACCCGGCCAAAACCGAGACACGAGAGCTCCAGAATAGCGCGACGACTGATTCCGATCATGGCATCTATCCGGCGAGGTGGTTTGTTGACAGGTGTGCTTTGATTTGCGGGTTGGGCCGCTTTCCAATCCGGCGCGCCCGAATCATCAGACGCCACCAACATTTTACTTCAATTCGCAGGTCTGGAGTGAGGCCGCCGGAGTTGCTCAAACTGCCGCCGTCGTGGCCGGGCGGCGGCCCAGTGGTCGACGCGTCTCAGAAGAGCCCCTGGATCGGCCTGCCTGCTTCGACTAAGCGTCGCGGGCGGTTGAGAGTGTCGTGGTATTCGGTCGCCGGATCGATACCGATCGCATGGTAGATGGTCGCCAGCAGATCGTAGGGATGGACGGCATCGTTCTTTGGCCAGGCTCCGTGGTGGTCGGATTGACCGTACACCTGCCCCGCTCGCACCCCGCCGCCGGCGATCAGAAAGCTATAACATTCGGGCCAATGATCCCTTCCCCCGGGGCCCACGTTGTTGGTGGTCGGCGAGCCGATCTTCGGCGAGCGTCCAAACTCCCCGATCGCTACCACCAACGTTCGCTCCAACAGTCCGCGGGTTGCCATGTCCTCAATGAAGGCCGACAGGCCCCGGTCGAACACGGGACAGCGATGATCGCGCAGCATGGGGAAATTATTGCGGTGCGTGTCCCAGGAACCATCGGGTCCAGGTACCGGCTCTTCGTCGGACCGGCCCGGCCAGGTCACCTGCACAAACCGAGTCTCGGCTTCGATCAGCCGGCGGGCCAGCAGCAGCGACTGTCCAAATCGGGTCATCCCGTAACGCTGGCGCCGTTCTGGAGTCTCTGTCTCCAGACGGAATGCCTCCACCCCGCGGCGGCTTTGAATCAGGGATAGGGCTTGATCGTAGAACCGGTCAAACGTCGTTTGCGATTGACGAATCGCCTGGCAGCGGGCGTCGATCACGGCCCGCAGATCGAGTCGCGATGCAATCCGCTCCAGCGTCACGTCGCCGGGCAAGGTAAAGCCAACCGGTGAAAGGCGTTTGGTAGCATCGTCGTACATCGTGTAGGGATCGAACGCCGCGCCGTGTAGGCCGGCTGATTGTCCGACTCCAACCACCCGACCCTCCATCACCGGCGCACCGACCGCGACGCTGCTGAACCGGCCGGCGTCGGCCGACCGGTAGCGAGAGATATTGGCACCGATCGAAGGGAGGTCTTCCCGCGACGGTGGAACCGCCAGACCGGTCGGCGAAAAGTTGGTGGGATTGTGGCCGGTCATCAGCATATAGATCGCTGCGCCGTGATTTCGGAGCCCCTTTGGATCGACGCCGATGGAGCGGACCACGGTGTAGTGCTGGGACTGTTGTGCTAACAGCGGCAGCACCTCTCCCAGTTGAAAGCCCGGGGTGTTGGTCGCGATCGGGCGGAATTCACCGCGGATTTCCGCCGGAGCGTCTGGCTTGGGGTCCCAAAGATCGATATGGCTGGGCGATCCCTGTAGATAGATCAACACCACCGCGTCGGCGGCGGCGAAGCCGCCGGACGATGGGGTGGGCAACGGCGCCGCCCGCGCCTGCCATCGGAACAGGTCGGGCAGCGCCCAACCGAGCAGTGACAGACTGCCGACTGTCAGCAGGTCCCGGCGCGACCTGGAATCGCGTCGTCGCCCAGGGCGATCGCACAAAGTCAACACGAAATCGGCCCGTCTTTGTGGAGGTGGTGGATGTGCCCGCGCGGGAATCCGCATGGGGGTCAACGGCGGTTCGACGGCGCCCGTCTCAGATCAGCTCGGCAATCGGCGTACCGCGCGGCAGGATCGGCACCATCGGCGGAACGCTCTTGAATTCGAAACCGCTGGGAACCTGGTAGGAACGTCTCCAATCGATTCCCAGGTGGTGGTACATCGTGGTCCAGACATCTTCTGGCGTCAGCGCGCGGTCCACAGGCTGCGCGCTGTGCGCGTCGGACTGTCCGATCACCTGCCCGCCAGGAACGCCGCCCCCGGCCAATCCCATCGTCATGACCGCCGGCCAATGATCCCGCCCGACGTCCTTGTTGACGCGCGGCGTTCGACCAAACTCGCCGCTCCACAGGACCAGTGTGCGCTCCAGCATTCCGCGGTCGGACAAATCCTCGAGCAGGGCCGACATCGCGATGTCCAACTCGGGAAGCAGTTCGTTCTGGAGTGTGTTGAAATTGTCTTTATGGGTATCCCAACCGCCCCGTGACACGGTGACGAACAAGACTCCCGCGTCGACCAGGCGTCGGGCCAACAGACACGATTGTCCGAGCAGGCTGCGGCCATAGCGGTCTCTGACCCGCGCCGGCTCGCGCGACAGGTCGAAGGCGGTGACGGCCTTCTGGGAGGTGACAATGTCGAAGGCCTTCTGCTCGTAATGATCGACGGCTGCTGCGGCCTTCGCCTGGGCATCGTCGCGCTGCTTGCGCAGCCGGTCATAGGCGCGCAGCAGGCGCCGCCGTTCGCGGATGCGGCTCACCGAGAGCCCGCTGACGCGGGACGAGAGATTGCGCGGCGGGGGAATCTCCTCGGCCTTGTAAATATCTCCCTGGCCATCGGCATTGACGTCCGCCAGGCGACACGGAACCACCATCTCGAAGGGGTCGCAGTCGCGACTCAAAAACGCGCTTCCGTGATGACGGTTGACCAGCCGGGCGGGATCGCGCAGTACCACGTAGGGGGGCATCGAGAGTCGGTCACCCGTTTCGTGGACGACGACCGAACCGAGGCTGGGGTGTTCATTCTTAAATACCACGCGGCTGGGCATCCAACCGGTGAGCATGTAGTGCGCCGCTTGCTGGTGTTCGGATTGACCGTGGTGGACCGCGCGCAAGAGCGCCATTTTGTCCAGCTGAGTAGCCATCCGCGGCAGCTGGTCGGTGACGCGAATTCCGGGTAGACAGGACGCGATGGTTTCAAAGGGGCCCCGCAGCTCGGAGGGAGCATGCGGCTTGGGGTCAAACGAATCGATCTGACTGGCCCCGCCACCCATGTAGAGCTGGATCACCGCTTTGGGCGGTGCTTGAGGGGTGATGGCCCCGGCGGCCTGCAACCGTAGCCAATGGGCCATTCCCAGACCGGTGGTCGCGGCGGCGCTGAGTTTGACAAAATCTCGGCGGCTCGACCGGCTCCCATACGTCTGTGACGCGAGCTCGATGTGCATCTGGCTGGACCTTGGCGAGGTGGGGGGTGAGGTGGGGAAACCCCGTTCAGCGATTGTACCAGATGCCCGCTTTGGCACCCAACACCAAGCAGCGGACCGGCGCCACGCATGCGGCAGGGCGACCGGGAGCCGAGCTTGCGCCCGGATGGGCGGGGCGCGGTATACTGTCTGCGCGGGGGAGTGTTCCCGCTCCGCGTGAACCCTGAAGAAGGACGTGCCGATGCGATTTCCGCTTGCCGCCGTGAGTCTCGCGCTCCTGGTCCCCGCCGCGTCGTCCGCCGCGGACTGGCCGATGCAACGGGCCGATGCGGCCCGCAGCGGGNACGTTTCAGATGTGCTGCCGCAGGACCTGAAACTGTTGTGGAAACGGACCTCGGCGCACCCGCCGCAACGCGCTTGGCCACGCTCGAAGCGACAGCTGTTCGATGCCTGCTATGAACCGGTGATCTGTGCAGGTCGGCTGTTCTACGGCAGCTCCGTCGATTGCAGTCTGCGTTGTCTGGACGCGGCGACCGGTGTCGAGCGGTGGTCTTTTTTCACCGGTGGGCCGATCCGCCTTGCGCCGGTCGCATGGGGGGAGAGAGTTGCCGTCGCCAGTGACGACGGGCGGCTGTACGTACTCGATGCTCAGACCGGAGATTTGGTGTGGCAGCACCGCGGAGGACCGCAGTCGCTGTGGCGATTGGGGAACCAGCGAATGATCTCCAAGTGGCCGGCCCGCGGCGGTCCGGTGCTACTGGATGGAGTGTTGTATTACGCGGTTGGGATTTGGCCCAGCGACGGCATCTACATCTACGCGCTCAACGCCCAGACGGGTGACGAACTGTGGTCCAACAAGGACTCCGGCGGGATCTACATGCCCCAACCCCACGGGGGGGCAAACGCGGCCAGTGGGTTAGCCGCGCAAGGGCATCTGGCGGCTCGTGGAAAGCGGGTGTTTGTTCCGACTGGCCGCGCGATCCCCGCGGCGCTCGACCGCGACGATGGAAAACTGGCCTACTTTTTTCTCCAGAAGAACCGNGGCGCGGGAGGCACTTCGGTGGTTTTGGCAGGTCGCTACATGATCAACAGCGGGATTCTGTTCGACGCGGCCAGCGGTGAGGCACGCGCCAAGTTGAATGCCCATCTGGTGGCCGCATTTCCCGAGGGTTTGGTGACCGCGGATACCAAGGGCGTCCACGCGTTGCGGATGGCCGAAGTCGAAAAGCCGGACCGCAAAGGGAAACCGGTCAAAGCCCTCAGTCTCCAGCCGCGCTGGTCGGTGCCGGATTTGGCGGGCGCCGTGAACCTGATTGCTGCGGGTGAGGCGGTGATCGTCGGCGGGTCACAGCGGGTGACGATTCTCGACGGCACTCCCGGTAAGGAGAAACGGGACCGTCGGCGGTGGAGTACCGAGGTCGAGGGTAGCCCCTACGGCCTCGCGGTAGCCGACGGCCGCCTCTACGTGTCGACCGATCGCGGCGTATTGTACTGTTTTGCCGAACGCCTGGCGGGTGAGGCACGGGAGCACGTCGCAGCGAACCGAACGCTTCCTGCGGCGGATCCAGCGGTTGCGTCAGTGGTCGACGAATTGATCGCAAAGACGGGTATCCGCGAGGGGTACTGCCTCGATCTGGGGTGCGGTGATGGAGCGTTGGCGCTGGAATTGGCGAGACGGACGAACCTCACGATTTTCGCGGTCGATGACGATCCGGCGCGCGTGCAACGCACGCGCCGGCGATTGACGGCGGCCGGGTTGTACGGTGTGCGGGTGACGGTCCACCATGCACCGCTCGACGCGACCGGCTACCCCAAGTACTTTGCCAATCTGGTGATCTCGTCCCACTCACTGCGGGGCGGCGCCGACGCGGTGTCGGCGGCGGAGGTGTTGCGGCTACAGCGACCGTTCGGTGGCGTGGCTTGCCTCGGCGAACCCGGCCAGATGCGGGTGACGCGGCGTGGCGCGCTGGCCGGGGCGGGAAGCTGGACGCACCAGTACTCCAATCCCGCCAACACGGTCAGCTCCGAAGACGCATTGGTTTCCGGGTCGTTGGGAATCCTCTGGTTTCGCGATGTCGGTCAGGAACTTCCGCAACGCCACGGACGCGGACCGGCACCCCTGTTCCATCGAGGTCGGCTGTTNCACGAAGGGCTGGACGAGATCCGGGCGGTCGACGCCTACAACGGTCGTGAGCTCTGGTCGTACCAGCTCTCGGGTGTACTGAAGGCGTATGACGGCGATCACCTGATGGGGACCTCGGGAACCGGCAGCAATTACTGCGTGAGCGCTGAAGGGGTGTTTGCCCGTCACCGGGATTTCTGCGTCCGCATCGATCCTGCCAATGGCCAGCCACTGGGCGAGTACAGGATTCCCCCGGTAGGCGATGCACCGGTCTCCGAGGAGGCCTGGGGGTACATCGCCTGCGTAGATGGGCGATTGTTCGGGTCGCGCGCCGATCCGGACCACGTCGTCACCTACCGCTACCAAGCGGGAGGTGACATGCGCAAGCAGCTCACCGAATCGAACCTGTTCTTTGTCTACGACGTCGCCAGTGAAAAACTTCTCTGGCAATACCAGCCCGAGTACTCGATTCGCCACAACGCGATCGCCATCGGAGCGCAGTATGTGTATCTGATCGATCGCCCTCAAGCGGTCGCCGATCGCGTCAAACGGGAAACGGACGCGCCCGCTCAGCCCGGCGGAACGCTGGTGGCGCTCGACAAGCAGACNGGAAAAGTCGCCTGGCGGCGCAAGGAGAGTATTTATGGCACCACGCTCGCCGTCAGCGACAAGCACTCGGTGCTGATGATGAGTTACCAAAACACAAGTTTCAAACTGGCCTCGGAACTCGGCGGACGATTGACTGCGTTCGATGCGATCACGGGAGAAACCAAATGGGACCGCGAGGCGCACTACCAGTCTCGCCTGACCCTGATGGACCGCACGGTGATCGCCGACGGCGGCGCCTGGGATTTGCTCACGGGTGACCCGCGCAAACTCAATTTCAAGCGCAGCTACGGCTGCGGCGTGTTGAGCGGTGGCAAGGACATGCTCTTTTTCCGGTCGGCGACGCTGGGCTATTTTGACCTCGCCAAAAACGACAAGGTGAGGAACTTTGGCGGTGTCCGTCCCGGGTGTTGGATCAACGCGATCCCGGCGGGTGGGCTGGTGCTTGTCCCGGACGCCTCTGCGGGATGTTCCTGCAGCTACCTCAATCGCTCCTGGTTCGCGCTCGAGCCGATGGATTGACGTGGTGTCGGCGGTCGCGTCGAATGCGAGTGGCTCCTAATCGCCCCCGGCGTGGTACTCGAGGATCAGTTTGGGAGGTGCGTCGGCGCNGTCGCCGTCGGCCATCCAGTGAAACGCGTTGCTGTCCCGTACCGCGCGCAGCAACAAGCCGTGATTGGTCTCGGGTCGATCCAGCCAGCTCTGGACCACGGCAGGTGGCACGCGGAAGTGGTAGTCTGCGGCCCGACTGATGGCCCCTTTGAAGAGCGCAGTAGGATCGGTGTAGCCGGGATCGCTGCCCCCTTGACCCCAGTTCGTCCAGTACGTCGCGCCGTCGGTCCACGGCTTGCGGGCGCGGTATCCGGCCAGCAGGTTGCTNCCGTTGATCCCCTTGTGGCAGTGGATCACCAGGGTGGCTCGCACCAGGCGGGCGCCCTCGGGAAGCTGTCCACNCAGGTCGAATCNCAGCAGACTGCGCGCGTGGCGCGTGGCCTCGCCGTCGCAGTACAGAAAAATCGTGTCCTGGCCGGTGGCATCTCCGTGTGAGTCNTAGCCCGTTTCGGCGCCCCATTGGCCGGTCGTCAGTTGCTCGTTGACCTGCCCGCGGTAGTCGCCCTGGCCGTTTTGCAGAACCAGCCGGCCGTCGACCGCCAGTTGCTCGGTGCCGACCGGTCCGCGGGTGGTCAGTGGGGGGGGAGNTGCGGCGACGGGCGGGTCGCGATCGGGGGGTGGGCGGCGACTTTCGTACAGCAGCCGTCCGTCGGTTCGCAGCCGCCAGGTGCCCGGTCGGACAACCACCGTGGGCCAACCCGTCTTCTCGTCGAGCCCAGCGGTCGCCGCGTCCGCCGTCAACCAGCTCGGGTCGATCGCCAACACAGCGCGGGTGTAGCCGCTGGAAATCCGCAGCGCGCCGTCGGGCGCNCGGTCGATGTGCAGATGGGGCTGACTGCTGAGCGGCCACAACACGTCCTTTCCCTCCACCGATCGGACCAGCGCCGGGACCATCGAAAGAAAGAAAAANGTCGTCTGGCGCTGGGGAACCTGGACGCCGGGCAGCTGCAGTTTCCGGCCTTCCCAAGTGACGTCGTGATAGGGCCGAAATGTCACCTCGGCCGTTTCGTAGCGGTACCCGATGCGGTATTGGTCGGGAGTCGGTTTTTGATGCGGCTCGTGGCCCTGGGGACTGACGACCCCCGCCCAGGGTCCGCGGCTCACGTCGGCTTTCCAGATGGCGCTCGGGCGGGTGGAGATCACCGGCCCGAGATCGACCGACAGGTCGGCCGTATGGTCTTGGGTAATGTGATTGTAGGCGGCCAGGTAGACTCCGCCCGGCAGGGTCATCACGCTGGTCTCCAGCGGGCTGTCGGGTTCCTCCCAGGCGACGGGTCGCAAGGGAACCGGCGCCATGCTGGCCTCGCGGAGATACCACCGCAGGCGGATCAGTTCTTGCGGGGCCCAACTCTGGTTGGTGGGAACTCCCACGCGGTTCATGGTGCTCGGAACCAGGTTGTAGATCAGGCACTGGTGGATGAATTCGTCGCACATCATGTCGAGCGCCACCACGGTGTTGGGGCGAAACTCGTGCAGTTTGTAGAGTTGCAGGCGCTCGGCCCAGAAACGCCAGTCGACCCGGGTATCGGTGTCCCAGCTGCCCCCTTCGATATAGCCCAAATCGGCCCACGGACTGGACGGTTGATTCGCGAAGAAAAAGCCCCCCGCAGCGCGGAGTTTACGGGCCATCCGCTGGACTGCGCGTTGACCCGTCTCGTAGCTCTGGAAGACCACCCGGCCGTCCGGTCTCTTGCGCGCGTCGGCGGCTGCGATGGCCCAGTCGACGTAGAGCGAAATCCCCTCTTTCTGGAGATCGAGGTATTTATCGGTCATCTGGGAAAAAAAGTGATTCCAACGTGGCGCATAGGCGACTGGGCGCAGGCGGTTTCCGTCGGGGACGGGGAAGAAAGCAAACTCTGGATGTCGATGGATCGTATCGCCTTGCGGGTAGTACGTGCCGCGCTCGTAATTGAACAGTTTGAACCGCGGCCAGCGCTGCTGCAGCTTGCGCACAAAACGGAAATACTCACGCATGCTGACCTTTTTGGCGTCGAAGAAGTCCTCGTTCTTGTGCGGGACCGAGGGGGCGAACCACATGTGGTCGGCCAGAAAATCCCCCATCGTGTACATGGTTTCGGCGATTCCACAGGTCGCCCAGGCCCGCGGATCCAGGTCGAGGGTCTCAAACATCTCGTGCGCCGCGTCAAACGTCGCCAGGTTCTGGTGCCAGAGCGCGTTGCCGTCGCGGTCCCGGAGGGGCAGCGGCTCCTGCTCCTGNNGCNACGGGTGAGGCCGCCCCGCCAGAGTTCACGGTCACCCTCGACCAACTCCAGCCGTCCGTCGCGGTAGCGGGCCGCGGCGTGGGGCCACACGAAGCTGGTGTCGAAGGCCAGATCGATCCGCTTGTCGAGCGATCGCTCCGGAGCAAAGGCGGGGGCGAAGTACCGCCGATGGTACTGCGCATGCCACATCAGATGGGTCCCGCGCACGGCCGCGTACAGCCAGCGGATGCGCTGCGGCTGCCGGCCCGGACCGACCTGGACAAAACTGCCCCGCGGCAGCTGCCAGCCATCGCGGGTCAAGAGGGTTTCGACCCCCGCGGTCACCGGCAGGTAACCGTCCGATTGCACGCACAGGTACTCGGGGACGCCGTTGGTCGAGAGTTGGACTTCCCCGTAGGTGAAATCGAGATCGGGCCGGGTGACCGTCATCACCCCGCTCTGATAGTTGCGGCGGTTCAAAAAATAGGCGTCGCCGATGCGAGCGGCGGGAAACGACACGTAACGGCTCGCGGTGTGGGTCAGATATTGGTAGTAGTACGCACCCTCGCGCGCCGCCTCGGACAACACGCTGACCGATGCCACGGTCAGCAATTTCTCGTCTGGCGAGTCGATCTCAATCGTTTTGAGGAGTTCACCGTGCGCGGGGTCAAATTGATAAATCTTGCGCACCGCGAGTGCCGACGTATGGTTCAGACAATCGACGATCACGTGCGGGGTTGGCCCGTCGAGTCGGCTGTGGACGCCGATCACCTGGTCGTCGAGTTCGGAACTTGGCAGACCGTCGAGCAGGATGTAGCGGTCGACGCTGCCGGTTTGCGCAGCCTCCCAGAGGGTCGGAAAGCGGAGTGACTTGAGGTACCCGTGGGCGGCGTCGATCACCACTTCCAAGCGTCCTTGAGGATCGCGGAAGGTGGTCGCGTCCGCCGGCTGCCGAGGTGCAGGCCGGACGTCGATCGGGGCCCGGTTGCTGAGGATCGGTCCGAGCGCCTGCCGCTGGCCACCCCGTCCGCCGACGGGCGCCGCTTGTTGGGCGAAGGCGCTACCGGTGAGGAGGAATGTCAACAGCCAGGGAAACGGCAGACGTCTGCTCGGTGGGTCGTACATCGGCATTCTCGATCGAGACGTCACAAGCATCTCGGCGGCCTGGGCACATCGCGGGGTGCCAACGGCCCCACGTGGAGGTGCCGATTCGGTTCCGGCGCCTTATTGTACCAGGTTCGTTGGCACAACGCGGACGGGCGGCCCCCGCGGTTGGGGCGTGAGCCGTGGTAGGCGCCGCGCGAAGAGGGTGGCGCCCGACCGTGTCACAATCGTCTTCATGCCGCGCGGCACGTCCGCTTGTCCATCCAAGTCTACCAGCTGGGGTTGAGCGGCTAACTCGCGCGGGCGTCTCACTTCGCTGGCGGATCACAGCCGGACCGAGCTGCGCCGCGCGATCGAACCGGTCCAGGGGTGTCGCGGGGAGCGGTTCGCTCAGTCACCCCGAGTTGCACTCGACAGTTTGACGCCCGCCTCGTCGCGTTTGCTGCGCAGCCGCTGAACGAGTCCCACGTGATTCGAAATAATATCGTCGAACTGCGCCCCGCATGTCGGACACTCGGTGGCCAGCTCATCGTGTAAGGCGACCTTGCAGTAGTCGCAGCGGATATTCCGGAAGTCGACCAAGATCGAGGCAAACAGGGTGGTCATGAGTGGCTCGCGGGTTGGGGTTTCACAGAAGCAGCTGTGTGGGTGACGCCGGCGGGACCGGGCACTGCGTGTGAGCTTGGCAGAAATATGCGATCGATGCCAGCCGAGTGGCGCCGGCGGCCTGCAGTCCGAGGCAGTTTGCGGTGCCAAGCGCGCCTCGTAGGAGAGGCGCCGGGGTGTCTCTCGCGTCGCGATCCCCCGATCGAGGTTTTCGGCGCCCAGTTGTCGGTCTATAGTGATGGTTGGTCTTTTCCCTTTGCTAGCGAGGTGTGTTGTGAAACGAGCTCGACTTGCTGCGCTGGTGGCGCTGGCTGCCAGCTGCGCGACGCCCCTGCCGGCGCCGGCCGACGCCCCGCGGAGTCTTGCCCAGGCCGAGACCCTGTCGCAACAGTCAGGCCGCCCGATCCTGGCGATCGTCGGACGGGACACGTGAGGTGCCTGTAAGGCGTTGGAGAAACGGTTGGTCAGTGACCGTGCTCTGACGCCTCTGGTGGCGCAGTTTGTGCCCCTGAAGGTGGATGTCTCGACGGCGGATTGGAAGCAGTTGGCGCGGCGTTATCCGGTGCCGGGTAATACCATCCCAATCGTCTATGTGATCCGCGCGGATGGCGAGAAGATCTTCGCCGGGCGCAGCGCGCTGTCGGGTGGCGAACTGCCCCGGATGCTCAGAGCGGCCCGACGGCAGTCGGGGGGGACTCTGAACGGCGACCAATACAAGCTGGTGCAGCAGGCGGTTCAGACCGGCCAGGAGGCACTCGCGCGGGGGGATGTGGCCGGTTCGGTGCGCGCTGTTCGTCCGTTGTCCAAGCTAGGGCCGCTGGGTGAACTTCCGAGTTATGCCCAACCGGTTCGGCAGGCCAATGCGCTGGTCCAGAAGATTGTGCGCAGAGGGCACGTCGAGCTCGCAGCCGCACAGAAACAGCTCGCCCAAAAGGAGCACGCGCCCGCGGGTGCACTGGCGTTGGTGACGGCCGAGCGGACCTATGGCGCCTTCCCGGAATTGAAGAAGCTACTGGTCGCGGAAGTTCGCAAGGCCTCACGTGACGCGCAGCAGAAGTCGCTGTTGGTCCAAGCCAAGGCCATCGACAAGGCGCGGCTGCGGGCCTCGGTGCGCGGTGGGCGCAAACAGGCGATTTCTGACTTGACGTCGCTCGCGATCCGTTACCGGGACGGACCGGCGGAGGCGACCGTGTTGGAGGTACTGCGCGAATTGGCCGGTAAAGATTATGTGGTGCCGAGTCTCCAGGCCGGCGCGTATCGCAGCTGGCAGGACGCTTCGGGGAAATTTCGCGTCGTTGCCCGGTTGATCGGCGTGACGGGATCCAAGGTGGAACTGGAACGCAAGGACGGTCAAAAGGTGACCGTCCCGCTGACGCGTCTCAGCGCCATCGATCGGGCTCTGCTCGAGACCCGGAAAGAATGATGTCTGCTGGTCCTCTCGGCGACGTCAGTCGATGTACAAGAACTCGCTCGTGTTGAACACCGCGAGGCAGACGTCGGTTAGCGCCGCGGCGTCGATCGGATCGATGTCGACAGGGCAGGGCAGGGGCAGGGCAAGCGATTCCCGTGAGCGCCGCTGAGTGGACAGCAGGGTTCTCTGGCGTCCGTAGAAAGTGGCCAACAGGTGTTGCTCGGTCGCGGTTGGGGGGCGACAGAGGACCCGCCAAAAGAGATCGCGGTAGGTCGCCTGGTCGACGGTGCTGCGTTCCGCGAGCAGCGCGCCGGCGAGTCGTTTCGCGGCATCTAAGGCAAATCGGGAATTGAGCAGCAACAACGATTGAGGGGCGGTGGTCGACTGGCTCCGCCGCGGACAGCTGGCGTTGCCGTCGGGGCGATCGAACGCTTCGAACATCGGGTACCGTAAATTGCGGCGGGCGAACAGGTAGATGCTGCGGCGGTAGTGGTCGGCTTGCCGTGTGGTCACGTTCCACTGATTTTTCAGCAACGTTTTGAGCAGCTCGGGAGGAAGCGGGGGCATCACGCCGGGACCGCCGCGCGCCGCCGAGAGCGAGCCGGAGACCGACAACATCGCATCGCGCAGCGCCTCACCCGAAAGTCGCCGCCGCGGGAACCGGGCGAGCCACACGTTGTCGGGATCACGCTGTCCGTTGTCTGTGGCCTGCGTTCTCTGGCGATAGGTCGTCGATGTGATGAGCAGCCGATGCAGCTGTTTCAAACTCCAGCCTTGGTGGGGCAGTTCGACGGCCAGCCAATCGAGCAGCGCGGGGTGCGAGGGCTCCTCGCCGATCGTGCCAAAATCGCTGGGTGTTCGGCAGAGGCCTTCGCCGAAGTGAAACTGCCACAGCCGATTTGCGATGACCCGCGCCGTCAACGGGTTGCTGGGCGTGGTCAGCCAGTGGGCCAGCGCGGTGCGACGCCCGCTGGATCCGTCGGCAGGTCGAGCCGTCAGGGGCGCCGCCGAAGGATTGGCGATCCGCGGGGCGGCCGCGGTCACCGCGGGTCCTTGGCGCCGCCAGTCTCCGCGGATCATCAGATGGCTGACCGGTGGGTCGCCCTGCTCGCTGAGGACGCTCAGTGACTGATTGCGTTTGACCCGTACGGCGGGCTCGAAGACGGCCCGCAAGCGGTAGAAATCCGCCTGGCTGATCGGATCGTACTTGTGGTCGTGGCACTGGGCGCAGCCAATTTGGAGTGCGAGCAGAACACTGCCCACGGTCCCGGTCAGTTCGTTCAAGACGTTGTGGAGCCGCTCCTGCTGCGAGTTGATATCCGGCATGTCGGGCCCCGAGAGGCAGAACGCGGTGGCGATCTGCGCCCCCTTGTCGCCCGGCGCGAGCTCGTCACCGGCGAGTTGCAGCGCGATGAACCGGTCGTAGGGCATGTCGGCATTGAGCGCGTCGATGACCCAATCTCGGAATTTCCAGGCTTCCTCCCGGGCCTTGTCGAACTCGAATCCATCGGTGTCCGCAAAACGCGCCAGATCGAGCCAATGTTGGGCCGCGTGCTCGCCGGACTGGGGGTCGCTCAGTAGGCGATCGACGAGTCGTTCGTAAGCGTCCGGTGACGTGTCTGCGTTCCATCGGGTGATCTCTCCAGGACGCGGCGGCAGGCCCCGCACATCGAAGGACAGACGGCGCAGGAGAGTGGCCCGGGCGGCGGTTCCCGCCGACGTTAAACCACGCTCGGACCAGGCCGAGGCGAGCCAGCGGTCGATCGGCTGACGCGGGGATTGTCCGGGCGTCGCGGGTGCCCGCGGGGGACGCTGCAGAGGACGAAACGACCAGTGGTCGCGATCGTCGATGCTGATCGGGGGTTCGCTGAGCGACGGTTGGGCCACCGCTGCGACGCGGCCGGCCAGCAGGCAGCACACACACAACAGGGTCCGTAGCCAAACCTGCTGGGGACGGGGATTTGCGGTGCCGCGAGCTGCCATCATGCCATCAGTTCCGGAATGACGTGCGCTTCACCCGGACCCGTCAATCGCTCTTCCAGACCATTGTGGAAGAAGCTGAGCTGCTCGTGATCGAGGCCCATCAAGTGCAGGATCGTGGCGTGCAGGTCGTTGACATGGACCTTGTCCTCCGCCGCCCGCAGACCGACCGGGTCGGTCGCGCCGTATGAACGCCCGCCCGAGATGCCGGCGCCGGCCAGCCAGTAGCTGTACCCCCACGGGTTGTGGTCGCGGCCTTTGCCCTGTTCGCTCATCGGCATCCGGCCGAACTCACCGCCCCAGATGACGAGCGTGTCGTCGAGCAATCCGCGCTGTCGCAAGTCGGCCAACAAGCCGGCGATCGGGAGGTCGGTGCGGGCGCAGTTGTCGGTGTGGTTCTTGAGGACATCGGCATGCGCATCCCAGCCACCGGTGTCGCCTGCGTACACCTGGACAATGCGCACGCCGCGCTCGACCATCCGTCGGGCCAGCAGGCAGCGCTCGCCAAACTCCCGGGTCTGCGCGCTGCCCAGGCCGTACAGCGCGTGCGTGTGGGCCGTTTCGCGCTCGATCGCGACCAGTTCGGGCGCGGCCGATTGCATGCGGAAGGCCAGTTCGTAGGCCGCGATGCGGGCCGACAGCGCATCGTCCAGGCCCCGCTGTCGGGCGTGCTGCCGATTGAAGCGCTGGACCAGGTCGAGGATGTTGCGCTGCTGCGGTGCGGACACCTCGCGCGGCGGTTTGAGGTCCAGGATCGGCGGCTGGCCGGCGCGCATCGTCACCCCCTGGTAGGAGGCCGGAAGATATCCGCTGCCCCAGGCGGGAGGGCCCCCTTTGAGACCCCCTCGGGGGTCGGGTAACACCACAAAGGCGGGCATGTCCTGGTTTTCGGTCCCCAGTCCGTAGGCCAGCCAGCTGCCGACACTCGGTTTGCCCATCAGGATGCTGCCGGTGTTCATTTGATACACCGACTGGGGGTGGTTTACGCTGTCGCCGTGGACGCTGCGGATCACGAACAGGTCGTCGGCGGACCCCGCGATATGGGGCAGAAAATCGCTGATCGGAAGGCCCGACTGACCCCGTGGCCGAAACGGTTTGATCGGTCCCAGCAAGGGGTTTTTGGCGACGTCGCGGCGGGTCATCACCGCGCCGAAACTGGCGGGCAACGGTTGTCCCGAGTAACGGATCAAGTCGGGCTTGGGATCGAATAGATCCATATGACTTGGCCCGCCGTGCATAAACAGCCAGATCACACGCTTGGCGCGCGGTGCGGTGGTCGGCGCGGCGCGTGTCGCGTCGGGGTTTCCTCCCAGCGACGCCAGCGCCAGCAAGCCGGCGCCTCCGCCCGCCTGGGCGAGCCATTGGCGGCGGTTGGAAGGCGGGTTGGGTGNGGCCGAACTCATTGGATTACCTGTACGTNGTGNGCGNAGNTGGGGTCAGGGCGACGGCGGCCTTTCCTCCATCTGTTGCAGCGCCGCCTGGGCGGCTTCAGCCACGGCCTTGTCCTCGGTTTGGAGCAGTTTTTGCAGCGCGGAGCGGGCGGCCACGGCGCGGAGACCGAGGGTACCCAGGCAGGCGCAGGCCGCCATCTTGACGCGGCTGCTATCGTCTTGCAAGAGCTCGACGAGCGCCGCCGTGGCGGGGCCGCCGATCCGGGCAAACACGCGGCGGAAGGTGGGGTCCTGCGGTTCGGTCTCCACCCGTTTTAGGGCGGCCGCCAAGAGGGGAATCGCTTCGCCGGGGACCGGCCCCAGGCGGGCCAGCGCCCGCGTTGCCGTGAGCACGACGTCCGCTCGCTCGTGTGACAGCAGGCGGATCAGTTCGGGTGTGGCCTGCTGGCTGGCCGGTCGGGTCCGCAGTAGGCCGAGCAGAGCCGCTGTCCGCACGTCCGGATCGACGTCGGACAGGCCGCCGACCAGCTGCGGAAGTGCACTCTCGACGGGCGGGCCCAGCGCGGCGAGGGCCAGCAAGGCGCTGGCCCGTACAGCGGGGTCTGAATCACCGGATACCTTGCCCAACGGGGCGGCGGCCGGGCGAGCCGGCGGGCCAACCTGTTCCAGGGCCTGCGCNGCGCCGCGCCGCACTGCGGCGTGTTCGGAAGACAACGCTTCGCTGAGCAGCGCGACGGCGGGAGCTCCGATTCGTCCCAGCGCTCGACTCGCCTGTTGCGAAACGCTGGCATCGGGGTCTGCCAGGGCCGTGATCAGAGGGGGGGCGGCGGGTGCGGCGACGGCTCCCATCATGCCCAGGGCCCGGGCCGCACCGATCCGCAGCGGCGGCTGGTCCGATTGGAGGGACGTGATCAGCGTCGGCAGTGCAGGGGCGCCGATCCGCGAAAGTGCGAAACCAAAACGGTAGCCGCGCTGCCCCGCGGCGCCGAGGCCCACCAGCAGTTGCGGGATCGCAGGTGCCGCGTCGGGTCCGATGCCCGCCAGGGCACTCGCCGCGCGGCTCCATACTTGCTGATCGCCGTCGGCCAGCGCGTCCGCCAGGGCGGCGACCGCCGGTTTCGCTTTGACGCCCAACTGGTCGAGGGCGTAGGCCGCGTCGCGACGGGCCGGCAATTTGGTCGATTTGAGTTCGGTTATCAGCTCGTCAACTGAGCGATCGGGCTCTTCTGCGACGCCCGCGAGGGCGAGCAGACAAAGGCAGGTGACAGCGCTTGACGCGGCGGTTGGTTTCATGGTTCTTCTCNGCCCCGGCGGCGCAGCGGCGCGGGGGGGACAGCGGACGAACCGAGTCAGGACAGACCCTCGAGCGGTCCCGTACTATCCCCGAGTCGGTCGACGGGGGCGCCGAGCCGGGCCAGCAGCGAGATCAGGAGATTGGCCATCGGCGTCTCCTGCTCGTAACGCAGATGGCGGCCGGTCCGCAGCGAGCCGCCCCCCTGGCCCGCTACCAGGATCGGGAGATTTTCGTTGTTGTGAGCGTTTCCGTCGCTGATGGCGCTGCCGTAGAGGACCATGCAATGGTCGAGCAGTCGGCTGCCGTCCGCCTCCTGGATGGTCGCCAGTCGTTCCAGCAAATAGGACAGTTGTTGAATGTGGAACCGGTTGATCTGGCGGATCTTATTCTGTTTCTCCGCTTTTCCTTGGTGATGGGAGAGGGAGTGATGGCCGTCCGGGACGCCGATGAATCCGTAACTCCGGTTGCTTCCCTCGTTGGCGAGCATGAAGGTGCTGACGCGTGTCAGATCACACTGGAACGCGAGCACCAGCATGTCGCACATCAGCCGCACGTGGTCGCCGTAGTTGTCGGGGACCCCGTCCGGTTTCACTAACCCCGTCAGACCGGTGACCCGATCGGTAAGCTGCTGTTCGGCGCGGGCGATCCGCTGTTCGATCTGCCGCACCCCGAGCAAATATTCGTCCAGCTTGCGGCGATCGGTGCGACCGAGGTTGGCCTGTAATCCGCGTGCGTCTTCGGCCACCGCGTCGAGCAGGCTCTTCTTGCGCAGTCGACCGCGGCTGTCGACGATCCCATTCTTGTCGCGAAAGGAAAACAGTCTCTCAAACACCGATCGCGGGTTGTTGGCTTTGCCGATCGGGGAGGTGGCCGACCGCCAGGAGATACAAGAGGAATAGGCACAGCTGTACCCCGAGTCGCAGTTGCCCGCCAAGTGAGAGCCATCGATGCCGAGTTCCAGCGAGGGGAGCAGCGTCTCCTGGCCGATCTGGGTGGCCGCCACCTGGTCGGCCGAGATGCCCACCTGCAGATTGGCGCCGTGGGTCTTGCGGGCCTGGCAGCCGGTGAGGAACGTCGCGCAGGCGCGGGCGTGGTCGCCCGCGGCATCGCCGTTGGCGCGTCCTTTGTCGTGCGTCAGTCCACTCAACACGAGTAGATCATCCTGGACCTTCGCCAGCGGTTGCAGAATGTACGGGAGTTCAAAAGAGTAGCCGTCGGCCGCCGGTGTCCAGTCGGGCAGGTGAACGCCGTTGGGCACCATCAGAAACGCCGCGCGGCGGGGCATCGTAGCGGCCTGGTCGGCGCGCGCCTGTCGGGGCAGCATGGCCTCCAGCCCGGGCAGTGCCAGGGCCGTTCCCAGTCCTCGGAGTACCGTTCGGCGAGAGAGGGTCGGCTGAGTGTGCATCGGCGTTCTCCGGCGACACGCGGTCGCATCTTATTTTACGGGTAGTGGCGTTTCACTGGTATCGACGAACAGCCTAGTGCGCATGAGGGTTTTGAGGCCACCCGTGCGGCACGGTCCCGGCCGGAGGTCCGCTAGGGCGGTTCCCGGTACTGGAACGCTTCGGTTTTGACGACTTCGACGATCAAACGGGAGAATCGGTGGCCCCGGTCGGCGATCGACTTGGTGATCTCGTCGACCGCACAGCGATCGTAGAACTCGAGCCCGCGACCGAGGGCGTATGTTAGCATCTTTTCGGTCAGGCATCGAGAGAATTGTTCTCCGCGAGAGCTTCTCAGCAACCGCGAGAGCGCCTGCGGGTGTGCGAACTGCTCGCCGCTGGGAAGCGTTCCCGCCGATTCGACTGGAAAGTCGCCGTCCCGATCGCGCCAGGCGCCGATCGCGTCGAAATTTTCGAATCCGAAACCGAGCGGGTCCATCAGTTGGTGGCACGACGCGCAGATCGGTTTTTCCCGGTGGGCGATCATCCTTTCGCGGAGCGAACCGGTGGCCGCCGCCTGCTCGTCTTCCGGCAGTTCCTCGACACCGGGGGGCGGATCGGGGGGCGGTGTACCCAGCAGGTTTTCCAGGATCCACTTGCCCCGTTTGACGGGTGAGGTTCGGGTCGGGTTGGAGGTCAGGGTCAGGATGCTAGCATGGGTCAGCAGGCCGGCCCGCCGATCTCCGGTTAGCTGGACGCGGCGGAACTGGTCGCCCTGAATTCCCTCGAGCTGGCCTTGAATCCCCTCGAGCTGGCCTTGAATCCCCTCGAGCTGGTAGTGCCGTGCGAGCCGTTTGTTGACGTAGGTGAAGCGCGCGTCCAGCAGGTCCAGAATGCTGCGGTCTCTTCGCATCACCTCGGCAAAGAAGAGTTCAGTCTCGGTGACCATCGCCTGGCGCAGCGGCTCGTCGAAGTCGGGGATCAGTTCGAAGTTGGTCTGCAGTTCGATGCTCAATGGCAGGACATCGGCACCGGACAGACCCGTGACGTCCCTTGTTTCTCCACAGGTCATTCCGTTCCCGGGCTCGGGAACCGGCTCGGGCACCGGGCCAGGGAAGAAAAAGCCGCAGCTGCTGCA
>PADE01000128.1:7-25072 GCA_002702965.1 Planctomycetaceae bacterium
TGGAGCCNNNTTTTGGACCGACTTTTGGACCGACTTTTGGACCGACTTTTGGACCTCCCCCGGACCCCTTGTTATTCGCCTTGGATACAGACCGGGATGGCGAGATTTCCGCGGTCGAAATGCGGCGGGCACCCCAGGTGCTGCGGGGGCTGGACCGCAACGAGGATGGCACCCTGACCCTCGAAGAACTGATGCCAATCTTTCCGGGTGGTCCCGTTCGCGTATTCGGCCCCAATCGGACCCAGATCAAATTGGCCACCGAATTCGACCGGGATACCAATGGTTACCTCGACGCAGAAGAACGAAAACTGGCACTTGCCGCCTTATCGGATCGGGGTGGATCCGATCGACGTCCACGGGGAGGTCGCGGGGCGGGTCGACGCGGCGGTCGAGGCCCAGGTGGAGGTCGAGGCCCAGGTGGAGGTCGGGGCCCAGGCGGAGGTCGGGGCCCAGGCGGAGGCCGGGGCCCAGGTGGAGGTCGGGGTGGCGAATTCGGCAGCACGCGGGGGCCAGGAGGCGCGCGAGAACCAGGCAGACCCGGCCCCCAGGTGGCTCTCGAGGAGGCCGAACACTATCCCGACGCAGCGCTCTACGACCCGGCCGTACTGCGCACGGTCTTTATCGAGTTCGATACGGTCGATTGGGAAACCGAAATGGCTGCGTTCAAGGAGACCGATGTGGCCATGCCCGCCACCATCGTGGTCGACGGCACCACCTTCCCACTGGTCGGTATTCGCTTTCGGGGGCAGTCCTCGTTCGGTCATGTTCCGGCCGGATCGAAGCGCTCCCTGAATCTCTCGATGGATCTGGTGAACAAGGATCAGCGGCTGTACGGATATAAGACCCTGAACTTACTCAATTGCAACGGCGATTCGTCGATGATGAGTAGCGCACTCTACTCGTTCGTTGCCCAGGATTTTCTTCCCGTCCCCAAGGCAAATTTCGTTAAGGTCGTGATCAATGGTGAGAGTTGGGGAATCTACAGTAATGTCCAGCAGTACAACAAAGATTTCTTGAGGGAACACTACCGGAGCACGGCGGGCGCTCGCTGGAAAGTCCCCGGTCATCCCGGCGCCGATGGCGGGATGCGATACTTGGGCGACGAACTAGAAGGCTATAAGCAGCGGTTCGAGATCAAGTCGAAAGACAAACAGGAGTCCTGGCTCGCCCTCGTTCATTTGTGCAAGGTTCTTAATGAAACACCTAGCGAAGATTTGCCGGCTGCGATCGAGCCGATTCTGAATGTCGATGGCTTGTTGCGGTTCTTGGCAATCGATGTCGCGGTGGTCAATAGTGATGGCTATTGGACAAGGGCCAGCGACTACAGCCTCTACCTTGACCCCATAGGGGTCTTTCATGTTATTCCGCACGACATGAACGAAGCATTTATTACACGCGGTGGACGCCGCGGTGGTTTTGCTGGCGCTCGACCTCTCCCTGGTTTCGGCGACGGTCCTCCCGATTTTGGAGGTGGGCGACCCGACGATCCCAGGGGCCGGCGACCCGGTGGACGCCGCGGTGGTTTTGGTGGTGCTCGACCTTTCCTTGCTGGTGCTCGACCTTTCCCTGGCGGACCCGGTGGCGGTCCCGGTCATGGTGATACGTCTCTTGATCCTTTGATCGATTTTGACAGTGATCGAATGCCGCTGCGCAGTAAGATTCTGGNCGTACCCGCTTATCGCAAAAAATACCTGCAATACGTCCGGACCATCGCAGAACACCGCCTGGACCTTAAGACGATGGGGCCTGTTATCGAGCGCTATCGGGACCTGCTGCTCGAAGAGATGAGAGCGGACACTCGCGCGCTCAGTAGTTTCGACGCTTTCGTTTCAATGACGAGCCGAACTTCCGATTCCGATCCACCACAGGGACCCAGTCTCTACAAGTTCCTGCGGGATCGTAGGGCGTTTCTGTTGGCCCACGATGAGATCAAACGCGTTGAGAGTATTGAAATCGTGCCGAGCAAAATGGCAGCTCCCATCGTGACAACCAGGGGCCCGAAGCCCTCCATTGCGATCAGTGAGTTTCTGGCGGCGAATTCAAAAACCAACCGCGATCCACAAGACGAGTTGGAAGATTGGCTCGAATTGAGAAACTATGGCGAGCGCGAGGTGGATCTGTCGGGGATGTTCCTGAGCGACGATGCGGCCAATCCTTTCAAGTGGAAAATCCCCGCTGGGACACGACTGGCGGCNGGTGGATACCTGGTGATCTGGGCCGATGAAGATGGCGGCGAGGAAGGGCTCCATGCCAACTTCAAGCTATCCCAAGAAGGGGAAGTCATCACCCTCGTCGCGGGGCGCACCATGGTCGATCGAGTCGAGTTCGGAAAACAGCTTCCCGACGTGTCAGAGGGTCGGTTTCCCGGGTCAGAGGGCCCGCTGAAATCACTGCGACCGACCCCAGGGGCCGCTAATCGCCAGCTCAACCCGGAGGATGAGGAGAGCGAATAAGAGGGTCGGTGGCGCGGGGAAAGTACACGGCGCGCCAGCCAATACGCGCCCCATCACCGCGAGACCACCTGGCCCGGACTTCACAGACACGACAGCCGGCTCTCGACCGGGAAGGTAACCCGATTCCGCCGGACCGGCGGGCGGGGGTCTATGTGGTTGCCAAACAGCAGGCCGGCTGGCGGATTATCGCTTTGTACGGGCACGATGCGGACAAGCCGTTGCGGCTGAAGAACCGCGTCACCACGTCTTCCCAGGTCAGCCGTTTACCGTCGTGAGGCTCCGCCGCGACCGGCACAGGTGCGGGACCCGGCTCACCTCAAGCAGCAGTCTGTTCTTCGCAGGCGCCGGATCCTAGTTGGTTTAACCAGCAAATCACATGGTCACGACGAGCTGTTGGTCACAGAGCGCCAGCATGGTCTGCTTGAACGCTTCGCAGGCCTGATCGATGTCCGCTTCGGTGTGCGCGGCGGACACCACACCGCCAGTGAAACTCATGACATCGACGCCGTGCTGGCGCAGCTGCCGTTGGTATTCGACAACCAACTCGGGCGGCATGCTCTTTAACCGGGCAGCGTCCGTCGTATACAGGTCATCCCGTGTGGAGGCGTTGCGGAGCCGGATCGGATCGGTTTCAAAATAGACGTGAAACGTCGAGCAGGGGCCGTACGCGTATCCGGCAATGCCCAGCTGATCGAGAATCCTATTCCATTGGTTGCGCAGTCGATCCGCCATGGCGTTGGCTCTTTCGACGGGACCACCCCCGGCCACTTGTTTCAGGACGGCAATTCCAGCGGCCGCCGATAGTGGGGCCGCGTTGAATGTGCCTAAATGCAACACCCGCTGATAACGGTCGTGGTGAGCGTCACCGGTGATGTCAAACAACGACATGATGTCGGATCGCCCGACAACAGCGCCGCCCGGCATACCACCGGCCAGCACTTTAGCTAGGCACGTCAAGTCGGGAACCACCTCGTAGAGTTGCTGTGCTCCGCCGGGACTGAAGCGAAATCCGGTCACCACCTCATCGAAAATAAGTGGAACACCGTGCCTCGATGTGATCTCTCGCAGCCCTCGAAGGAACGCTGGATCGAGCGGAACGCGACCCCAAGAAGCGCCCGACGGTTCCACGATCGCAGCGGCGATGTCGGTTTCACGAGATAACACGGCTGCGACCTGGTCCAAATCGCCGTCGGGGATCGCCAGGTGTTGGTCGTGTACCTGCGCGGGAACTCCCAATGAACCATCGGCGTGGAACGGCGGCTGGAATCCATGAACCACACCATCGTGCCAACCGTGAAAATGGCCCTCGAAGCGAAGGATTCTGGTTCGGCTCGTGAACGCGCGGGCCAACCGGATGGCCAACAGGGTGGCCTCGGTCCCCGAATTGACAAACCGCACACGTTCGGCGGAAGGGACCATCTGTTGCACCCGTTCGGCCCACTCGATGTGCAGCGGATGATCGCTTCCAAAATGGGTGCCCAGGTCCGCGGCAGCGCAGACGGCGGCGATGACTTCCGGCGGCGCGTGCCCGAGCAGCAGGGCTCCATTGCCGAGCAGAAAGTCGATGTATTCGTTACCGTCGACGTCCCACTTTCGCCCACCGACGCCGCGCTGGATGTACAACGGCAACGGCTTGGCGTGCCGCAGGTCGTGACCGACGCCGCCAGCTAGCGCCGCGCGGGCACGGTCATTCCAACCCGCGGAAACAGGGTGGCTGGCTAAGTAGGATTCGCTGTGCAGTTGTTGTTTCACCATTGTTGTTTCACCATTGTTGTTTCACCATTGTTGTTTCACCATGTGGCTCAATCCGATCGGTTCGTCGCGTGACAGATGTTCGTTCAGCTCCTAAGGTGGGCATGCCTCACAGCGTCTACTCTCCCAATGCCGCGAAAATCTTGCGGGCCAGACCGACGGCGCCTCCCAACGTACACAACAACAGGACCACCGCGGAGACTACGCCGCCGGCCGTCACCCACCATCTTGGCCGATAGCGATGAGGCAACGTCATATTCAGGTACAGCACACAGCTAAACACAACCAACAGCCCCAGACTCACTGTAAGAAAAGCACCCGTCTGTGTCAGCAAGTCAAAGGTGACTCCCGACCAGGTCCACACCACGGACGTCGCGAAAAACCAACTGACAATCAGACCTTGGAGACGACGGATCGGGAATCGTTCAAAGCGCGGCCAGATGGCGCTGAGGAAGTCGTGAGCCACGCGAGCAATGGCTTCGGGCACGCTGGCCAACGTGCCCCACAGCGCCATCAGGACCATCACATAGTAGACCGGGACCAGCGCCTGGTGGATCTGTCTCCAGATACTGGCCTGCTTCGTCAGGAGTTCCCACGAACCTCCCACCGCCTCCTGCCGAGGGAACAGCACGGTCGCGCCCGCGGTGAGAAAGGCGCCGGTCACAATCATCATCACCACGGCTCCCATGCCAACGTCCCACCGCAACGGCATCAACCGAGTCCGCAAGCGACTCGCCTGCTCGGGGTCATCCGGCAGATAGTCGATCCGCGGAGCGCGANCGGCCCGCTGCCGGATTTCGTCGATCTTCGGATGCGAGTTGATGCCTATCCACGCATACTGACCCANCTCGAANNAGCGATATGCCCGCTCAGACTGCCGCCGATGAAACCGAATACTGTCACTAGATTCAGGGTGTAGTCGTTGCGCNCCGCGGGAGGTGCGAAATCAGGAACCATCGGTAGATGGCCGAAACGACTCGCTCCCACAAACAGCTGCCAGACGTCGGGTCTGACGATCACCGTCGCCACGATTGTGCCCATCACGAGGAGACCACAAATCACCAGTTGCTGACGCTCCAACGATCGAAAGGAGCTGGACAAACCGGCGGCCATGGCCGCGGCAAAAATCACATTGGTCAGAAAGTTCTCCCAGGTTCCGAAGCTCAAGTTACCGGGAAGCGAGTCATGCAGCACGTAAGTGATCAGGTTCCCGCACGGTTTGGCGACTGCGGTCAACCCCATGCTGATCAACCCGACCTCGGCCACCACAACCGCGAGCAGCAGCCAGCCACGAGGACCGGGCACCATCACGAGCCGATGGCCAATGCTCTGTCCGGTCACCGCCGTGTAGCGGCCGGTCAAATAAGTCACAAAGACGCTCTTCACCAGGCCGCTCAGCAACAGCAGCCACAGCAAACCGTACTCGGACCAGGCACCCAATCCGGTCACCATAATCGTCTCACCGGCCCCGAGCGAGAGCGACGCCACGACCGCAGCCGGGCCGAAAAAGCCTATCATTCTCAGCAGCTTGCTGAGAGAGAACGGCTCGGCGTAGATTCCCGTGAGCGGCGGAATCTCAATCGCCTCTGAAGGCGGAGCATGTTGGCTGACCATCGGGCACCGGCGCAGTCAAGAACTAAGATAGCCGGTTGAATACCGTGGCCGCGACGGAGCCACGCTCCAAAGTCATAGGCCAGAAAACAGCGGCTGGAATTTGCTCGCTTACCCGTCAGGTCCTGTTTGGAGCGGGTTACAGGAAACAAATGCAAACCAACACGGCGGTCTGCTCAGCCACTTCCCGCCGGATTCATCGCGCAATCGATCACCGGCTCTCCCTCAGCAGCGACCACCGCAGGCGGCAACGGTTTGGCCCGTCACAAAGCTCGACTCATCCGAGAGCAGGAACTGCACGACGCTGGCGATTTCTTCCGGCTCGCCGATGCGCTTCATCGGAGTCACTGAGATCAACTGTGAGACTTGGTCAGGATTCGCGGATCGCGCGAGTTCGGTGTTGGTCAGACCTGGCGCGACGCAGTTGACTCGGACGTTGTACGGAGCGAACGCCTCGGCACAGTGCCGTGTAAACGAGATGACTGCGGATTTCGTTGTGGCGTAGCTGATCATGCGGCTCTTGATCTTGATGCCTGCCAACGACGAGATGTTGACAATTCGGCCGTACCGCCGCGCAATCATCTCGTCCTTCACGGCCCAGGTGGCCAAAAAGGGACCGTCGACGTTGACCTGGAACATCCGCTTCCAGTCGGCGAACGTCACTTCCTCGTGCGGCCGGCTGTGGGCGATTCCCGCGTTGTTGACCAACAAATCGATGGGGCCCAGTTGACGCCGTACCGAGTCCATCATGTTACCTACCTGCTGTTCATCCGAGACATCGGCCTGGACGATCATCGAGTTTTCCGATCCGCCGTCGATGGCCGCCAGTGTTTCACGAGCAGCCTGTTCATTGGCTTCGTAGTTGATGGCCACCCGCGCCCCTCTTTCCGCCAGCATCTCGCACACCGACCGCCCGATCCCCCGAGATCCGCCGGTGACCACGGCTGTACGTCCCTCGAAGATACAATCCGTCACATTGTCACCTCGGCTTTTGACAAAAAAATTTGTGAAACGCATCACACCACGGATCGCGATTCAACGTCATGGCTCACCAGTCTCCTCCGACCGGTGGAGCTCTGTCAGCAGTTCCAGCGCCGTGTCAATCACCGCGGGTCCCCACTCGCGAGTGAATGCGGTGGGCAGCATATAGTTCTGATACGACTCATTCACTTCCATACCACCTTCATCGAATGCCTCTGGTGTGGGGAGGTACCCCAGGCAACCATTGCTGTAACCCAAGAAGAAGGTCTGCTCCAACGGTGACCGTCGTTTCACCTCGAGCGCCAGTTCGGCAAACGGTTCGCCATTCACGGCCACGATGCCGATGTCGTTGATCCGCAGCGCCCAGCAGTCGAGCGTTCGCGTCACGGGCTGACCAGCGTCGATCGTCTGAAGCGCAAGTTCGGCCCAATGTACCAATCGCTGAGCGACATGCACCGCCCCCACGCGCTGGTCGGCGCGGGCCTCTTCGAGCTGCCGTTGGTAGGTGGCAAGCTCGTCTTCGGCATTCTGCCGACTCGGTGGCGGGGCCATCGGTAGTGTCCGCTGTCGATGCGTAGTATCAAAATGCTCGATACACGCGTCGGGCAGTGGTTCGTAGTCCCACACCGAGATGGCCGCCACCGAATGGACGACGCGACGCGGTCCACGACGGTCGTGCGTGCGGATCTGAGACCATGTCTTAAGCACTTCGCCAGCGAGCAACGCGCCGATGCGGTGGGCATCGTCCCACTGCGCGGGCCCGCCGGCACCGATCCCGCATCGCGGACTCACGTTTCCTGCGGCACCCTGCAAGAACAGCGACGGTGCGCCCGTCGCCGACTCGACGATTTCGCGCGCCGGACCGACGTAATCCGGCGAAAGTTGATGGGTCGCCGGTCCCAGCACAATCGTATGTGCCGCGGCGCACATTAACGTCGCAAGCGTTTTGCCGCAGAGGTCGTCCAACCGAATCACCCCCACCTCGTTATCGACTGCACCGCTGGGGTTCTCGCCGATCATGATCCGACCATCGGGCAAACGCTCGCGACGGTTCATTCCGATCGGAGCGAATCCGGTTCCCGATCCAATGCGGGCTGGCCGCAACTCGCATTGCGCCAATCTCGCTGCGCCGGTCAACGACTCTTCCAGGTTCGCCAGATAGCGCCGTTGCAGCCGCTCCTGAGCCGGCGTATCGGCGCTCCAGCCGGGCAACATCGGGCCGAGGTGCGTGTGGCTGGCGTTAATCAGCACATCGGTCGCGGCCACGCCGACGGCCGCGCCAACGCGTTCCCGGATGCGGTCCACATGCGGGCTTTGAATGAACAACAGATCGCAGGCGATGATCACCACTTTGGCCGATCCGTCAGAGAGTACGAGGGCCGTCGCCGTCAGCTCGCGATCGATCGACTCTGAAACACATTCTTGAACGGTGTACCCCATCATCCGGATGCCGATGGGGGGAGTAATCACGACCCGTCCGACGCCGGCGTGCAGGGTTCGGTGCCGATTCATGGTGGCAGCTCCTGGGCGTGTGCCGTCCAGCCCTGAAACAGACATGACACATGTTCACTCGGGTAGCGAGATTCGAGGCCCAAGTCTAGCGTGATCAAACGGCTGAAACAAAGCGCCGTCTCGTCAATCCGCGGGGCCCGTGACATCCGCCGATCGCAAACCGCTCACTGGACAGCGTGAAAGCGACCAGACCCATGCGCGTTGCCTCTGTCGATCGAGGCCTAGTGGGATGGCTGGTATTGATCCCGGACCAGCCGCGATCGGGGAATTCCCACCTCGCAGGCTTCTCTCTGCGGAAGGCCGGTCGCGCGGGGACCCGATTGCTCTCGACCCGTTCGAGACGCCTCTCAACCGGTTCGCAGACTGCCGGAATCGTCGATCAAAGTTGTCTTGGCAGACGGGATCGTCGAGAATACAGTCGTTCCTTGACAACACCGNGTGTGGGTGGGAATTGCTNACGTCAGTACCACCCGGCNGTAATCGCNAGAGGCGCAGCTATGTTGACATTCCCAGGCAAACACAGGCGGCTGTGTGACGGTGTTTCACGTCGAGACTTCCTGAAAATCGGTGCGCTCTCGGTCGGGGGGTTCACCTTGCCCGATCTGCTGCGGGCCGAAGCGCANGCCGCCGACCGCGCTACCGGCAAGTCGGTGATCAACATTTTTTTGACCGGCGGTCCCCCCCACATTGANATGTTCGATCTGAAGCCGAACGCACCCAGAGAATACCGCGGCGAATACCAACCGATTGCCACCAATGTACCGGGCATTGAAATCTGCGAATTGATGCCGGAACTGGCCGCGGTGGCCGACAAGTACACGATCATTCGGTCGATCACCGGAATGCACAACGATCACGACAACGTGCAGTCTGATACCGGCTGGCCCGCTGCATCGTTGCGTGCCATCGGCGGCCGGCCGAGCGTCGGGGCGGTGATGTCGAAGTTGTCCGGTCCGTCCCAAACAACGGCACGCGGGACCGCGC
Source organism: Planctomycetaceae bacterium (assembly GCA_002702965.1). Lineage (GTDB taxonomy): Bacteria > Planctomycetota > Planctomycetia > Pirellulales > Pirellulaceae > UBA9264. Next base: position 9,301 of record PADE01000128.1, read on the forward strand.
CGACCTTCGTCGATTTCGCATATGGTCTCGGTGAATTCGCCGGGCAGGCAAACCCCGGGTTCCTCGGTCCGTCGCACGGGGCGTATCGCGCCGACGAAATCGGTCGCTCGAATCTCACGTTGAACCAAAACGTCAGCGAGCACCGGCTCGACGACCGCACGGCGTTGTTGCGTGGTCTGGATCGCTTCCGTCGTGAGTCCGACCACAGCGGGAGGATGGCTGCGATGGACAGTTTTTCCCAGCGGGCCGCTTCGATCGTGACCTCGGGAAAGCTCGCTCAGGCGCTCGATCACAAGAGCGAAGATCCGCGTCATCTCACCCGCTACGGTGTCCAGCATTACGACAACGGGCGACTGCTGACCGCGCGACGGCTGGTCGAAGCGGGGGTCCGATATGTCTCCCTGACCTGGGCCGGCCATTACCATTGGGATTCGCACGGCGGTAATTTCCCTCGTATGAACCGCTTACTGCCCCCGCTCAGCCAGGGGCTCAGCGCGCTGATCGAAGATCTCGACGCGCGCGGGCGGCTCGACGACACGATCATCATGATGTCGGGTGAATTCGGCAGGACGCCGCGCATCAACCCGGGTGGTGGGCGCGACCACTGGCCGGCGGCGTCCTTTTTCTTCCTGGCCGGTGGCGGGTTCCGCCACGGACAGGTGATCGGGGCCACAAATGGTCGGGCGGAAATTCCCGTGGAGCGCCCCATCCATCTGCAACACGTATTCCACACGGTGTACCACCAGTTGGGAATCGATGCGCACGTGGTCACGCTAATCGATCCGAACGGGCGGCCTCAGTATCTACTCGAGAACCGAGACTTGATCCGGGAGTTGATTTGAAACCGAGTACTCCGCCAGAGCCGGGTGGTCGATTCGGAGAATTGACGGGCCCGCGCACAACCGGTTGACTACCGAAGCGGACGCGCGGGGACCGACAAGATCAAAGACCAGCGGTGAACGGCAACTTGGCGCGCAGTCATGCGCCCCAAGCGCGGACTAGATCAACTCACGGATCACTTCGCGATGCTCGAGTAGATACTGTGGTCGACCATTCAAGTCGGGTACTTTGATATTTGCCACATCGAGGCCGAGTTGGCGATAGAGCGTCGCCAACACCTGCTGGTAGTGGATCGGTCGATCCTGAGCCACTTCGGCGTACCGATTGGTCGATCCAAGCACTTGGCCCATCCGCATGCCGCCTCCCGCCAGAATGCACCCCGAGACTTGCGGCCAGTGGTCGCGGCCACCGTTGGCGTTGATGCGCGGAGTGCGACCCATTTCTCCCCAGACGACGACCGAGACATCTTGTTCCAGTCCGCGTTCCCGAAGGTCGTCCAGCAGGCCGAGCAGGCAGCGTTCCAACCGTGGCAGGTACTCGCGGAGTTGCACGAAGTTGTTCTTGTAGGCCAGGTCGCCCGCCTTGCGACAGGAATGGGTGTCCCAGCGACCAAACGAAATCGTCACACAGCGGGCGCCGGCTTCCACGAGCCGGCGGGCGGTCAGGAAATCTTCGTTGTGGAGAGGAGCTCCATCGTCGACCGCGTCCAGCGAACCGCGGCCATAGCGCCGTCGTACACGCGGGTCTTCCCGCTCCAGATCGAGAGCTTCCCGTAACCGACCGGAAGTCAGCACCTCCAGTGCCCGCTGCGTGTACAGATCGACGCTGTCCATCACACCAGCGGAATCGAGACCGCGACGAAAGCGGTCAAACGTATCGCGTAACCGCTTGCGGTCCCCCAGTCGCGACAGAGTCAGCTCACCCAGTTCCATATTCTGGCGATCCTCACCGGCGGGTTGGAACGGGCTGTGCGCCGGCCCCAGGAATCCGGCGCGCCCGGGGTCTTTCCATCGGTTCGGAGTGGTGTGGCACAAACTGACAAACGGTGGAACGGAAGGGTCGACCGGACCCAGAAGCTTGGACGCGGCGGCACCCAGAGAAGGTTGGTTGCGAGCCAGCGAATCCTGGTAACCAAATCCGCTGAAGCAAAGCTCCGAGGCGTGCTCGTTCTTGGCTCCCACCAGCGAACGAATGATGGCGAAGCGGTCCATATGCCGCGCCATTCCCGGGAGGTGTTCACAGAGGTGAAATCCTGGGATGGTCGTCTGGATGGGCTGGAATTCGCCACGGATCTCACGCGGCGCATCCGGTTTGAGGTCCCAAATGTCCAGGTGCGAAGGACCGCCCGGCAGAAAGACCATGATCACCGACTTGTGCCGCTGGGGAGCGTCGACGGTCGCTTCGGCGCGCAGCAGGGTGGAAAGGTTCAGCCCACCCAACGCGAGACCGCCGACCTTTAGAAATGACCGGCGTGCGATTCCGTCACACAACAACTGTTTCTTACCGAGAATAGTGAGCATCGATGATTCCGGTGCGGCGGCAAATGACTCATATCAGCGGCCTTGCGCGGCGCGTTCTATTCTAACGTATCGGACGCGCTGTGGATCCCAGTGGGGACGATTCAGACCTCTCCCGGAAACGCTAATATAGGGAGCATACTTTGAGCCTGATGCGCTTAGGAACCCGAGCCGCCATGCGATTGCTCGCACTAACCAGTTTGATTGTTGGTTGTCTACTGTGGCTCGCCGCGCCCGCCGCCGGAGATGGTCTACCGACGGCCACACCCCAACAGGTGGGGCTCTCCGCCAAACGGATTGAGCAGATCGACGCCGTCGTGCAGAAGTTCCTCGACGACAAACGACTCGCCGGAGCCGTCACGATCGTAGCCCGCCGTGGCAAGGTCGTGCAGTTCAGGGCCTACGGGATGATGGACCGAGCCGCTGGAAAACCGATGCGAAAAGAGACCATCTTCCGCATCTATTCGATGACGAAGGCGGTCGCCAGCGTGGCAGCGATGGTACTCGTCGAAGAGGGAAAGCTGGCACTCGACGCGCCCGTTTCGAAGTACGTGCCGGCGGTCAGAGAGATGAAGGTGGGTGCAGTCAAGCAGGCCCGGGAAATGACCGTCCGCGATTTGCTGCGGCACACTGCCGGATTTCCCAACAACGTCACCGTCGACCGTACGTTTCGCGCCGCCGGTTTGCCACCCCTGAGTCACAGTACGCTCGCGGAGATGATGAGCCGCCTGAAAGTCGTTCCGCTGAGGTATCAGCCCGGAACGGGGTGGCATTACAGCTTTGGTACCGAGGTCTTGGCACGCGTGATCGAGGTCGCGGCCGGGCAATCGCTCGACGCCTGTCTAGCGGAACGGGTTTTCAAACCGTTGGGAATGCAGGACACCGATTTTTTTGTCCCGGCGGTGAAACGAGATCGGTTGGCGGTCGTGTACGGACGCGGGCTGCGAGTCGTCGATGCGCCGCAACCCGGCACGACGGGAGCTTTCACATTCGAGAAGCCACCCAAGTTTTTGTCGGCGGGCGGAGGACTGGTCTCGACCGCGGCCGACTATATGCGGTTTTGCCTGATGCTCTCCGGCAAGGGCGAGCTGCACGGAAAACGATTGCTGAAGGTCGAGACCATTGAAGCTATGACTCGCAACCAGCTACCTCGAGCTGTTGGTGAAATCGACCGCCGTCCGGCCGGCCGTGGCTTCGGCTTGGGATTCGCCGTTCGCATCCGGAAGATCGACTCGGTGGTCTCCTCGATCGGTGAATACGAATGGCTCGGCGGGGCGGGGACTGAGTATTGGCTCTCGCCGCGGGAGGAACTTGCGGTGGTCACCCTGACCCAGCAGATGCCGATGATCGAACTCGGTCAAGCCCTCAAACCGATCGTTTACGGCGCGATCAAGGGAAACGACGAGCGGCGAGTCGTCGCGGCGATTGGAAGACTCGGTGATCGGGATCCGCGCGTCCGCGAGCTGGCTTCGGACACGCTGGCCACGATTGGCCTGCGCATCTTGGACACGACGAACCTACTGCCCGCGGTAGCGCCACTGGTTCCGTTGATGAACGACGCCGACATAGAGGTCCGCGACGAGACGGCCGAGGCACTGGGAGTCATCGCCTCTCGCATCAAGGAAAGAGCCGCGGTCAAATCGGCGATCGCCGCGCTTGTCGTGGGCCTGTCGGACAGGAGTGAGCAAGTCCGTGAGGAATCGGCCGAAGCGCTCGCGCGAATCGCCGGCGTGATCAAAGACCGAAATCTTCTAGAGACGGCCGTCGAACCACTCAGAAAAGTACAGATGGACGGCGGAGTCGCGACCCGAACGTTCGCCCGACAGGCGCTGAAATCGCTCGGTAAAGACGATCCGCCGCCGTTGAAATCACCCGCACAAGACGTGCGGCGCGAGCGTTACTTGCTGCTCGATTCCCGCATCATCGAGTCAAAGCAGAACGTAACGTTAACGCTCGGTACGGTAAAAAAAGACCGGCACAATCCACTGTTCGTCGCAGACAAGCCGTGGGAACCTCGTTACGACAATATGTACCCCAACGTCATCTATGACAAACAGGAACAACTCTACAAATGCTGGTACTGTCCGTTCATCATCGACGAACGAACCACTCACACGCCGATCGACAAGCGGAATCCCGAATCGACCAACTACATGAAGGCCCGACCGAGCCGTCGGGATGAGGCGCTGCTCTACGCGACCTCAAGAGACGGCATCCACTGGGAGAAACCCGAACTAGGTATTGTCGAATTCGGTGGCAACAAACAGAACAACATTGTCGTCCGCGGCCCTTCAGGGGCCGGTGTTTTCAAGGACCTCCGCGATCCGGATCCGGCGAAACGCTACAAAGCGTTCTACGCTGCCCAAGTTGGTTTCATGCAACTGGTTCGGTTTTCGCCAGACGGTCTCCATTGGGGACCCGAGATTCCCTGTCCGGAAATTGGAATCGAAAGCGACTGCCACGCCAATATGATCTGGTCACCGGAACTCGAAAAGTACGTCGGTATCGTCCGGTTCTACGATCACGTCCCGATTGTCGGAAATCGAAAGATCGCCCGGACCGAGAGCACCGACGCGGTGAAATGGACCAGAGCGTCGCTCGCCATCGAGGGCAGCCCGGTGAGACAGGCGCACGACATGGTAATCTTCCGCACAGGCGACGTTTACCTTGGATTGCTCGGAATCATGCACTACCGGTCGATGAAAACGAATCAGGGTGTCCGGCAGCATGTCGAGCTCGCCTGGAGCCCCGATTCTTACACCTGGCACCGCATCCGTCCGGGTACGCCCTTGATTGACCACACGCCGTCGAAAGAAAGACAATATGGAACCATGCCCTACGACTGGGGTGCGATGTTTCCTTCGACGCCCGTGTTGTTGGATCGCGAAATCCGGCTCTACTACGGTGCGAGCGACTGGTATTTTTTTGACTGGCGTAAATCCGGGTTGGCCCTAGCCACACTCCGCCCCGACGGCTGGGCCGGGTATGAACCGATCGAGATCGGCAAACGGGCCTCGATCGTGACAACACCGGTCGTTTGCGGAGGCGATAAACTCCGGCTGTCGGCGGATATTTCGCCCAGCGGCTCGATCAAAGTCACTCTACTCGCTGAGGACAACCAGCGACTCGCCATCAGCGAACCCATCGAAGAGACCGCCACCGACGTAGTCGTCAAATGGCCTCAAGAAGGTCTAGTGAAGACGTACAAGCGTACGCCGATCCGGTTGAGATTCGAACTGGAAAACGCAAAGCTCTACTCGTTCAGCTTCCAGGACCATTCTCCGCCCGGCCACCGATAACGGTTTTCTTTCAACGGTTCGATTTCTTGATCCGGCCATATCTTGTTAACACGTCAACTAATTGATCGTGAGGGATACCATAGGACTTATTTCCGTTGACTCCCTCCATGGTGTCGGCGGCTACCATCGCGTTGACAATGGCTTCTTCCACCGATTGAACCGTGGCCTCGAACAGTGGGGTGATTAAGTCGTTTGGAAACACCTTGACAGAAATGACTTCAGATCTGCTGAATGCGCCTTCGTTGGCAGTCGAAAATGCGATGAATATATCTCCCGAACCATTGCTACCGCGGCCACCGACAATTCCAATTCCCAGTGGCACGCGCTGCGCAATTCTCTTTAGTTGATGGGGGAGTAACGGCGCATCGGTGGCAACAACAACAATGATCGACCCGTCTCCCTCCTGCCGCCTCGATCGCGGTGGAGCATGAAGTTCGTGGTTCATGACGCCTTTCAGTTCAACGCCGACGGGAACGCCTGCAATCGTCAAGTTTTTCTTGGAGCCAAAGTTCGCTTGAACCAACACGCCGACGGTGTAAGTTTCGCCTTGCACCGAGACCACTCGCGAAGCCGTTCCGATACCACCTTTGAAGCCCAGGCACCTCATCCCTGTACCGCCGCCGACATTGCCTTCGGCTACCTTTCCGCGAGAGGCCCGATCGATTGCTTCCAACACGTGCTTCTCTTTGACATGAAATCCATAAATGTCATTTAGAAATCCGTCGTAAGTCTCTCCAACGACTGGATAGGTGTACCACCATTTTTCGTCTCCATACCATCCGGTGTCCACGTACCATTTGAGAACTGCGTCCCTGACAACTCCCACACTGTTTGTATTGGTGATCATGATCGGCGTTTCCAGAAACCCCGACTCGGTCACCCAGGTTGTGCCAGTCATTTCGCCGTTGCCGTTGAGGCTGTACCAGTTGGCGTAGACAGGACTGAATTTCTTACCCCGTGGAAAAATGGCGGTCACTCCCGTTCTCACTGGGCCTTTTCCAATCACGTTGTTCCCTTGGCCGGATATGATTGTGCTATGCCCAACTTCCACCCCCGACACGTCGGTGATGGCATTGTGTGCTCCCGCTTTTCCGTTGAAGGGAATTCCAAGATCCCTGGCCCTCGGTTTCTGTCCTTGCACCGTGGCGCATGAGAGTACGATCAAGAGCAGCGGGACAACGTGTCTCATCATTTGATCCACTTTCGTCAATAGGCTTGAGTCAGCAACGAGTACTACGGGTCGCGTCGTCTCTTTGGCGCCGCTGAAATGGCGAATTTCTCGACCCTCACTTCGTTGTCTTGTCGGGCCACCGCAAACGCAATTGTTGCCGGCGCGGATGATTACGGTGAGAGGATGAGCAATCGGACCAAGCTCAAGACGCGTCCCCTCAGCGGCACACAAGTCACCCGCAGGGGCGCAGTCGAACGAAAGAAGACGTCGCCGGACTACTATATCTGCTAATAATCCGTCCCCTTCCAACGACCGGCAGACGTGAGAAACCCGTTGCGGGCGCTTGCTCCTGAATCGAACGTGTTTCGATGGGAGGCAAGCCGTACCTTCGTCCTAGTCTTTCAATCTCCATTGGCGGTCGTGAAATGTCGTTTCAAGAAGACTGTCAGTTCATCGTCAATCAAATCTGCAACGGCATCGGCGCCTTCGTTAGTAAAATGATGATAGTCGTAATAATAGCGTGAACTCTTTGGCATTTGTGCAGCCAAGTCGATCAGTAGAAGTCGTTCCTGGTGGGCTACTTTGCGCGTCACGTCGTTATACAATTCGAGCACTTTCCACCGCGTGCTTCCGCTCATTCCGTGGACGTTGACAAGCCTCAGATCAACCTGGGTGACATCGTCCATGGCGGGACCGTAGAGTGCCGGCTGCGTCAACAGCACCGGTTCGATGCTCTGCGTGCGACATGTCTTCACGAGTTGGCGGACTCGCTGTTCATAGTGGGGTAGGTACTTCGCGCGGTGTTGCTCGAGCAGTTGCGACCACTCTTCCGCGGACGTTTCCCGGGTATTTCCCGCATCGAGCACCAATTGGTGATGGTCCACATTGGCATGAGTCAGGCCAGCCCGGGCAGCTTTTCGGTAGCGGCGAAAATTGTCCAGTAGCGAAAGCACGGCGCTGTGCTGAAGAACAAAGAAATAGGATTTCTCGACGACGTTTCGGCCTTGATGGGCCGTCCGTTCGAGACGCTTGTCAAACGTCAATGGGCCTTGATTGCCGACATCGTTTAGACCGATCAGGAAAAGAGCGATCTGCGGCTGAAGAGAGGCTACGTATTGGTCAAGCAGATAGAGGTGTCCGTGGGTGGAATGGCCATCGAGTCCCGCGTTATTGATCCACACATGTGGGACTTTTTCCGCGAGCTTGACACCCAGACGAGCGGGCCAAGTCCGATCGTCGGAGAGGTAGAAGCACTCGGTGGTACTTCCTCCGATGGTGACGATAGTCAAGTGCTTGGAGAAATCAGCGGGTGGGTCCTTTCCGCGAAAACCCAACGAGTTTCGCGTCTGGATTACTTGCGGGTCGATCTTGGAGAAGGAGTGATTGCTGAAAACCGTTGTACAGTTCATGGGCAATGAAATGCGGCCGCCACGAACCCGCAATTCAAATGGCTTGTAGAAGCAGAAGACCACTTCCAGCGAGACAAAACTAACGGAAAACCCCGCTAGGATGGCGGCACATCTGAAGAGCAGCCGGCGTCTGCGTGACATGTCTTGAGGTGGGGAAGTCATTGCTTGTGCACTGTTTCCAGCGCCAACCCCAGATTCCGTTGGAAGTAATACAACCTAACATATCACGCCGTAGCGTCCGTGGCGCAGGTCACACGTCGGCTCGCGGGGACCAACCTTGGCGGCAGTTGATTGCGGCAACCGAAGCGACCACGTAAGAAACGCCTGCTGGGAGTGGCGCTCGTGGGTGGCGGAGGAGCACGATGACGCCCGCCATTGGGTTCGCCGTCACCTTCAAGCAGCGCGACGCGGCGTCCCGTACAGCTCGGCTTGTCGCAGATCGGCTAGTTGCTTGGGTCCACACGTATCTCGACCCAGACTATTTGTTGATCGACGGAACCACCGATTTGGCGTAGGTCAAACTCGTTGTAGCCGGCCTTCACTGCGCCCAATGGACAGGGAAAACGAATGGCTCGCGCTGTTTCCCCACCAATCGTCTCCATACTCGCCAGGTCTTCGGCAGGCTTCAAGGTCTGGCCGTTCAGTTTTGCTTGAAACCGTGCATCGGTCAGGCCGTCTCGTTTGGCCAGGCCCGCGATCGCCCAGACTTTACCGGAATCGGGATTGGGACCGATGTGAACTCGGAACGCCTTGCCGACGCGAGCGGCGGCTGGCAATTGAACATTCATCGAAAATCCAGCCGGAACGGCATCCCGAAAACAGACCGGATGTCTGCGGGCAGCCCTAGCGACAAATTTCGTTCCCACCCCCTATTTCAAAAGCAGCTTGTAGTCGTTTCCAGACACCGGGCTTGCCGAGTGTTTCCATCAATACTGATCCTGCTCTGCTACTGCCCAGACCCGAGCGACATCGTCATGGTCGATCTCAACGTGAATAACATTCGGATTGCAGCAGACTGGACAATCCTCGACGTACTCCTGACTCGATCCCCCTGTTGGATCGATGGGCACGACGATCTCTTCACCACAGTTGTCGCAAATATATATCGCCTCGTCGTTCATAGTCGTGATTGTATCCTCCACCAAGTGTGGCACGACATCGCCGCGCTTTTCCGACCGGCGCCCTACGCGGGCCCGGGGAGTTGGCATTAATCCCCATGAAACGTCGCCCGATCTTGCGCACCCCCCAGGAGTTCGCCAGGCGCTCGATGGGTGGCAGCTGGGTACGCCCGAGACACACCACGAAAATACGGCTTGCATTAGTTGCGACCGTTACATCACACCGAGTATGTTGCTGTCACGCTGGGTGTTGCTGCGCTCGCGGACCTCGATCCTGCCCGCGCTGTCAGCAAGCGGCGCACCGACATGTGTGCAGACGTTGCCGACTTACGGACCGCCACCTTTCTGACGAAATTCCGAACGCATCGGGAATTTCGTCGGCACCTAGGAGGTTTCCAAATGAAGAGTGGAACGTGCCCAAAATGTGGGAGTAACGATCTGACAGACCCCACAAAAACACGACTGGTGGCTGTAAAAATGATCAGTTGTCGTCAGTGCCTGTACGCTGAGTTGTATGCAGGCAGTCCCGATGAAATCAAGAGAACATGGAGGACGATTGCGCTGATGTATTTGATTTGCGCAGTGATCGTGGCCGCATGTGTTGCCATCCCCTTTTTTTTGTCTTGAAGTTTGATCACTCCTTGGCTTCCGCCGGGGATGACAAGCCACTGCAATGATGCAGCAGGAGCAGATCCGCCTGGCCTGGAACAACGAAAACCGGCACAGAGTTGCGATTTGCGATGCGCGCGTGGCCAAACTGAAGCAGGCCGTGCCGAACTGCCAGGTCGACCACTAACCCCTTCCCCCTCGGCCCCACGCAGGTCCGGGGTCAGGTCGCGGGTCCTTTTCAGCGCACGTGGGCCCCCCTAAAACAGGCGAACTACCCGCTTGCGGATAGAACCACCCACCACGGGGCCGGGTGGCCGGCGGGGCGGGACAGCGACTCGGTCCAAGGTCCACCGCCGGGGCAAAAAAGTCCGAGAAATTGCCGCCTGGCAAGGGGTGTCCACCGCTGCCGATCCTGCAAATAGCCGAGGCGGGACTCGAACCCGCACGGGGGATACCCCCCACAGGATTTTAAGTCCTGTGCGTCTGCCAATTCCGCCACTCGGCCCCAGGTACCCCCCGGGTGTTTGCGTGTTTCGCTGATCCCAGGGGAAATACCAATACGCGGCGTAGCAGGCCGCAGATCGCCCCCGTCCTCACCCGAGCCAGTTGATCCGGTCCGCTGCGGGCCAGCGCTGATCGCCACGGGTCAACCAATCAAATCGGGCACCGCATGGCCACGTGGAACAATCTGATGGGGCCGCCCCAACAGGTCGTACAGTTCGTGCTGCGGATCGATCCCCAGCAATTGGTAAAGCGTTGCAATGATGTCCCCCGGCATCAGCGGCAGATCGTTCGGAAAAGCACCAATCTTGTCGCTGGCACCGTATACCAGTCCGCGCTGAAAACCACCCCCAAACATCATAATCGAATAACAGAAGTTCCAGTGGTCGCGGCCCGCGTCGTTCGCGTTGATCTTGGGCGTTCTGCCAAAATCTCCGAGTACCGCTACGACGGTGCGCTCGAGCATTCCGCGTTGCTCCAGATCCTCTACCAGGCTGCTGCAAGCCGCGTCAAATTGTGGCAACAACGTATTCTTCAATTTCTTGAAATTTCCTACATGCGTGTCCCAAGTTGCATTGGCATCGGGCGCCCAGGAAACCGTGACGATGCGGGTTCCCGCCTCAATCAATCGCCGCGCCAAGAGAACACTCTGTCCGTAGATGTTGACGCCGTAAGATTGACGCAACTTATCTGGTTCGCGGTCGATGCGAAATGCCGACTGCGTTCGGGCCGAAGTCAGGATGTCGGTCGCCTGCTGCTGGAACTGACTCATCGCGCCCAATTCCGACTTGGCGCGCCGGTCGGCGACCCGGGCATTGATGCTGGTCAGCAACTGACCGCGGGCTGTCAATCGATCGACCGTGACATCACTTGTGAGGGTAAATTCGGGCACTGAAAAATCGACCCGACTGGGATCATTGAGTACCCACAAGGGATCGTACGCGCGACCCATCAAACCGGCGAAGAAACCCGGTTGCGGCGGACCGCTGGCACCCTCGCGGGTCCAGTAGGGGAGCGCCACGTAGGGCACCGCCCCCCGGGGTGTCGGTCGCAACATGGCGGCCACCGAGCCGGGGCTGGGACGATCGGTCGGACGCGCCCCTCCCCCGACCTCTCCCCGGTCATGGCCCGTCATCGAGACGTAGACCGCAGCCGCATGCTGGTCGTTGACGCTGTGATTCATCGACCGCACCAGCGTTGCATGGCGGGCCTGCTGGGCCAGCCGTGGCAGGTGCTCCGAAACCCGCAGCCCGGGGAGCGTCGAGGGAATCGACTGGAACTCACCGCGAATTTCGGCCGGCGCATCCGGCTTCATATCCCACATGTCCAGATGGCTCGGACCCCCGTTCAAGTGAATAATGATGCACGCGTCCGCTTTGGGACGTACCACCTTGGGACGTTTCTCCTCCGCCGCCAGTAGCTGCGGCAGGCACAGGCCGGCCGCGCCCACCGAACCGAGGTGTAGCAGGTCGCGACGAGACAACGGGGAGTGGTGGGGATGATGCATGTCACACCGGTTGCTTGTCTGGCGCCCAGGAGAATCTGAGTCAAATGAACCAACCCCGCCAGTGTAACCAGCCGGACGTTTCGACAGCAAGCGCTGACCAACCGCCGACGCGGGGCCGGTTGCCTTACGAAACCGTCAGCCGCGGGGCGGCGCTCGATCCCAGCATACGACGGGCGCGGGCTGCCGCGGGCACCGGGAGTGGCTAGGCCGTGGTTGGCTGGGAAAGTGTAACCCCTGGTGAGACCGCATCCCCCCGGTCACTCGGTTCCCGCGCCGGCACCGTGGGGAGCTTGATCGTGAACGCGGTCCCCTTGCCGAGCGTGCTCTCAACACGAATTCGGCCCTGATGGGACTCGACAATTTCGCGACAACTGCACAATCCCAGGCCTGTGCCCCCTTTGCCGCTCGCGTCGGGGCCCTGTTTGGTCGTAAAGAACGGATCAAAGATCCTCGGCAACCGGTCCGGCGCGATCCCGCACCCCGAATCGCGTACGGTGAGAATCACCATCTTCTCTTCCGGACGATCGCGCAACTGGATCAGGATTCGCCCACCGTTGTCCATCGCTTGACGCGCGTTCGTCAGTAGATTGAAAAGCACTTGTTGGATCTGATTGCCGTTGACCAGCGCCGCGGGAACGCGCTGCAAGTCGACTTCGACGGCGATGCGGTATTTGTTCATTTCGCGTTCTAGCAGCACCAGCGCTTCGTCAATCAACGCGGCCAGGTTGGTCGGTTCGCGTGAATTGGAGCGGTTGCGCGCGACTCCCAAGATCGTGTTGGTGATCTTGGCAGCCCGCTGTCCTGCCAGCAGAATTTTCTCTAACGCCTTGTCACGGGTCGCTTCGTCCTTGGTGCGGATTCCCATCTTGGCGTAGTTGATCACGGTCATCAGCACGTTGTTGAATTCATGGGTTGTGGTGCCGATTAACTCACCCAAGGCCGTCATCTTCTGCGCCTCAGCCAGTTGAACTTTGAGTGTTTCCACTTGTTCTCGCAAAGTCGCAACATCCACCGAACGGTTCGTCATAGGTTCCACCATCTGTGCCGAGTGCCCGACCGGAAATCGTTTCCAGTTTGCTCTATCTTGACGGTACATCTTGACGGTACATCTTGACCGCCTTGCCTCGCCACATTCAGTTTCTGCCACTTGCCATTTGCGAGCGCTTAACTTGTTGTGTTCAAGACATTTAACGATGTTGTTCGTATCGTCGAATCACGCTGGGATTCTGTACATCAAGCCGCTATAATCCGCCACCCCCGCCGACGACCGGTCGCAAACAGTAACCGCCCGCTGGCGTCGGCGTGGAAATGGAGAAGCTGGGATGCACACCGTCGAACTGCTGGACCACCTTCTGGCCACAGCCCAGCAATTGGGCTATCAGATTCGTCGGGAATGGCTGGACGGGCAGGGAGGGGGCTGCTGTGAGTTCGCTGGTCAGCGTTGGATCTTTCTCGACCTGGCGCTCTCGGTACCCGAGCAACTGGAACAGCTGACCGACGCGCTGCGCAACCAGCCGGGTGTCGCAAAGCTCGATCTGCCCAATCCGGTCCGCGCTCAACTAGCGCGTCAATCCGCGGCCTAACGAGTGACCCGGGGAAGGGGCCAACCACCCGGCCAGATCGAGCCTCCGACGGCTCGCAGCCAGGGCTCGTCGGCACGAGCAAAGACCGTTAACGGGCGAACCATTCAGCCTTCGCAGCCGTAGTGGGCAGCCGCGACCAAGCCCGTACGGCGAGGAATCCGCAGACTGGCACGCCACACAGGCGCATGGTACGATTCGTCATCCGGTTAATGTGGATAGAGGTCCGCTTTCTGGTTGCCAAGGGACAAGACCATGCGCATCAAGTTGTCATCAGCCATTTCGACCCTAGTCGTGCTGGTCATCTCCCTTGCGTCGATTGCCGGATGTGGCGGTGGAGGCTCGTCGAGTGGAACAGGTGGATCGACGGGAAGACGAGCGTTCTTGAGTATGGGTACTGCACCCGTGGGTGGTGCCTTCAACGTCGTGGGTGGCGCCATCGCCGAGGTACTGAACGAGCAAAAAGGGGACAATAACTGGAAAGTACAGGCCAAGGGGACCAAAGGTTCCCAGGCGAACATTCGCGGACTCGCCGATGGCAAGCTGCAACTGGCCCTTTCAAATTCAGCCATCAGCTATTTTGCCGCGCGCGGCGAATCTTCATGGGACAAGAAATACGACATTCGGGCGATCGTGACCCTGGCACCCAACGTGGCGATGTTTATTACCAAACAGGGTTCAGGCATTCAGTCGCTGGCCCAGCTCAAAGGCAAGCGGGTCGTCGTGGGTCCCTCCGGCGCCGGATTTGAGATGTTTGTGGCCCCGCTGCTAGAAGCCCACGGCGTCACGTACGATGACTTTTCGCCCATGAACAATACCCAAAGTGGCGCCGTGGACCTGCTCGCCGATGGCAATGCGGATGCGGCGTTCCTGGGAGGTGCGGTGCCGACCGGATCGATCATCCAAGCCTGCAGTTCGCACGACATTTTCTTTATTCCTTTCGTACCCAAAGTGCGGCAAACCCTGGTCGAACAATATGACTTCTTTCAGCCTTTCACGGTCACCAAGGACAAATACTCAGATCTCAAAGAGGATTTCTCAGGTCTGAATGTGGGCTCCATGCATTTGATTACTTCAGCCAGTGAAGACGAAGAACGGGTGTACCAGCTCACCAAGACGATTTGGGAACACCGAGCGGCAATCGCTGCGAAACACCCGGCTGGTCGAGCCATCAATGAAAAGAACGCCGCCCGTTTCACCGGGACGGAGTTTCATGCCGGTGCGATCCGCTTCTACAAAGAGATCAAGATCTGGCCCGAGGAGTCCGTCGCCGATGCGGCCAGCAAATCCACGGAAGGCCCGGCTGAGGCCGCCAGCGAAACGCCGGCCGCACCGGAGGCGAGCGAGAAAGACGCGAGCAAGAAAGAATAGCGCGAGCCGGAACTCCGAACCGAGCTGCTTCGATGAGTGACACCGATCCCACCCCGATGCGCGCGATAGATTCTCCTCTCAAGGAGAGCCGCGGGGGAGGGTTCGAACGGACCCGGCAACAGATCGTCACACTTTGCGGTATTGCGCTTTGCCTGTTCACCGTTGTGGAAATGAATTTCCCCCGGCTGCAGCCCCAGTCTGCGCTGGCGCTGTTCGTGATGCTCGGATTGGTGGTCTGTTTCCTCGAGTTTCCAGCCAACAAAAAACTCAAGGATCACGTGGCCCTACGTGCCGTAGACATCGCGATGGCTACCATAGTGATCGTGAGCTGCGGATACGTGATCATTCAAACCGAGCCGTGGTTTGAACCGTTGTGGCAAAATGGACTGTCATTGGGCAATCGGGCAGGCGCCGAAACGCAATCTGACTTTGTGATCGGTCTGATCGGTCTGGTGGTCGTGTTCGAAGCCACCCGTCGCTCGATCGGCTGGATCGTTCCCCTGTTGGCCCTGTTCTTTGTCGGGCACACCTACTACTGCTATGCCAGTATTGCGTACGACTGGGCGGAGATGCCCGACTGGCTTCTGCCACATGCGGGACAGGAAGTTCGCGGTATTGTCAGTACCACGTTCCTGCAAACGCTGGGCGTATTCGGGCCCGCCGCAGGCGTGATGTTCAAGTACGTTTTCCTGTTTGTCGTGTTCGGCTCCTTCCTGGAGATGTCTGGCGCGACTCAGTTCATTATCGACTTTTCGGAACGCATGTTCGGCCGCAGTCCCGGTGGGCCGGCCAAGGTCTCGGTGCTCGGTAGTGGTCTGATGGGATCACTGTCAGGAAGCGCCGTTGCCAA
>PADE01000129.1 GCA_002702965.1 Planctomycetaceae bacterium
AACCGGCTGAAGAGAAACCGGCTGAAGAGAAACCGGCTGAAGAGAAACCGGCTGAAGAGAAACCGGCTGAATAGTTCCCTGCCGGGCTGCAGCGACGGCCGCTGTCACTCGGCCAGGTAGTCTCGCAAATCGTCGTGACGGTTGCCCGAGATCATCCACGCTGCGGTGTCGCCGGTTCCCGTTTTGCGGAAAAACCGGTGGTTGGAGAGGAACGCCACGAGCTGCTGCGCGGGAAGCGCGAAGTCGTGCGTGAAGGTTGCCAGCAGATCGGGTTCGTTTTTCGCGCCGGCCTGTAACTGTTCGTACGACCAACGCGTCGCCTCTTGCTCCGAAAAGGAACGTGGGGTTGCGGGTTCGGCCGCTGTTGCCTCGCCACCGGCCAACAGCGTTTCCAGCCCCCCTTGCGCCTGGCCGAGGGCCTCCAACAGTTGTTGTTGTTGCCGCTGGGTTGACCTCAACTGCTCGAGAAGTTGTGACGTTTCTGTAACGGTTCGCTGCAGTCCTTCGTGCAGACGGCGCAACTCGGTGGCCGTCTGTTGGAAGGCCGCGGGCGGTGGGGAGGCATGTTCCGAAGGCATGGTCGAGTCCTGAGGCGGGGTGCGTGTCCGCGCGGTGGCGCATCGTAGCTGGCGGCGGATCATCGTAGGGGTCGGTTTGGTGCGGACCGCACGACAACCGGCCCTCCTAGGGGAGCCAATTATACACGGATCGACGCGGTCGGCGACTGCTGGCGTGCCGTCGTTTGAGCCCCGCACGGTTGTCGGAGGCTCGACGCGCAGGTGGCGCGGAATTTTCCCTCCCCGTCGTTGGCGTTCGCGCTTCGTTGAAGTTCCCGGCTCAGCTTGAGCGGCCGTTGTTTGGCGGCCGGGGGAACGGAAAATAAGATCAATTTGTGTTGATCTGTAGCGCGGGTTTCAAGTACAACAGAGCATTGCTTAGGGCATCTGATAAGGAAGATCCATTCCCCAGCGGAGGCGCGCAATGTTTTCGATCGAGTCTGGCAAGCGGAGCAAACGCTATTGCGATGGTAGGTCCCGACGGAATTTTCTCCAGGTCGGCGCGCTCGGGGTAGGTGGCTTGACGCTTGGTGGCTTGTACCGCGCCGAAGCGGCTGCCGGTGTGGGATCTTCGCAGAAGGCGGTGATTAACATTCACCTCGCAGGTGGACCTTCGCACCAGGATACGTTCGATCTGAAACCGGATGCGGCGCGCGAGTTCCGCGGTGAATTCAGCCCCATCCAGACCAATGCGCCGGGGATGGACATCTGCGAGCATTTCCCGCTGCTGGCAACCTCCGGCGACAAGTTCGCGGTGGTCCGTTCGCTGACCGGGTCGATTGCCGATCACAGCGATTACCCGACACAGACCGGTTTTCCCCGTTCCGACCTGCAGGGAATGGGCGGCCGGCCGTCGATCGGCAGTGTGGCCGCCCGGCTGCTGGGGAGTACTCGGGGAGCGCCTCCGTTTATCGGTTACAACGGTTCCTACCCCGGGTATCTGGGCGCCGTCTACAAGCCCTACCGCCCGCAGGGGGGCGATCTGCGATTGGGTAAGGCGATGACCGCAGAGCGCATGCAGTCTCGTTCCGAACTGCTCAGCTCGCTCGATTGTCTCAAGCGCGAGTCGGACACCAGCGGTCAGATGGAAGCCCTTGACTCGTACACGCAGCGGGCCGTCGATGTGGTCACATCGGGACGCGTTGCCGATGCGATCGATTTGGGCAAGGAAGATGCCAAGATCCGCGAGCGTTACGGCAACGACGGCAAGATGTTCCTGACCGCGCGCCGGCTGGTCGAAGCGGGAGTTCGGGTGGTGAATTTCAACTGGGGCAGCTGGGATACCCACAGCAACAACTTCGGACACCTCCGCGGCCAGCTTCCCAAGCTGGATCGCTCGATGAACGCTTTGTTGACCGATCTGCACGAGCGCGGATTGGACAAGGATGTGAGCATTGTGATGTGGGGTGAGTTTGGTCGCACGCCGCGTGTGAACAATAACAAAGGCGGACGTGACCACTGGTATGAGGTCGCGATGTGCTTCCTGGCGGGCGGTGGAATGCGCACCGGCCAGGCGATCGGCCGTTCGAACAAGAACGCCGAGCGGGCGGTCGAACGACCGGTCCATATCCAGGAGGTGTTCGCCACGCTGTACCACAACCTGGGGATCGACGTCGCCTCGACGACGATCACCGATCCCGCGGGTCGGCCCCAGTACCTGGTCGAGCATCGCGACCCGATTCACGAGCTGCTCTAACTGAAGCAGCCAACGTCCAGCGGGACGAAGTCCAAATCGGTCCAGACCAAACCTCGAAACATCTCTCTGGTAGACGCTATGTTTGGGCGTCTCAAGCCTCAATCCGTACAGACAGACCAGCCATGAGCGAGGTAGCAGAACAGATTCTGAAAGATAATCTGTCCCGTCTGTCCCGTCTGTCACTACGGG
Source organism: Planctomycetaceae bacterium (assembly GCA_002702965.1). Lineage (GTDB taxonomy): Bacteria > Planctomycetota > Planctomycetia > Pirellulales > Pirellulaceae > UBA9264. The sequence goes on from PADE01000129.1 coordinate 2,443, forward strand.
ATGCCGGTTAATCAGCTGGAACGGCTCGAAGGGGCGTGGTAATCGTAGCGGTGGTTCTGGGGTTGTTAGCCTGCGCAGGAGTGTGGTGGGCGCTCTTCAAACCGATGTTTGGTGACAAACACGAATTTGGTTCATGTTTGGGTTACGTTTTTCAGCCCGACGTCTGGTCGTGGATTCAAGGGGACTGGGGAGAGGACTTTTGGAGTACGCTCAAATTCAATTTTTGGTTTGGGAGTAGCGCGGTGTGCGGCCTCGTGACCTTTGTGGTGATCGCCGCGGTTTTCGGATAAACCGCTGGAACGGGCGGCCTAGAAGTCTATTTCACCCGTCTACGGATAGCCATCGCGGCACCCCTATCTCCAAACGGTTCCCAACCTGCGGGAATCGAAGAGATTGGGTAGGCCTGCTCGGACTCTTTTCAGCCGCGGGGACTCGGCATATTTCTTACTTCCCACTCCTGTGCGCTATCCCATGCATCACCCGTTCCCGTTGCTCCACATCCCAGAAACATGGTGCTAGTGAAGAGCACTCCAATGAGCAGTGATTTGATGTCGATGTTCTTCATGTCTGGAAACACTCCCCGAAAGTACGAGTTTGAAACCCGTGTAAATTAGGGTTTNAATCCAGACTTCTCAATCGAGCATCGTAGACAGCTAGGACGTTGAAGCTTTCTTCTTTCGTGGCCTGCGGGTCTGTTGCAGTAGGCTCCAGAGCACCCAGAGCGCAAAAGCGACCGCACTAGGCGGCCGGTTCTCGCGCAGTGCCGCAGCGTGTGCGCTGGCGAGGGTGGTGTTCCCGGTCGTGAACTTCCCGGGTTGGTGTTCAGGCGTTGACCCGGTTCGCGAACCAGGATTCGCAACCGAGTCACAAACGTCGCTGCCTTGCGAAGGACCCACGTGCCTACTGGCGGCCGAAAGCAAACGAGTAGACCACCGCCCGTTTGATGAGAAACCGTAATCGGACCGATTGGTTTCGTAGCGACGTCGGGTCGAAGTTGTTTCGCCAGGCGACGGTTGCCTTCGTGACATTTTCAGTGATCGGTTTGCTTTCGGCGAGTTCGGTTCCGTTGGCATCGAGAAGCGTAACTTGTACGGTTCCGCCTTTCGCGTCTGCGGTGATTGAAAGCGGTTTTCCACTCGATGGAATGTCAACCGTTTCGACAGTCGCGGCGGAGCCGGAATCAGCTGCCGTGTACCCCGCCCAGCCGTCGTGGCGCAGCGTCGCCAGACAGAGTTTCCCCTCTTGCCACGAATGGATGCCCGGTGCGCCGGAATAATAGATGCGAATACCCTGTGGGGTCACGATCGGGCGGGCAGCAGCATAAATGCAACCCCACTCGAAGCTGTCCTTTGCTTCGGAAAGGGGGAGTAATGGTTGCCCCGCTGCGATTCGGTTCCATTGGACGGTGTCGGGGCTCCAGGCAAGCTCCGTATGGACACGTTCATCGGTCGCGATGCGGAAGATGGCAACGAGGCCGAGGTAGACGCCTTCATAAGGGAAGGCGGGCATCGAATAGGTCTGGGCCGTAATCGGTCCGCGGAGGACTTCGACCGGCTTGGCCCATGTGGCAAAGTCGATGCTTTCGGTGCGCATGACGACGCGGTTGCTTCCTGGGTATTCGCGAGTGATGGCGACGTAGCGGCTTAATGAAGGCGCCCAGAAGGCGTTGTTGTGGCAGTCACCGCGCGCGTCGAAAACATGCACACGTCGACTCCAGCGAATCCCGTCGGCTGAAAAGCAAGCATCGACTTGGCCGTGGGGCATGCGGCCGCTGAGCATCTTGTAACGGCGCGCAGGATTGGCTTCTCGTAGGTCCTTGAAGATGCCGACGCCATGGTTGCCAAACATGATGATGTTGGTTGGCTTTCCTTGATAGCGATACACGTCGAGTTCTGGCTTGTCCCATTTGATGCCGTCTTCGGAGGTGGCGTAGAGGGTTGCCATATTTCCCTGCTCCATCTCATTTGCGAGCAGTGATCCAGGAGATAGGTCGTCACGCCACGCGGTGATGCGAGTAAAGTACCAGCACTTATAGAGCTGGGCCTGTTGATCAAAGATGACGTTCGCATAGAGGTGGCTAATGTCGACTTCCCAGGGTAGCGTTTGTTCAAACAACGGATTGGCGTTGTGTTTCTCGACGGTGCCAAGTTCTAATTTTGCGTTATCGGTTTTGCTGACGACTCGGGTATCGAGTAGCAGATAGTTGCTGCGCGCCGGGATGGGTTCCGCGTGTGCGTACTCCCCAAGACAGCAAATGACAAACAGAGCGACGGTCGAAACGGGCGAAAAGAGGTTCATCGGTGGGGTCCACGGGAGTAGTGGCGATCGGTTAACGCTGCCTTGGAGCCTGTCTTAGGGGCCATCCTACCGCACAGCGCGACTGGGGTTCAAATGTTGGCAACGCGGACCCATCGCCGGCGGCCTGCGGCGCTGCCGACAACCCGTGACTGGACAGCCAGGGCAGTGCCCAGTCACGGTCCCGGATCAGGGGATCCGAAGAATTTGATTCCTCGCGTCACAGCGGACCGATCTCGAGTAGTGGTAGACGTTGATGTCGGCGGACACGGCTGTTGGAACTCGGACGATCCATTCGATCCAGCCGGGGCTATTGAAGGCGGAGTAGGCCAGTTCCAGACTCGTCAACAAGGCATCGGGATCGCGGGTCAAGTCGGGAAAGAGCACCGGGCCGGTGTCGGTTTGGTAGATCCAGTCGCGTTCGTTGGCGTTGATGGTTTTGATCGGGTACTCGATCAAGGCTTGATAACGTTCGTTGTCCAGTTCCGTACGAGCGACTAGGGTGTGATTGGCGAGGACCCCTTCGACGATTTCCCGGGCAGTGTCGAGCGGGTCGCCGTCGGTCGCGGCTAGATCGGTTCGTACGCTGTCGAAGGTGTCGTCAATCATCCCGCTCTGCCGGTCGGATTGGGTGCCGCTCCCCGGCGGATAGAAGTCCATTTCCGTGCCGGCCTGCGCGTAGGTTTTCAAGTGCAGATACCGATCCTCAGAAAAGATGGGGCAAAAATCGGCATTCGGTTTCAGCCAGATGTCGCGATCGACCCCGACCTGTTCCGTTTTGCAGCTCGCTCCCAGCACGTACGAGCGGGCGCGCTGCGTGGATTTCTCGGTGACGACACAACAGCATTCAATCGGAATGCGGGCGTTATTCAGACTGAAGGGTGGCATATGCGTCACCGTTTGCGGGACTTTCTTCTCGGTGTCGATGCGAAATGTGACATAAGAATTGGCAAAATCTATCGTTTTCACGCGGTGTCCTTTTGTTTTCAAGGGCGGTTCGCGCCGTTGGATCGCATGCTGCGCTTACGCCCGCGATGCGGGGCGATCGAGGTCCGTCAGCACCCGCGTGATCACGCGAATGATGTGGCACGTTCAATTGATCTGAAATCGTTTGACGGCCTGTTCGTCAACCGTGATTCCCAATCCGGGCGCCGTCGGGACGGCGACGTCTCCATTCTTGTCGACCCGAAAAGAGATGTCGGTGATTTCTGTGCGCCAGGGATTTTCTGATCGATCCAGTTCGAGCATCGGTATGTGGGTTGGATGTCCCCAGGTTGGGTCGGCCATCAGAGAGAGTAGTTGAAGGGTGCTGGCAATCAGAATGGCGCCGCCCCAACAGTGCGGGATGGTCTGCACCGAACCGAGCGCGGCCAGTTCTGCGATGAAGAGCAATTCACCGATTCCGCCACAGAGGGCTAGGTCCGGTTGAATGATGTCGAAGCAACCGCGGTCGAGCAGTCGTTTGGCCGCCACACGGTCGGCTAGCGCTTCACCGCCGGCGAGTGGAATGTCCAGTTTATCACGTAGCCGGTCGTAGCCGGCATAGTCGGGGGCTTGAGGCAGAGGCTCTTCCCAGAACGCGAAGTCGAGAGCGGACAGAGCGCGCCCCATGTCGAGGGCGCCTTTACTGGTGTAGGCGGCATTGCCGTCCGCCATTAATTGAATGTCTTTGCCCACGGCTTCCCGTACGGCNGCCGCGATGGGAATCTCGCGGTTGACGGGGTATCGGCCCAGCCGCATTTTCAGGGCCTTGAAGCCGAGTTCGACATGTTCCGCGGCCTGCCGGGGGTAGAGTTCTTCTGGGGTAATGCCTTCCAGGTAGTTCATCGTAGAGGCGTAAGCGGGAATGCGGTCTCGCACACGTCCCCCAAAGAGTTCGCTGACCGGTTTGCCGAGGATTTTGCCGCGGATGTCGTTGAGGGCGGTTTCAATGGCGCCCACCGCCAAGGCGTTGTAGAACACCCTGCCCCATGTCTTTTTCATGACGGTTCGATACGCCAGGGGGTTTTCACCGATGATGGCCATGCCGATCTGGTCGTCGATAGCACCGCGAGCGCCCAGAATGGGGTACGTTTCGCCCCAGCCATCAATCCCGGCGTCGGTTTCGATTTTGACCAGCAACGTCCGTCGCCTCTTGTCGAGCGGTTGCGAGATCGAGACGCCGAAGGCCCGTTTGAGTTCGGTTTGCAGCAGGAAGACCTTAACCGCTGTGATCTTGACCGGGTTTTCAGCTGCCTGGAGGGACTGGATCGCCTCTTCCTTGGCGATCTGTGTACCGATCCCCATGGCGGCAGCGGATCGTAGTAATTGGCGTCGAGTGAGCATCGGTTCACACTTTCTGTGGGACAGAGTTGANCGTCGTGACGGGAGAGAGTCCGCGACGCTGCGCTGAGCGGGAACACCCCGCCCGATCGGCCTATACAGGGCGGAGTGCAGGCCGCTTCTTGGTGTCTACGGTTCGATCGCCTTGGCGCCGAACAGGGCGAGGTCGGGCGTTTTGCTTTGCGTACCTGCTGCCGGGAGTTTCGTGCCTGCGCTCCAGACGATGCCGTTGAGGATCAAGGTGCGCAAATCATCGTTGCTCCAGTTCTTGTAGAAGTGCGGCATCACGATCGCAAAGCCTCGCCCTTTGTCGGCCCGCTCGACGCACCAGGCGACCGCTTCTCGCTTGGGCTTGTCCGGTGGTTGCAGTGAGGTTGCGAGAATGGTGACGCGCGGGGCTGGTTGGTTGTCGTCCGCTCCGAAGTAGTTGTTTCCGTACGGTTCGTCACGCAGTGTGAATGTCTTCCAGCCACGTGAGATGGGGTGTTTGGCCGCCGCTGGCCGAATGGTCGCTTTGTCGAAAATCGTGGCGTAGGAAACATGGTGGGTACACCCCGGATTGGCAAAGTACCCACCCATCCAGCCCAGCAGCGGATGCTCGCCATTGTTGGAAACGTCTTCTCTCTTGAGTCCGGTTGCATAATGCAGGCAGACGATGCCACAACCTCGCCGCATCATCAGGTGCAGGTCGGCCAGGTTGCGGGCGCTGTCGGGGAACCGGTTTGCCGGAAAGGTGTCTCCCAGAAAGACGACCGTCCGGGCCCCGGCTTGCTGCGCCGGCGTCGGCCACTTGAGGGTGACCGTGCCCGTGATCCCCGGCACGTTGTTGAGGTTTTCAACACAGTGCTTGATGAGTCGCGCGCCCGCTTCAGGTTCATGGGATCCGGGTCCGTGGTTGCTGGGCCCGACTACGATCAGGACATTGGTTTCCGCCCCCAGGAGCGACGTCCACAGGCAGAACATGATTGTCAGAGGGTTTGGCGTGCGCATGACGATCCTGTGTCGGTTGGAACAGTGTGAGATTGGATGTCCTCGCCTCTTTGGGGAGTCGGAAATTTGGGGAGTCGGAAATGCTGCCGGATAGGCACCTATTGCCTGCTTCTCAGCCGGCGTTGTCGGGGCGCAGACCGATGATCGACCGGGCTTCTTGTTGGTCGGCGATCGGTCGGCCGACGTTCTTGGCCATCTGCACGACCCGCTCTACGAGGTCCGCGTTACAGCTCGCGTAGGCCCCGTCCGGGTGTCGCCCGCAGTCTTCGTAGCCGACCCGAATGTGACCGTTTTGGAGTACCCCGCGGTTGATTTGAGCCCAGTACTCCTGGGGAGACCGAGACATGCACGACATCGACCAGTTGATGTGTTCCGGTCGATGGTAGATCTGATTGAATAGCGCGATGTCGGTCATCGGCTGGCAGCTCTGGCCCGGCCAGCCGAAGAAGAACGTACACCACAGGGGATCGGTGAGCAGGTCTGGCTCCCGCTCCAGCTGGTCGTTGTCGGTCCAGAAGATGCCGTCGCGGATGATCCGCACGGCGTCGAACGCACCACTGTCGAAACACTCCAGTTCCGGCTTGACGCCGTGTTGCCGCGCCCACTGAAAATACTGCCTCAGTTCGTTGATGGGGTGGACCGAGTAACAGCAGACCGGTTTCACCTTTTCTGGGTAGGGATCGAAATACTCATCGTGGGAATTCAGGTTCAGGGAGCTCATGTCCGGTTTGATCGCTTCCCAGAGCTGGAGCTTCTGCTCTGGGCGCATACTCGCCAGTCCCTGCTGAATGCCCATGTCGGGATAGGGGGCCCGGATCTGCTCGATGATGGCGGCCGTTTGTGCGATGTCGGGAATCTGAAGTTGTCGACCGTCGGTTTGGACGACCGGGTCACGCGAATAGATACCGTGCACGTGGTCCATCGTGGCGCCCGCCGCGTTGGCATCGTTGTACTCTTTGGCGATCGCCTCCACGGTGGTCAATTCTTCGCACCGCGGGTTGAGCGGATCCTGCAGCGCCGGGTCGCAGGTGACGGTAATGATCAGGGGAGTCCACTGCATGCTTGCTTCCTATCGGACGGGTGAGCTTCCTTCGGCCGGGTGGGCTTCCTTCGGCCGGGTGGGCTTCCTTCGGCCGGGTGAGACGGTACGCCGATTTTCGCCCAGTGTACGCGATCGGTTGCGCTTCGCCAGTCTGTGACCGGATACCACAGAGCCACTTGCCCGATTGTCGGGTATCATGGACGCCGCGGTGGCAAGTGCCGGCCCGCGAACCTCGACGACCGCGTGGTGCGGTGCCCCGATGATCCTCTTTGCGGCAGGAGATTGCGATTGTGACGATACCCATCGTCGGCAACCCGCTCGGTTTTTTTCAGGACCCGCTGGAGGTGACGTTGGAGCGAATGCGCGATCTGGGATACGACCAGATCGAACTCTGTCACTCCCAAATTCCCGACTATCGGACGCCTGAGCTGCGCGGGCAACTCGGCGAGTTTGTCGACTCGCTCGGGATGCGTCTCGTCGGTTCGAATGTACCCGATTCCGATTACTTTCAGATCTTGGAGAGTTCCGATGACGTCAAGGTCGCGCTGGCGGGACTACAGCGTGACATCGACATCGCCGCCGATCTGGGGGCACGCTACCTGATCACCTACGAGGGACGCGTCCCCTCGGGCGCTACCGCCGCGTTGATCGCTGGCCGGTTGCTGGACGACACGGTTCGGCTACTTGCAGAGGCGGCGGATTACGCGGCCCAGCGCGGCATCGATGTGTGGATCGAGGTGCACCCCTTTACGTTGGGCACGCGGCTGGATTTCCTGCTCGCGCTTTGCGACCGCATCGACCGGGATAATTTTGGAGTGGTCTACGACGCCTGCCACTTTGCCGTCGGGATTCCCGACGGGTATATCGACGCGATCGGCAGATTAGGGCGACGGATCAAGATGGTCCATTTTTCGGACGGCGACCGGCGCAGCTCCGAGCTTCATTTTCCTCCCGGGCGGGGCTGTCTCGATCTGGAAGGAATCTTGCAGGCGCTCCATGAAATCGAGTTTGCGGGGAGGTGGATGCTNGATTTGTACCTCTACCCGCTGCCCGCCTGGGGTTCGCGTGAAGGTCTGCGCTGGCTGCGCGAGAAGTTGGTGTCGTTTGCGGCGCCCTAGGTCGATTGCCAGCCCGCTTGATTGTCGACTCGGCTAATCGCTCTGGGCGACATCGAGTACCAGTCGACCCAGTACCTCACCGCTGCGCAGACGTCGATGCGCGGTGTTCACCTCGCGAAGTGGGTAGCGATCGGTGACGATCGAACGGACGCGACCCGCTGCCAGTAGTTGGGCAGCTTGGTCGAGGTCTCGGCGGCGACCGCAACGGGTGCCGATGATCTCGAGTTCATTCTGCGCGAAGTGCTTCCCGCTGAGGGGGTATTCATCCGGCGTGTAACCGACAACCACCAGCCGGCCCCCATTCGCCAGGGAATCGACACCCTGGGTCAGCGTCTCGCGGCGGCCGACGATATCAATCACGCAGTCGGCGCCCCAGTCACCGGTCAGCTGCCGCACGGCCGAGGGCACATCGACCTGCTGCGCAGCGAGTGCCGCATCGACTCCNAGGCTCTCGGCCCACGCCACCTTCGCCTCGGATTGTTCGACTGCGATCACGCGGGCGCCGGCCAGTTTTGCAAACTGGACAGCGAAGGAACCGACCCCACCGACACCGAAGATGACGACCGTCTCGCCCAGTTTCACACGGGCGCGATCGACCGCGTGGAACGCGGTGCAGCCGGCATCACAGAGGACCGCCGCATCGTGCCAGTCGATTCCGGGGGGGATCGTCACCGCTTGTTGGGCCGGAACACACAAGTAGTCGGCGTAACCGCCGGCCACGCCCCGGACCCCGACGATCCGGTCGATATGGGGGCAGATCTGTTCGCGGCCGCGTCGGCAATTCAGGCAGCGACCGCAGTGGAAGAAGTTGTAGGTGATCACCCGGTCTCCGACGCGGAAATCCTCGACCGCTTCACCGACCTGGGTGACCAGACCCGACGGCTCGTGCCCCATGATGAACGGCAGGTCGGGGCGGTACCCAAATCCTTCCAGTAGTTTCAGGTCGGTGCCGTCGGTACCGCAGGCCATCACTTGGATCAAAATGTCTGCGGGCCCCGGAACCGGCGGTGCTACCTCTTCGCAAGTCAAAGGGGTGCCAAATGCGCGCAGCAGGGCGGCCTTCATGACGCGACTCCGGAAACATTACGGGACGGACTCGGGTAGCTCGGGATGGGCAGTTCCTGTTCTCGCCCGCGAGCCGCCGGCTGTCAATCAGGTGGCGTACGGCGGTTTGTCCGACTGGTCGATAACCGGTTGGAGCGATACGCTACGGTACCTGCAGCGAGTGCAACATCTCGGCCGCGACGAGAAGGAGAGGCCCGTGGAGTGGGAGACGATCAGCCAGAGTGGGTCGGAGGGTGCCTACCGCGAAGGTAGTCCGCGGTCGCGCGATCAGTTTGAACGGGCCATCCGGTCGATGCCGGGCGGCGCCAAGGGGGCCTATTTTTACCCTCCCTATCCGCTGACGATCGACCGCGCCGAGGGGTGTCAGCTGTACGACGTCGATGGCCGCTGCTTCATCGATTTCGCCAATCACCACACGGCTCAGATTCTGGGTCACGGGCATCCGGCGGTGCTCGAAGCGGTCCGCGGCCAGTTGTCGCGCGGAATCGCGGTCGGGGGTCCGATGGGCGTCGAAGCGGCGCTGGCCGAGGAGCTGTGCCGTCGCATCGATTCGATCGACAAGATCCGATTCTGCAATTCTGGAACCGAGGCCACACTCCACGCGGTTCGGCTGGCCCGCGCGTTCACCGATCGGCCGAAGATCGCCAAGTTTGAAGGCGGTTATCACGGCAGTCACGACGCGGTCGAAATCAGTGTGGCCCCACCTGTCGATCGCGCAGGTCCTGCCAGCGCGCCCCGTCCGGTCCCCTCCACGGGCGGGATGGCGCCTCAGGCCGCCGCGGAAGTCGTCGTGTTGCCGTACGACGATGAACAGGCGGTCGAGCGACTGTTGATACAACATCGTGACGAGTTGGCATGCGTGCTGTTCGATCCCAAAGTCGGGATGTACCAGACCCGCCCCGCCTTTGCCCAGTTTCTGCGGCGCATGACGCGACAACACCAGATGCTGCTGGTCTTTGATGAAATTGTCAGTTTTCGGGTCGGGCGGGGTGGTTACCAGGAACTCTGTCAGGTCACGCCCGACCTGACCACCCTCGGGAAGATCATCGGCGGTGGATTCCCGGTAGGGGGGGTGGGCGGCCGGTCCGACATCATGGACTTATTCGACAATTCGGGACCACCGACCGGGTTGGGTCAGAGCGGCACATTCAGCGCGCATCCGGTCACGATGGTCGCGGGTCTGGCCACACTGGAGCAGCTAGACGATGCGGCCTTCCACCAGCTGAACGAGCTGGGTCGGCACCTGCGCAGTGGGCTGGAGAAGTGCTTCCAAAGGGTTCCCCAGCAGGCGCAGATCGTCGGTCAGGGGTCGCTGTTCAGCATTTACTTTGCAGCGGGCCCGCTCGCTGATTACCGGTCGGCGGCGGAGGCCGACTCGACACCGGTGCGAGACGCGGTCCGGCACTGTTTGCAGCGAGGTCTTTTCCTCAACCACAACCTGGTGATGAACGCGCTTTCGCTGGTGACCGGAGAGGCGGAAGTCGAACGTTTGATTGCCGCCTGGAGCGAGATCCTGCCACCTGTTGCGCGGGCCGACGGCGCTCTCGGTGTGGCCGCGGCGAATCGCGCCGGTACCTGACACCGCCGGGTGAAACGTTTACGATCGGGAGGTTTGCCCAGGCGTCTTTTACGGGGTTTGCCACGATGGAATACGCGGTTCGGATATCGCTGTTGCTGTGTCTGGTCAGTGCCCAGTCCGCCGCGCCGCAGGAATGGCCGCGGCCGAGCGAGCTGCGGTCCAAGAAGCTGATCGACGCGGGGATCTACACGCTCTGGAGTAGCCCCAGTGCGGTCCATACGCGATTGCTGGCAGAGCGGCCAGAGTTTACCACGGCGCACCCCTTTGACGGGATTGCGCTGAGGGCCCTGCTCGATCCTGTCTGGTGCCGTGAGCAGGGACTCAAGCACGATCCGGCCGACCCCCCCGCCAACCAGGAGCCCTTTTTGGATTCGCTCGCCTGGAGTACCAAGAAAATTTCCGCCACGGCGGTCGACGCGGCGATTGCGGATCTGGGCCGCGTCCAGTGGGGAACGCTGACCGACAATTTTCTGTGGTATCAGTTTCGCGACGGTGGTGGTGCCTGGCCGGTTGACATCACGCGCCGGCAGGACTGGGATACGGTGAAACACAACGCCGCGATGGCTGCTCGGATCTGTCGGATGGGGAAGCTCAAGGGGCTGTTGTTTGATACCGAACAGTACGGTTATTCGCCGTTGAAGCAGGGGACGCCGGAGCTGCGACGCAAACTAGGTCGCGAGTGGATGGAAGCGGTTCAGCAGGAATTCCCGGGGATCCGGGTCATGATCACGTTTGCCTGGTCGAACGACCTGGACCAGGCGGCAATCCTGGCCGGTGTCAAGGATTTCCTCAACGGGATGCTGGAGGGCCTGGTGAAACCGGGGGTCTTGATCAACGCGTATGAGAATACGTTCTATTACGGCCAGGCGCCCAAAACACGGTTTACCGCCAGCGGATTTCCCGGTGATCGGAAACGGTACGAGTCGGCGCGGACAGCCATTCGCGCCTGGCGCAGTTTGAGCAGCATGCCGTCCAAGTACGACTCCATGGTCCAGGTCGGGATGGCCGCCTGGCTGGAGAGTGATCCCTGGAATTTGA
>PADE01000130.1 GCA_002702965.1 Planctomycetaceae bacterium
GGAGCCGCCGGCGGTGGTGCCGGGACGGTCGGAGGTTTTGTCGGACTGCTACAGCGCGTGCAGCAGATCCGCAATGACCAATACAGTGCCAGCCTGCAGGGCCGGACCCTCACGCTGTTGGAAGCGAACCTGGAAGCCGGTTTGATCGACCTGGTCCAGGTTGACAACTTCCGGCAGTCGTATCAGACGCTTACCGCTAACCTGCTGCAAACCACCACGGCCTTCACGGGTCAAATCGAAAACTACAACCAGTCGTTGGGGTTGCCCCCCGAACTTCCGGTCCAGCTCGATGATTCCTTTGTCAGTCAGTTTGAGTTGATCGATCGAAAGGTGACGCGGATCCAGGATGACCTGGCCGACTTTCAGGGCCGCATGGGTAGCTTGCCGGCCGCGCCTGAAACGGCCGCCCTCGGTCCCTTCTTCGATGAATCCAACGAGATCGTGACAAGAACTCAGCAACTGCTCCAGGACACCCAAAACGACCTGGGCAAAATGGAATCGGTCGTCGGACTTCGCACTCAGCTGATGAGCGAAGCGAAGCAGCAGGAATTTAACACCGACCGTCAGCAGGTGGCAGAAGAATTCACCAAGTACGCGCCGCAGTTGATGGAGCTGGAAACCCAGTTACAACAACTGCGAGACGGGCTAACGGCTGAAACAAGCGCGGCCACTCTGCGAATGTTGGTCGGCTGGAGCCGAGCGATCGGCAACCTCGTGCAATCGCTCAGCCTGATCCAGGCCCGAGCACGGCTGGAATCGGTTACTCTGGAACCGGTGACGATCGACGCCCAAACCGCGTACGAGACGGCTCGTACGTATCGACTTGACTACATGAACGCCAAAGCTGGAATGGTCGACGCCTGGCGGCTGATCGAATTCAACGCCAACCAACTGCAATCGGCGCTGAGCATCAGCCTGAATGGCAGCCTCGGGACAACGCCCGACAACCCGGTCGATTTCCGGGGAGCAGAGGGCAACATGAACGTCGGGATGTCCATCGATGCGCCCCTGACGCGGCTCATCGAACGGAACAACTACCGTCAACAGCTGATTACCTACGCACAATCACTCCGGCAGTGGATCAACTTTGAAGACGACCTCCGCCAGGGGATGCGACAAAACATTCGGAACCTGCAACAACTGCAGCAGAACCTGGAGATTCAGCGGCAGGCCGTGGTGATCGCGATTCGGCGGGTCGACTTTACCCAATCGGAATTGAGTGCTCCCCTACCCGTTCCGGTTCCTGGAGCACCCCCACCAACATTTGGTCCAACCGCCGTGCAGAATCTCCTGCAGGCACTGGGTGACTTGAGCGCCGCGCAGAACAACTTCATGAGCGTCTGGCTCAATTACTACCAGGCCCGCATGGAACTGGTCCGCGACATCGGCATCATGCAAATTGACGAACGGGGGCGCTGGATCGAGAGGTCGATCCCGGAGATCCTCAACGATCTGCAGGCCGGTGGCACAGCAGGCGCCCCGACCGCCGGCAATCTGCCGGCGGTGCCAGAGTCGTTCTGGCAACTGACCGGATCGGGGCCACCGGCGGCCGCGCCCGCCAGGGGCCAAACGCCACCCCCGGGTGCGACCAACCAGCCCTATGCTCAGCCGGGCGCGGCGGCAGGGGCCCAGACACCCCAACACCAAACGGGCGCGCCGGTAGGCACCTATCAACCGAGCCCACCAGCGGGTGTGCCGACGGCCGCCTATCAACCCCAGGGGGCACCCCAGTACCAGGCGCCCCAGTACCAGGCGCCCCAGTACCAGGCGCCCCAATACCAGGCACCAAGCCGCCCGACCGATCGACCGGTCGGGGGCACGGCACCAGCCGGTCGGTATCCGCTGCCAACTCAGTAGCAGCCGAGCCACCAGACCAGAGCCACAATAGCCGATCGGGGCACCACCCCGGTCGGCTATTTTTCTGCCACCAGTTTGTTCCTTAGAATTCCCACGCCCTCGATCTCGACTTCAACCGTGTCACCGATTTCCATCCCTTTCGTCATGCCGGGCGTTCCCGTAAAAATCAGGTCCCCTGGATTCAGCGTAACGCGATTGCTGATGAAGCTGATCGTCTGGGCCAGATTGTGAATCTGGTTCTTGGTGTTGGTCTTCTGACGCACCTCGCCATTGACCCGTAATTCCATGGTGAGATTGTTGTAGTCCAGCCCGGAAACAATGTAGGGGCCGACCGGACCAAACGTGTCGGATCCCTTGGCACGCCACCACTGAACGTCATTGGACTGCCAGTCGCGGGCACTGATGTCATTGCCACAGGTGATCCCCAGGACAAAATCAAGCGCTTGCTCGGGCGAAACCTTCTTGGCCCGCTTGCCGATCACCACCACCAACTCCGCCTCATAATGAACCGGGGCGTGATCCTTCGGCTGGATGATCCTGCCACCGTGCCGTAGCAGACAGGAGGGCAATTTGAAGAAAGGTTCCGGCGTCTTGGGCGGCTCCTTGTCCCCCAGGTGATCTTTGTAATTGCCCGCCAACGCAATCACCTTGCTGGGTCGTGGACTGGGCACCAGAATTCGGACCTCTTTCAGCGGATAGGTCTGATCGGTCGGCTGCCATTTGCCAAACAGATTGCCCTTCAACTGGCGAACAACATCTCCTTCGAGAATGCCATAAGCCGCGGTTCTTCCGACGCGAAACCGCAGGTATTTGGTGATCTTCTCCTGACCGATCCCCTGGGCCGACAATAGAACACTCAGTCCCATTACCAGGAAAAACACTCGGGGCTTTCTGGGGCGACGCAGCATAATTCCCTCCTTCAAGCAAAGATGGTCTGACCTGACCATGGATTGATCCAAGAATACGAGTTGAATTTAGTCGTCCCGATAGCGCGAAGCAAGCAGTTCTCTCGATTGACGCCCGGGAAAGTAGCCGTGCGGTAAATCGATCTTGCAAATGCGCGTGGTACGCGTATTCTCTAGGCAAGTAGGTGAGCTGTAGAGAAGCATTGCTGTCGGTGAACTGCGCGACTCGAACGCCGGTGATGTGAATTTTCTATCCCGCTCACAGGCGGCCCACCGTTATGAGTGAGATCCTGGTTGACTACCACCGCATACACTTGACGACATGGGGTTACCTGTCGTCACTGTTGTTGATCGGTTTGTTCTTCAAGTTCAACCGGTTTTGGAGTGTCCGTAACCTGGACCTGGTGTTCCTGATTCTACTCGCACCAGGGCTGTTACTGGTCCAAGTGGGCTACCGTGAGAAGACCCTTCTGTTACACCGTCTACCGGCTGCCACCCTTCCAGAGAATGGAGATTCTGGCAGCGGCGCGGACTTACAAACTACGAGTGAGGAACCGGAATCTGAGCCGACCCCAGACATTGCCAACCTCAACAGCATCGATCCACCGGGCGCCGACGGTGCCGACAACCTCGAAACCGACGCCTCCGTCCCGGCCGGACAACAGGAACTCGGTAGCGAGACTCTATGGGCTGAAAAGGCCGGATACATTTGGCTGTTTGTCATGGGGAGTCTGTTGGTGGTTCGTCTGATGGTGGATCCACAGATGATTCGCCGACCGCTGCTGGAACCCAACCTAACGAGCGGCGGACTGGTCTTCATCGGTTGCTCGCTGTTTGTGTTTCTAGTCGCCAACGTGATGAGCAGTAGTCCGATTCAATCTTGGACAAAGTCCGGACTGCCCGGACCACCGGGAAATCCTGTGCTGCAAGAGTTGTCCGGGTTCACGTCGCTTCCGGAAAAGACGCTGCCCAGCGGTGTCCCGCTCCCCGCGGCAAATCCCCGACTCACCAAAACGGTTGCCGTGCTTGCACAATTGGCGATCGTATTGGGCATCATCAGTGTCGGGCACTGGCACTTCAACAACCTGAAAATGGGATTGGGGCCCGCCACCATTTACTTGATGTTGCCCTCTGCCGCACTTACGCCCGGGCAACTCACGCACGTGCTACCCGCGGCATTGCTCGTGTGGGCAATTGTCTGTTACCGCTATCCCATCGTGAGTGGTGTGCTGGTCGGTACGGCGATCGGGACCATTTACTATCCCCTGTTCCTACTTCCATTGTGGGTGAGTTTCTATTGGCGGGGGGGCTGGAAAGGGTTCTTGACCGGTACCATTTTGGCGTCCAGCGGCATGGCGCTGGTCGCAGGATGGATGACCAGCGGCGACCGGCCGTTTTTAGAAATGCTGCAGCAGATGTACGGGATCATGCGGCCCCGCATGGAGGGGCTCAGCGGGATCTGGGACTTGGGATGGGATCCGATCTACCGCTTGCCTGTGTTGTTCGCATTCGCTGCGCTGAGCATCACGTTCGCACTCTGGCCGGCTCAAAAGAACATGGGTACGTTACTCAGTTGTTCTGGGGCAATCATGTTGGCAACCCAGTTCTGGCATGGGAACAACGGCGGCGTCTACCTTGAATGGTATTTGCCGTTGTTCCTGTTAACCATGTTCAGACCCAACCTGGAAGACCGTATTGCGGCAGCCGTGGTCGTCACGGAATTGCTCCCCGGTTGGCGCAGAAACGGGAAGACGCGACTGGGTACTGAGTCCTGACTCGCCTTCCCGTCACTTCGAATTCTACGATCAGCCTTGTTTTTCAACGAAAAGGTGGAAGCGCGTCGACCAGATCCCGATTTTTCGTATGATCCGACGACACCCTGGACCACTGCGCGGGTTTGTAAGTGTGGCCCCGACACCGGATAATTCACCTCAATGGGTCAAGCCGTGTTTCACCTGTAGCCGTCTCCGACGGCGAAAAACCGAGCCACGGGACGCCGGTCTTATCGAGTGGCTTTTTGTCTGTGGAAGTATCTCCTGATTTTCCACCCCTGGAGCCGAAAGCGATCCACATCGGACTACACCGTTCGATCTTCGCGCATGTGGCAAACGCGTTGAGTCGACCGGCGCGGTCCCCGGTTCGCTAGGAGAATCGCCATGTTGTGTTCGATTACGTTCCTCCTCACAAGCCTGCTACTCGCTGCCGAAAATGAGTCGGCTGGTCCCCAATCGAATGAAGTGGCTGAGCAAGTCGATCAGCGCCTTCGCGCGGAACTTCTCGGAACGCCGATCGGTACACTGGCGCTGCGCGCCGACGATGCGACGTTCCTACGGCGCGCGTTCCTAGACCTAGTGGGTGAACTACCGTCCGAAGAAGACCTCCTCGCATTTCTCCTGGACGATGCTCCGAACAAACGTGAGAAACTCCTGGACGCGTTGCTCGATGATCCGGAATTCGGCTTGCACTGGGGCAGGTACTGGCGAGACGTCATTCTCTATCGCCGTACCGAACCGCGCGCAGTACGCAGTTCGCAGGCACTTTCCGACTTCCTCCGAGTGGAAATCAATCGTAACACACCCTGGGACGCGATTGCCCGCGCTTTTATCACCGCCAATGGAGACGTACGTGAGAATGGTGCTACCGGTTTGATCATGGCGCACGGAGGGCGACCGGAGGAAACGGTTGCCGAGCTGTCCCGGATTTTCATGGGAATCCAAATTCAATGTGCTCAATGTCACGACCACCCCAGCGATCGCTGGAAACGGCAGCAATTCCATCAGCTGGCAGCGTTCTTCCCGCGTGTTGCAATTCGCCCCCAGCGAAACGGTAACGAACGCACGTTCCTGGTCGAGGGGCGAGATTCCTTCCCCCGCCGCCGCCGCCGGATGAATAACAACCGATACGTGGGAACCGCCGAACACCTCATGCCCGACCTCGAACATCCCACGCAACCCGGGACCACGACGCGCCCGGTTTTTTTCGTGAACGGAAAACGCCTACCGCTCGGTGTAGACGACGCGGTCCGTCGACAGCAGCTGGGCCGTTGGATGACCTCGCCCGACAATCCCTGGTTTGCCGCCGCTGTGGTCAATCGGCTGTGGTCGGAATTAGTCGGCGCAGGTTTCTACGAACCGGTCGACGATCTGGGTCCCGATCGCGATTGCGTCGCGCCCCAAACAATGCACTACCTGGTAGCCGCCTTCCAGACCAATGACCACGACTTGAAGTGGCTGTTTCGAACCATCATGAGTACCTCAGCCTACCAACGGGAAAGCCGCAGTCGACCCGAATCGGAAGAGACCCCATTCCTGGCAAATCGCCCGCAGCGCCTTCGCGCCGACACGATATATAACACTCTGACTTCTGCACTCGCCATACGGCCGCGTTTGCAGTCAAGCAGACGTCGCCCGCAAGGTGGAGTGCGAAGGCTATTCAACGCGACATTTGGATACGACCCGAGTTCGCGGCGCGACTCGATTTCCGGGTCGGTGCAGCAAACTCTGCTGATGATGAACTCACGAATCGTCAGCACTTCGGTCCAGGCTCGACCGGGAACCCAACTGGGGCGACTGCTGCGACAAGTCAAAGACAACCGCCGCCTGATCTCGAGACTTTACTTGCGGACACTCGCCCGCCAACCAACAGAGACAGAAGAACAAATCTGCCTCGATTACCTGCAGGAGATCAGCTCTCGGGAAGAGGCCTTTGAAGATATACTTTGGTCGCTTATCAACTCAACCGAATTTCTGCACCGGAACTAGATCGGCCGCAATCGCCAGACTCCGCCCGCAGGACCTACGGTACGCTGCGGTGACACGCGGTACAAACGGGAGCAACAATGGGAAATCCAGGTTATTGGCAAACCGACGTGACAATCCACCGTCGCGGAATGCTGCGACTGGCAACCGGGCTGGGCATGGCGAGTTTCCCCACGCTCTTGGCGCAAGGTGCCGAACAACTCAAACGTCGCGGAAAATCCTGTGTGCTGCTCTGGATGCAAGGCGGACCCAGTCAGTTTGAGACATTCTCTCCGAAACCTGACCATCCCAACGGTGGTGAAACCAAGGCCATTGCCACGCAGGTACCCGGAATCGAAATCTCACAGCACCTACCGCAAATGGCACGTGTCATGGAAGATGTCTGCCTGCTTCGATCCATGAACAGCAAGGAGGGCAGCCATCCCCGTGCGCAGAGCTTGTTGCACACGGGATACCTGCCGACTGCCAGCGTGCAATTCCCAACATTCGGTGCCCACGCGGCGCATCAGTTGGGTGACAGCGCGGACGAACTTCCCAATTTCGTGAAAATCGGTCGAGGAGGTCGTGGAGGTGGAGGGGGCGGCCTGCTGGGCGTGGCATACGATCCTTTTGTGATGAGTGACGCAAGCCGGATGCCCGAAAATACCACGGTGACGACGACCGACAGTCGTTATCGCCGCCGGCTCAAATTACGAACCCGACTCGAAAATCAATTTGCCAAACGAGGCTCCCGGCAGGAAGTGAATAACCAGGCCAAGCTGTACCGCAAGGCATCTCGGATGGTGCTCAGTCCCAGCATGGAAGCCTTCGACATCAGCCGAGAACCTGAGTCGATGCACACGGCATACGGGAGTTCGGCGTTTGGGAAGGGCTGTTTGTTGGCAAGACGACTTCTGGAAGCAGGGGTCACGTTTGTCGAGGTCGTGGCCGGAAATTGGGATACGCACCTGGACAATTTTTCTCGTACTCAAACGCTTTGCCAACAAATCGACCAACCCTACTCACAACTGCTCCGAGATTTGAAGCAACGGGGCGTGCTTGAAAAAACACTGATCATTTGGATGGGCGAATTTGGTCGCACGCCCCGAATTAACCCACGGGGTGGGCGCGACCACTTCCCGCGCGCTTTTAATGTGGCCCTGTCGGGTGCCGGCATCCGCGGCGGTCAAGTGATCGGCCGCACCAACGCGGGTGGCACCGCCGTGTCAGATCGTCCGATTACGGTCCCAGACCTGTTCCAAACGTTTTGCCGGGCNTTGGATATCGATCCCGAGCATGAGAATCTGAGTGGGATTGGACGACCGATCAAGATCGTCGACGGGGGAAGTGCTGTGACCGAGGTGTTCGCCTAGCGTGCTGCCGTGAGCGCGCAATACGGCTGTGAGCGGTGCCGGGCCGACCAGAACCCGGCAACGATCGCCGGTCACGTCACGTCTGGANAGAGAATCGCCA
This sequence comes from Planctomycetaceae bacterium, assembly GCA_002702965.1. Taxonomy (GTDB): domain Bacteria; phylum Planctomycetota; class Planctomycetia; order Pirellulales; family Pirellulaceae; genus UBA9264. The sequence goes on from PADE01000130.1 coordinate 7,973, forward strand.
GACACCGACCTGATGCAAATGACACGGGCGACAATCGGCCGCCGGTGCGATTCTCCGGCGCTGCACGGTGGTGTGGGCGACGTCAAGAACTGGCTCGTTTCTCGATCCGCACTCCCCAAACCCGCGAAGTGGATTTGCAGATTCAACAGCCCCTCGCACCGTGTCGACTCAGCGGCGAGTTCATTCAACCGTCGAACCGGACGCCCATGGGTCGCATTGTTGGAAGCGGGTACTTTGGCTATAATCCCCGCCAGCGCGCTGCTCCCAGACTAAGTCTTTTTCGCAAGTACTTCCTACCTTCCCGAGGCTCTTGATCACCTCTTCAAGAGATTGACGACGTTCGTGTTTCGCGTTGGGNTTGGACACGATACCCACCGGCTNGCCGCAGGCGGGCCCTTGACGTTGGGTGGGATTTCGGTGCCGCACAATCGGCACCTGGTAGGACACAGTGATGCCGACGTGTTGTTGCATGCAATCATCGACGCCCTTCTGGGTGCCGCGGCGGTGGGTGACATCGGCGAGTGGTTTCCCGACAACGACGAACGGAACCGAGGGCGCTGTTCGGCCGAGATGTTGCAAGAAGTATGGAGTGCAGTCAGACAGCGCGGTTACTCGATTGTCAATCTAGACTGCACGCTCTTCGCTCAACAACCAAAGTTGACCCCGCACAAACTGAAAATCCGCGAGCAGATGGCTCGGCTACTTGAGATCGACATCGGGCAAATAGGATTGAAAGCAAAAACAGGGGAGCACGTCGGCCCAGTCGGACGCGAAGAAGCGATCGCCGCGCAGTGTATCGTCCTCTTGCAGCAAGCCGATCAAATTGGATAAAGGTCGAATGACAGATCCCGGCGCAGTAATCGACGACAACCGCCGCCCGTATCGGAGAGACGCTGCCGCTGTCATCGCGATCCGGTACAACTGGCAACCCGTCCAACGTCGGACAGGGCCACGAGCTGTGAGTCTTGGAACGACCCGCCGTAATTCGAGATCCTAATGTCTATTCGTGTATACAACACACTGACGCGTACCAAGGAGGAGTTCCAGACGATCGCGCCGGGTAAAGTCGGTATCTACCTATGCGGTCCAACGGTCTACAAAGAATCACACATTGGCCATATGGTCGGACCCGTCATTTTTGACACCATCAAACGATATCTCGCATACAATCGCTTTGAGGTTACTTGGGTCGTCAACATTACGGATGTCGACGACAAATTGATTGCGCAGTCGCAGCAGCGCGGAATTCCGATGTCACAAGTTGCGACCGAAATGACGATGGACTACTGCGCCAACCTGATGGCGCTCGGGGTAGACCAGATCACGCATATGCCCAAGGCGACTGAGCACATTAAGGAGATCATCGAGTTCATTCAGCGCCTGATCGAGAAGGATTACGCATACGAATCCGCAGGAGACGTGTTTTTTGATGTCCGCAAAGATAGTGAGTACGGGAAACTGAGCAATCGCCGCCCAGAAGAGCAAGCCGGCATGGGAGGGGAAGCGGCCTCCAAGAAACGCGCTCCCGGAGATTTTGCGCTCTGGAAAGAGGCGAAACCGAGTGAACCTGCCTGGCAAAGCCCGTGGGGTCCCGGGCGTCCAGGTTGGCACATCGAGTGCTCGGCCATGTCGCACAAGGTCCTAGGCAACAGCTTCGACATCCATGGAGGTGGCTTAGATCTGATCTTTCCCCACCATGAGAACGAAGTCGCGCAGAGCGAATGTTGTCACGACGTACCGATGGCCCGCTACTGGATGCACAATGGCCTCCTGCGTTCCGGAGAGGCGGGAAAGGTGGGTGGGCGAGCCACCGCGGAAGAAAATACGGCGGACGGGCTGGAACACACCGCCACCGAGAAAATGAGCCGTTCCAAAGGAGCCGGTGGCCTGCGTGGATTGATCGATCGTCAGGGTGGGGAACGTATTCGGTTTTTCTTACTCCGCACCCACTACCGCAGTACGATCGTTTTCAGTGAAGATCGCGTCGCCGAGGCGGGGGGAGCGCTCGAAAAGTTCTATCTGTTTTTCGAACGATATCAACGCGTGACTGGCCAGTCATTCTATCTCGATCCGAATCACAGCTCCAACGCATCTCAACGCCTTCGCGACCACGATGGTTCGTACACCGGTGATTCCGAGCTACGGGAAAACGTTTGCGAGCTAAAAAGTGAATTCCTGCGGAAAATGGACGACGATTTTAACACCGGAGCCGCGATGAGCGATCTATTCCAATTGCTCACAGCGCTCAACAAATTTGCTGATGAAAACCGATTGGAAGACAAGCAACCTGCCGACGAACCGCTAGAGGCGTTCTGTCAAGGCGTCGAGACGCTTCGCGAACTGGCGCATCTGCTGGGATTATTTGTTACGCCGCCTGTCCGTGCTGTCGGTGAATCAGATCAAGAGGCGACCAACGCGCTGGTGAACTTACTCATCAACCTGCGGAGTGAAGCGCGAACAAACAAGAATTTTGACACCGCCGATCAGATTCGCGATTCTCTAGGTGACATTGGCATCATTCTGGAAGACCGTCAAGGAAGCACAGAATGGCGAACCCAATGACGGCTTTGCCGTCATTTCTCGAACGCCCGGAATAGAGGAAATAAGTTCCCGAAAGAAATGGCAAGGAAGGCCGCGATGAGAGACGAACCAGCACCGAGTCCCGTGAGGATACTGGGAATCGATCCGGGAATTGGTGTCACCGGTTATGGAGTATTAGAGCTCACGCACAGTTCACCGAGTCTGATCGAAGCGGGTGTCGTCCGGGGTGGACGCGGTTCTCTAGAAACACGTCTACTCGCGTTGCACGAGGGGATCACCGACGCTATCGCGTCGTTCCGGCCAACGGCAATTGCCGTCGAAGAGCTCTACAGCCATTATCAACGGCCTCGCACCGCCATCGTTATGGGCCACGCCAGGGGCGTCATCTGTTTGGCAGCCGCGCAAGCGGCGATTCCCGTCTATCACTACGCAGCGACGCAGGTCAAGAAACTCCTCACTGGAAATGGCCGCGCCCCGAAGACTCAGGTACAGATGGCCGTCTGTCAGGAGTTCGCGTTGTCCAAAACACCGGAACCGCCCGACGTTGCGGATGCCCTTGCGATTGCACTTTGTCACGCGTTTCTGGATAAAGGGAATCGTAACCGTCAACAGGCCATTGCGGAGTCACTCGGCCGTGCAACTCACTAGGTTGTTTCAAAACAACGAACCGTCTGTCGTATTCTGATTCCGCTGTTCGACGGCCCTTAAATGGCCGGTACGAAATAACGATCCAACGCTCAAGNCTCAACCAATACGGGTATCACATCGTGATTACCAGAATTACTGGAAAACTCCTCCGTGTGGGCGACGCGACAGCAGTCCTGTCGTGCGGCAGCTTCGANTACGAGATTCTCATCCCGGANTTTGCGCGCCGAGAGCTGCAGTCGGAAGTAGGACAGGAAATCGGTCTGCACACAGTTCACTATTTAGAGGGAAATCCCACACAGGGTCGATTGACACCCCGCCTGGTGGGGTTCATCAGCGACGTTGAACGCGAGTTCTTCGAGCTGTTCTGCTCGGTAGACGGTGTCGGTGTGCGCAAGGCGCTGCGCGCCATGGTCCGCCCGGTGCGCGAAGTCGCCTCAGCGATCGGCAACCAGGACGCGAAGGGCCTGTCTGCACTTCCGGGTGTTGGTCCAGCCACGGCCGAACGAATCATCGCCAAATTACGACGCAAGATGGCAAAATTCGCGCTGCTGGTAGACGTTCAACAGGCAGCGCACGGTGCTGATGTTGAACAAGACTTGGTGGAAGAGGTCTTTCACATTCTCGTACATTTGGGACATTCCGACACTGACTCCCGCAGATTACTCGACACGGTTCTGACCAAGGAAACGTCTTTCAAGGACGTCGACAGCCTGTTACAAGCTGTATATAGGAGCGCCGAAGAACGATGAGTGAATTGGGTTCGAGCCGCGACTCGACAATGCTGGCGCATTACACGGCTCCACAGTAATCCAACGGTTATCAACAGCCGACCGTGGCGAGCCAGCTTCCACTGGGACTCGGCCACGTCGCACTCGTTGTCTGATCCAGTACTATGGCCCGCGAAACAGTCATCGACGGAGGCAGTGGACCGGGTGAAGATCCCGAACGCGATTTGCGCCCTAAGCGAATCGACGAAATGGTCGGTCAACAGCAGGTGATCGCCCGGTTGCGAATAGCAATCGATGCCGCCCGCGAACGTGGTGATGCATTGGGACACGTCTTGTTGGACGGTCCTCCAGGATTAGGAAAGACAACCTTTGCCACCTGCATTCCCCGCGAAATGGACGTCGGTCTGCAAATGACCAGTGGTGCCATTCTAAAAGCGCCACGTGATCTGGTTCCGTATTTGACAAACGCTGATGAGCATTCCGTTCTCTTTATCGACGAAATCCACCGCATTCCTAAGATCGTCGAAGAGTATCTCTATACCGCCATGGAGGATTTTCGCGTCGATATCATCTTGGGCGAGGGGATCAACGCTCGTACCCACAACCTGTGGATCAAACCCTTTACGCTTATCGGCGCAACCACTCGTTCAGGAATGCTGAGTGGGCCGCTGCGAGACCGCTTCCTGATTCGCGAACACCTCGGTTTTTACAGCGAATCGGAGTTAACCGAAATCGTCTTGCGCACTGCGTCCCAATTGAAAGTCGAGATCTTGGAACATGCGGCCGACGAAATTGCCCGCCGCAGTCGAGGAACGCCGCGGATTGCCAACAACCGATTGCGCTGGGTGCGAGACTACGCGCAAACCAAGGCGGACGGAATCGTCACGCAGGATGTCACCAACGCGGCGTTAGCAATGCTCGGAATCGATGTCACAGGAATGGACCCGCTCGACCGTGACTACCTGAAGACAATAATACATGTGTTCGAAGGCGGTCCGGTCGGGATCGAGGCCCTGGCGCACACAATGAATACGTCCAAGGACACGCTCGAAGACGAGGTAGAACCATTCCTGCTTCGCAATGGATTCGTAGTTCGTTCTCCACGCGGTCGCATGGCAACGGCGAAAACATACGAACATCTCCAATTGCCAGCTCCCGAATCAGAGTTGGCCGACGGTGACGAGCAAAGGAGCTTGTTCGGTTGATTCAGCGGGCGACTCACCGACAGTTCCGAGGACTCGCCAACACGTCGGCAGCGGCACATCGGGCGACGTTTCCTGCGCATCAAGCCGCGCGCTTGAGAAGCCGGGTGTTCGCGTCTCAGTAGCGAATCCCCGGTGTCGCCACTGCGACCCACCCAACGAGACCCCAGAAACGACCGAACTTCGGCCTAGACTTAGGATCGCCAGACGCTATGATCCGCAGCACACGCCCCGTTTTGGCTGGCCCGCAGTCACCACAGTACACCCGAGTCACCACAGTACACTCTGCAACGACCGAGGAAACCGATGAAGTCTTCGAATATGATCAACCAACTCAACGAAATCCTTCGGCACGAGTGGACGGGATTGGCCCAGTATGCGCAAGCCAGTTTCGTCGTTTCCGGTTTATGGCGCGAAGTCTACACACAAATGTTCTGGGGCAGCACCCAGGAATGTCTTGTTCACGCGCAACAAATCGGAGAGAAAATCGTTGCTTTAGGAGGTGTCCCGACCGTTGAGCGCAACGCAATTAAGCAATCGAATGAGATCACCGAGATGTTGGAGTTCTCGCTCGACTTCGAGTCTGTCGCCGTTAGCCACTACGTGCGGGCGATTCAGATCGCCGAAGAAAGCCCCGAAGATCGGGCCTTGGTGATCCTGCTGGAAGACATCCTCAAGCAAGAACAGCAGGGGGTCGATGACATCAGCAAACTCCTCCGTGAACATCACCAGATGGCCACGGAGACCATCCCTGCCGCCAAGGCCGGTTGATCGGCGGCACGCCGGTCAAAGGGCTACTAGGCCGAATCCGCGTGACTCACGCGAGGTTGCCAGTGTCCTTCTGACACCCTCCGGAACTGAGCGGGCAACGGCGGCTGCCCCGGCGACCCACCAAGCGCATTGCGCAAGTTGGCGACCTGCCGAGGGCTCATCTCGACCGTACTTTGGGTAAACCAACCGACGCCGTCACCCCAAGACTGTTGCCGCAATTCGAGTGCATTGGCACCCGCCGCATACTGGCAGAGCACAACCACCAATCGGTCCTCCTCGGTTTGACCGGACAGCGTGGTGACAATCGTTTCCTGTGGCATCTGTCTCTACCCAAAATAGACCAAGCCTTAATTGAGACTGACTATCAATTTATCTTAAACACCCTGCCGCAGGTGTCAATCGCTTGGATACGCCGCCCCGACGGGGAAAGCAGCAGGTGGAAGACAAAAAAACGGCCGCGCCAAAGCGCGACCGTTGAAAACGCAGCGGGAAAACGACTTTCGCCTAAGCAAAAAGATGGGTCAGCGCGTCTGCCTTGACCAACTCGCGTGGCTGTTTCAGATGATTCAAAACGATGCTCTTGGGGTTAATTCCCGTAGCATGGTAAATCGTCGCCAGCAACTCGATGGGGTGTACCGGATCGGTTTTAGGTGCCGACGCAGTCTGATCGGACTCGCCGTGCACGTAACCACGCTTAATCCCGGCGCCTGCGACCACCGCGGTGTAGCAGTAGGGCCAATGGTCGCGCCCATCATCGGTGTTACTGTTTCCAGAGGTACTGACACCACGCTGTGGACTCCGGCCAAACTCACCTAAGCAAACCACTAACGTCTCATCTAACATGCCCCTTTGATCGAGATCGTCGATCAGGGAGGAAAGGCCCGCGTCGAGCATCGGGCTATTTTCGTTCTTCATACGTTTGGAAAGTCCGGTGTGGACGTCCCACGAATGACGGTCTGAATTGGCCACCTTCGGCCAAATGACCTCGATCACACGTGTTCCCGCTTCCGCCAAACGTCGTGCGAGCAGGCAGCATTGGCCAAAAGTATTGCGACCATACCGATCTCGCACCGCATCGGGTTCCTTGTTTAAGGCAAACGCACTTCTCGCTTTGCCCGAGCTGATCAAAGTCAGCGCCGACTTGTAGTACTCATTGAGGTCATATTTCTCAACCGCCTTGTCGACCTCGGGAATACCCTTGTTAATCAAGTCGCGCAATCGGGCTCGGCGCACCAGGCGAAAACGAGATACTTCATCGCGTAACTTCAGATCATTGACATTAATCTTGTCCATCTTGTTCATATCCAGGTCATCGCCCGGCGGGAACAAGTAATAGGGATCGTAGGCCCGACCCAAGAATCCGGCCGTGCCCGCTTTGTTGACCACGTTACTCTCTTGGAGCGGCCTGGGCATCATCACAAACGGAAGCATCGGCGTTTCCGGCGGCTTGATCCGGATAATATTCGACCCGAAGTTAGGGAAGTCCTTGGGAGACGGCGGCTCCAATTGGCCCGACGGACTTACTTTGTCGGCCGTATATCCAGTGTGTAACTGGTAGATCGCCGCCGTGTGATTAAACAGCCCCACGGGCGTGTAACTCATCGACCGGATCATCGTAAATTTGTCATTCACCTTCGCCAGCTTGGAGAGGTTCTCGGTGAAGTGCACACCCGGAAGTTGCGTCGGAATGTTCTTAAAGACACTCTGGACGTTGTCGGGACAATTCTGTTTCGGATCCCAAAGATCCAAATGACTGGGACCGCCCTGCAGATAGACCATGATGACCCGCTTGGCCTTGTTCCAACCGGGGCCGCCAACTTTGCCTTCGTTGCCCGAGGCAGCCTGCAACTGCATTAGTTGTCCGAGGCTCAGCCCCATGATCGATGATCCGCCAACCCGAAGGATATCACGGCGGGTAGCGCCCAAATGACGGTCACAAAGGTCCTTGGCAGGTCGTCCGGGAATGCAGAACATCGTGTCCCTCGGCTTTGGTCGTGGGGAAGAAACAAAAACCGTTACAGTACAGANGTTACAGTACAGAAACGGTACCGCAGGTCCAATTCTCNCTCGGAGCGGGAAACAACAANAGNGGCAGCACAGTATACTGAGTCGGGTACTCGAATGTCAATCTTGCGTCAAACCATCATTATCTTAAACATGGTTCACAACAGGACTTGGAACAAAACGTGTGCGATGACATCAAGTCCGGATCGAGTCTTCCAGGCGATCCGAACTCCACACCCGCCCGGCCCGCGCTGAAGACACCGCACTGCTAGCAAAAGGCGTCTCGTCCAGCGGGTCACGCATTCAGCTTGTTCCAACCGTACAAATCCAGTACAAGGCGAACCCTTCTCAGGGCAAAGCGCTCTTCTCTGGGCAAAGCCCTCCCGAACGACTTTTCCGCTTCACTTGGGAGACGTATCCCGATGCGCGCTTCATTCTTCCGTACCCTGTTGCTGATCGCCGTGGCATTTCCTCTCACTGGGGTCTTTAACTCCCCAGCCGCCGGTGGAGTCTACAATCGCTCGTCCGCCAGAAAACTGAATCTGAGCGATCAACTGAGACTTGGTTTGCGTGCCAGAAGCCGTGAGGACAAGGCTTATATCGAGCGCGTCGTGCGCGAGGTCGAACGCGGTCAAATTTCGCGACGGCTCGTCAACGCAGCCTATAGCTACGCTCAGCGGAAGAGGGCCAATTACCCGCTACCCTATTTTCGGCGGGCTCTGGAATTCCTCACCGCGAGACGCTGCTAACCATCACTGTTAACTGAACCTGGCATGCCACAGGATTGGAATGGATCTCGCAGGCCCCTTTGCTAACACCAAACCTGCGACAAAAGGCCACACAACCGCGCCAGATTGTGGGTCCCAGGGATCCCCAAAACCGTATTTACACGATGCGGGCGCAACGCCCGAACGAGCGCCGCGCGACCTGGAATCGGATGATTCATGGCGTCCCCGCGGCCGGCACAATTGCTCGGCCTGCAAAATTGCTCTACACTCGAGAAGTCATGAATCCTGCCGACAGCAGGGCCTTTGCCGAGCCCGGTAATGGGTTGCTGGCGTAGACTTCGTCGGCTCCCGCAGCCTATTCACCCAACAGCGCTCGATCAGCAACTGACTGCGAGTCTCGCTTCGACCGCATTCGGAAAACAGCGCTCCCCGGATGGGACTGGCGACGCTCGCTTGCCATGCGTTACTTCCGTACATGGAACGTCGCGACCGGAGCACGATTCACCTCGTCGAATTCAAAGTAATCGGGCGTGTCCCGGCACTCTGCGGGGCGTCTTGGGCGGCAAGAACCGATGAAGAAAAAGCACTACGGCAAGTTCTTCCGCGGGTTTCTCTCGCNGCCGCGCGCTGTGGGTGCCCTGTTTCCCAGTTCGACTCAGCTGGCCGCTCGCATGGTGAACAGCGTTGACTGGGACGATGTTCAAGTCGCGCTGGAGTACGGTCCCGGGACGGGTGCGTTTACCGGTCACATCCTCGAGAAACTCGCGCCGTCGACTCGCTTGCTGGCCATCGAACTGAACCCAGAGTTTGCGCAGATCCTCACAAAGCAATTTTCCCGCGCGACTATTTGTACCGGTAGCGTGGCGGATGTGAAGTCTATCTGTGCAGCACAGAACGTCGATCGCGTCGATGCGGTAATCAGCGGATTGCCGTGGGCGGTCTTTCGCGATCAAGATCAGGAAGATTATCTAGACGCGATGATGACGGTACTCAAGTCGAGCGGCCAGTTCGTTACCTTTGGGTATTTGCAGGGATTGTTGCTCCCCACCGCCCGTCGTTTTCGCCGTCGGCTCGACAAGTACTTTTCCACGATCGACACGAGTTCTCCCGTTTGGTCAAACTTGCCACCGGCAATCTACTACCATTGCCGACGATGAAAGGGAACCGGTTGGCTGATTCATCACCCGGCTTCACGATCCTCGATGAAGAAGGACCGTGTCTGGTTGTAGCAAAACCTGCAGGGATTCCCACTCAGGCACCGTCACAATTCGACAGTCTGGAAAAGCGTATCAAGCGGTTCCTCAAAGAACGCGATCACGCCCCGGGGCGAGTTTATCTGGGGATTCCACACCGACTCGATCGCCCCGTCTCCGGCGNCATGCTGTTTGCTCGCCATGTGCGCGCAGCGCGGCGCATCGCAGAGCAATTCCAACGGCGCACCGTAAACAAGAAATACTGGGCCCTTGTCGAAGGCAGCATTCCCGTCGACCACGGCACATGGGCTGACTGGATGCGAAAGGTCCCCGGGGTCGCCCAAGCCGAAATCACGAACCGAGGACACCCTGAAAGCCGTGAGGCGGTTCTTCATTTTCGCGTCCTGCGCCGGTCGTCGGGATGGAGTTGGCTTGAAATCGAACTGGAAACGGGTCGCACCCACCAGATTCGATTACAAGTCTCGTCACGCGGATTTCCCATTTTGGGCGACTCCCAATATGGCGCAAGCACGGCATTTGGCCCCCGCGTCGCCGATGAACGGAAAAAGTGGATCGGTCTCCACGCCCGGAGNCTCGCGTTTCGTCATCCCATGACTCGCATTCGCAAACAGATTACGGCGCCATTGTCGGATGCATGGCACGCTGTTTTAGGCCCACAGCCCACGTCAAGAATTTGACCGATTCGGCGTCGTCTGAGCCGTTCCCAGAAACACGCCGCTCCTCGCAGAACCTCTCCTCGCAGAAACGGTACAATGGTTGCGATGTCGGTCTTTCGCGTCTCTNTTTCGAGACAGGATGGCCCTGAGCCGCGGGCGAGTCTCTCATGGTTAATGTCTCGAATGATCGTCGCAGCGGCTTACCTGCGCCACAATTTGGATTGGGATTTCTCTTCTTCGTTGTAGGGCTATTCGGTGCCATCTTTGCCGCCACTCGGTATTTCGGACCATACGGTGGGTTCGCGTCAATGCTCTGTTTGCTCTGTGTCGCAGCGCACGTAGTAGGAAATGCATGGGGGACACAACTGCGGCGCAGCGGTAGCCTGCCCGTCGATGAAAACGGCAATCCACTACCCCCAGATGGACATCCCACGAGACCGCTCCTTGAACACGATTTCGCGCCGATCACTCGATTGGGCCGGCGCCACTCGTTAGGAGTCGTTGCGACAATCGCCACGCTGTCGGGAATTCTGGCAGGCGTCATCTTCGCCATTTACTTTTTCTTCACCAGTNATNTGCGCGATGCGACCTGGGCGGATTTCGCAATCGCCATCTTGGGATTCGGCATCCTCGGTGGAGTCTGGACCTTTCTGGGAACCAGTTTTCTGTATGTCACCTGGGGAGCATTGCGTCAAGCGACCCACGAAACGCCGAAATGAGAGTCCTCTCCGGGATCCGGCCAGCTTTCCCGTCCACTCGTCATGAAGCCCGGTCGGGATAGATGACAATCTCGATCCGCCGGTTCTTCACGCGACCCATGGGCGTGGCATTGGAAACGCGAGGATGATTCGCGCCGTGCGACACCGTCATCATTTGTTGCGTCGGAAATCGGCGACGCCTGGAAAGTTCTTCCAAAACGGTTTGCGCCTGGGCTGCCGCCAATTGATGATGACTGACTCCACGCGACTGGGGGCCGCTGTCCGTGTGACCTTCGATACCGATGTGGTGGTCCGGAAAGGCTTGAGAAATCGCTCCCGAGACACGCTCCAACAACCCCATACCACCCGCCTGTAACTGCGCGGTCCCCGATTCAAACAACAAATCCGTGGGTAGCGTAATGCGGATGACATCATTGTCCCGCCGGACCTCCAGCCCAGGAATCGTGATCATCTGTAGAGGCTGATCGCCATTTCGATTGGCTCGTATGGTGGCCCCACCTCGAGCGCGGGTCGACGCAACCAGCCCATCGACCTGTTTGTCGGCGTTCTGCTTGGCCTTTTTCCATTGCCGAGCCAATGTGGCCGTTTCGTTGAGCTGCTGTCTCAGCAATGTGATCTGTTCGGCCATCTGCTGGTTGCGTTGCTGGTGCTGCGCTAACCGCATCTGTAAATCTAGATTGTCTTGATCGAGTTGGCCTAGACGTCGATCGCGCTCCTCTAATTGCCTGACCTGCGATGAGTTCGCCTGCTGCGATCCACTCAATGTCTGATGCGAAAGGAAAGGACGTCCTTCCTGACACCCCACAAACAGGGGCAGCGAGACAACAAACAAACTGGTCAAACGCAGGATTTGGTGCATCATCCTGCTCTCAGAAGGGCCTCTGACAAGAATCGCAACGGCCCTCATGAAAAGACTGGGGGACGACAATTACCGCGCGTCGAGGGCGTATTAAGCGGCGAAAGCGTAGCAACGGCAAGCTCTGCCAACAAGGGCACTTACACGGCCGAGTCGGATCGAGGCTTTCGACGCGCCGTGCAGTGGCGGCTACGTCCGCGTTAGACACAAATCCCGCGTCACCACACGATGCCGACGCGCAGAGGGTGCTAGCAGTCCGGGAAACGAGGCGGACCGGAAGACCCCCGACTGCAGGGTGACTTACCGGCCTCTCGTCGAAGGTACTTTTCCACCCAAGTTCCCCGTCCGATTCCCCCCGTTCGCGAACTCGCGAACGGCGAAAGCTATCGATATAATAGGGTTGTTTGTCGTACTGCCCGGCCGATGTCCGCCAGCGACCGTCCGATGCTGGCCGCCCGCGCAGTCCTCCGGTCTGCTTCTTCTCTTCGCGATTACAACCCAATCCATGAAGTTACGCGTAGGCCTTGTCGGCCTGGGTGGTGCCTGGGAAAGCCGTTATCGAACGGCGTTGCTTGCGCTGGCTGATCGATTTGAAGTTCAAGCGGTCTGCACTCCGGTCTCAGTGCGCGCAGAACAAGTCGCACGCGACCTGGGTGCGATGGTCATCGATGGCTACCGCGCCATGTCGGTTCGTTCGGACATCGACGCGATCCTGATGCTGGCACCGGACTGGTACGGCCCACTCCCGATTCTCGCCGCTTGTGAAGCGGGAAAGGCGATCTACTGCGCTGCAGCCCTGGACATCGATCCTGAGCGAGCAATCGAAGTACGAGAAAAAGTCGACCTCTCCGGCGTGGCGTTTATGGCAGAGTTTGCGCGTCGCCATGCGCCGGCTACGCTACGCCTCAAAGAGCTCATTGTGACGCGTCTCGGGCAGCCGCGATTGCTGTTCTGCCACCACCGGTTAAAGACACCCGAACTGCCCAAGGCACTTCGCAGAGGTCTTCCTCATCCGCTGGTTACCCGCGATTTGATCGAGTTGGTCGACTGGTGCTCCTGGGTTGTCGGGAGCAAACCGATTTCAGTGATCGGCGCCAATCGAAAGCAATCGAGCGATGGAAAAGACGACTATCGCATGCTGAGCCTTGATTTTGCTGCTCACGACGACCGCGGTGTCGGACCACTGGCCCAAATCAGTTGTGGTCAGTACCTGTCACCTCAATGGCCGGAAGCTGTCGGCTTCCGGCCCCCAGCGGAATTGCAAGTGTGCTGCGAAAACGGCGTGGCTTTTGTCGACTTGCCCTCGTCGTTGGTGTGGTACGACGAGGCCGGTCGGCACCTCGAATCGCTGGAAATGGACCGCCCCGTCGGCGAGCAGCTGTTGACCCAATTCCATCGCGCCGTAACCAGTCTTGTGCGGCAAACTCAAGACCTCGATGACGCCTACGCGGCACTGCAAGTCGTGATGGCAGCGCAGCAAAGCCACGACGAGGGACGCCGGATCCTATTGGAACGACCAACGTGAACGAATGCTTGATCTAATCGACCCAGGCCGATTGCAACGATACGAGTCCGACCCCAACGCCGCACCATAACACCGATCCACAGCCGCGCGATCGGTTCTGATCCTGCAGACAGCCAAACGATTCATGAAGGCGATTCTTCGGCCGTCTGCAACGCCACCAGGTTCCCCTGTTCTTCCGTTAATTTCCGAATGTCTTCGGTAATTTTCATTGAACAGTACTTGGGACCGCACATGCTGCAAAAATGCGCGCTCTTAAAAGAATCTTGAGGTAGCGTCTCATCGTGATACGCCTGAGCCGTCTCGGGATCCAACGACAGGCGAAACTGCTCTTTCCAATCAAACGCAAATCTCGCTGCCGAAAGCGCATCGTCACGACTTTGCGATCCGGGACGGTGTCGTGCCAGATCGGCCGCGTGAGCAGCGATCTTATAGGCGATGACACCCTGTTTGACATCTTCGTTGTCGGGAAGCCCTAAATGCTCCTTAGGAGTGACATAACACAACATCGCCGCACCGCTCCAACCCGCCAGCGCTGCGCCGATGGCGCTGGTGATATGGTCGTAACCAGGTGCCACATCAGTGACCAGCGGACCCAACACGTAAAATGGAGCACCCTGACAGACATCGATCTCGCGCTTCACATTCATCTCGATCTGATCCATCGGGATGTGCCCAGGGCCTTCGACCATGACTTGCGTTCCGCAGTCCCAACTGCGCTGTACCAGCTCACCGATCGTTCCCAATTCCGCGAACTGCGCGTCATCGCTGGCATCTGCAATCGAGCCGGGCCGCAATCCATCACCGAGGCTCCACGTGACATCGTACTCCCGCATGATCTCGCAGAGATCTCCAAAATGGGTAAATAGCGGATTCTGTTTTCGGTGCGAGATCATCCACTTGGCAATCAACGAACCGCCACGGCTGACAATTCCGGTAACACGTTTGGTTGTCAGGTGAAGGTGTTCCATCAACACCGCGCAGTGAACGGTCATATAGTCCACACCCTGCTTCGCCTGGTGCTCGACCATATCGAGAAAATGCTGTGGCTTCATATCCTCGATATTCCCGCCGAGTTCCTCCAGCATCTGATAAATAGGAACGGTACCAATCGGTACCGGCGAGGCCGCAATGATCGCTTTGCGAATTGAGTCGATGTCTTTCCCGGTCGAAAGATCCATCACCGTATCGGCCCCGTGATGCACGGCCGTGTGCAGTTTCTCGAGCTCACCTGCTTGATCACTGGTTACCGCAGAATTCCCGATATTCGCATTGATCTTGCACTTGGCCTCAATCCCAATGCACATCGGTTCGAGCCGACCTCGCAGGTGCACCTTGTTCGCGGGTATCACCATCCTTCCCGCAGCAACCTCTTCTCGAACCTGATCTGGAGACAACTGCTCACGCTGCGAAACGAATTCCATTTCCTTCGTTATCGATCCTTGGCGAGCAGCCTCAAACTGTGTCAGCGACATGGCATCCTCCCTGGGCCAAAGAACACAGTGCCGACGNCACCGCGTAGTAAAGTCGTGGAAAGNAAGATCTGGCGTCATCGTATCGACTGGCGTTGGGTTGTCAATCGACATCGCTCTTCCGGGCGGCAGATGGAGCGAAAACAAATGACCGTCCCAGCTGGTCCCTCCGATCGGCAACCACCGCGCGCACACTGTCCCGAAAAACTAGTGGCGGCTCGCTTCTCCGCAGCCTTGACCTCCTGACCGACCCTCACATGGTTTGGTGACGCCACACACCCGTAGCCGCCTGCGCCGCCCGAACCTCGGTAACCGCGCGTGCGTCAGCCGCCCCACCGGGCGGCACTTGTCGTGAATCGGCTACACGCTTGCCGCGGCCGACTGCGAACACTCACACAACGGTGNTACNGGGAACNGTCTGTACCCACANCGGCAAGCTACTGACGCAGGTAGCCGAACAGGTCCCGTCGTTGTTGGGGCGTTAACGGGGCGAGTAGTCCGTTGGGCATTAGTGACGTGTCGGTCGCTCGTAGCGAGACGATCTCGTTTCGCAGAATCCGCGTTTTTTGGTTCTTGGCGTCCGCCAAAGTCACGCTAGCAGCGTCCTGCTTCACTAACAGTCCCGTGATGACACGCCCACGGTCGGTGGTCGCCGCAAACTGCAAATAATCACGGCGAATCACGGCACTCGGGTCGACAAGATTCGCCAATAACGCCGCTTGGTCCCGTCGATTGGCAGACGTCAAATCCGGTCCCAATTGCGTTCCCTCTCCAAATAGCCGATGACAATTGGCGCACTGCTTGCGAAACAGTTCCTTACCACGCGGGATGTCACCAGCACCGGCCCGCAAGTCGTTGTTGTAACGCCGCATGGTTGCCAGTTTGTCCTCGGCTGTACCTGGCTCGATTTTGCCCCAGTGTTTTCGCACACGGGAGTCGAGATCCGCGTCGTTGTGGAGCGCAATCGTTCTCAATTGACTCAGCGCAACGTCGTGCTTGTCGATGTGTCCCTTCTCAACAGCTTGCAAGAACACGAGCGCCGATTGCGGGCGGCTGAACATCAATGCACGCGCCCGAGACCGCACCTTGGCGGACATGTTTGGGTAGTGTTTCAAGACATGCTCGACAATGCGCGGATCGTCAAATCGCTCGATGACTCGCAGAACGGCAAACCGCGTCGCGGGATCCTGTGTCTGGCCTAACAGCGACAAGACAACCTTGAGGCAATCCGGTCGGCCGTGTTTTTCGAGCAACCCTAGTAACGGCTCGATCCGGCGCGGTTGACTCCCGTCGGCAATTCGTCGCTGTAGGTATTGGTAGGCTTTTTCACTGCCTGCCATCAGCGCTAGTTCCAAAGCCACGAGGTCATCACGGTGACGTTCCCACGATTGGAAAAAATAGTCTCTCAAATCCGCGGTGATTGGAGCGTAGGTTGTCGCCGCGGCAACAGGTGCCGACGAATCGGGACGAGCAAACGACTCGAACAACCCCCCCTGCCCGATTCCCTGCAAACCGACCGAACGCTCGCTGAGGCCGCGCGCCACACTGGTGTGGATCGAGGTGAGTTGCCCGGAGGGCGTCATCCGCAACAAGCGTAGACACGCTCTGTAGCCCAGTACCGTTCCGGACGCAGCCCAACGTCGGACAAGCCGCTGACGCTGCACGGTCAAACCGGTTTTGGCCCACGATTCAGGGCTGCCAAAAAATGTGACCAGTTGATCGGTTTGCGACATCGCGTGCTGTTCCAAGGCCCACCAGAGCATCAATGGCGCACAAGGGTCGTCGCGATCTAGATTCCGGGCCAACAATCGCTCCACGATCGGCCAGCCGTCTTTGGATGGCAGGCGGCGGGCGGTCGCCGCCAACTGGCAGCGAACGATTACCGAGGGATCACGTTCTGCCAGCCGTTGCAGTACCTTGCTCAATTCACCAGTGATGCCTTTCGCATCACCCATTAACCGCACCGTCCAACTGCGTACGTGCGGATTGGCGTGGTCCAAGAACCACTTCGTCCGTTCGCGGTCCAGCCCGCCGCTAACGTGCAAACCCCAAAGCGCTGCGAGTGCTCGCGGCGGTGCGGCGGATCGCGTTGCCTGCTCGCCATCATCATCCACAGCTTCAACCTCGGTAGCTTGCCTAGAATCTAACCAGCTGCGCAGGATGGCGACGGCCGCGGGGTCTTTTCTCCGGGCTAACTCCATTCTCGCCCGACTCGCGTACCAGGCATTTGGATGCCGCAACAAACCGACCAGATCGATCGTCCGTCGTGTACGAATATCAGCGATCATTTCGGTGCGGGCCGACTCCCCTTCGATCCGGTAAATCCGGCCATTACTGCGATCCCAGTCGGCATCCGGGTCGGGATGCGAAGTGCGACGGTCGTAAAAATCGCAGACGTAAAGCGATCCGTCGGGAGACAGACAAACGTCGGTGGGACCAAACCAGGTATCACGAGAGTCTAGTACCTGACCTCCATACTTGGCTGAAAACGTCGACCCCCGCGCTGCAAGCGTCCACCAGGAGGCCGTGTGTCCGAGGAAGTTCCCAGCAATGAACGTATGGAGAAAGCGATCCGGAAACGACTGGCCGAGATAAATCGTGCCGCCGGTCGGCGGGCCGCCCGGAACTCGGTCCCGTTCCAATTGTCCAAAATAGCCGTACGAAAATCGATTGTGCAGCGGTCCGTGTTTGCCAAAACTCTTGTAGTAGTAGCCTCCTTGCCAGGCATGGATAAATGGACCACCGTTGGTGCTATAAAAGAGATGTCCCAACACGTCGAACGTCAGACCGAACGTGTTACCACCGCCTTCACAGAACAGTTCAAATCGCTCGGTCAGCGGGTGATAACGCCAAACGCCTTGCTGGAATTCAATGTCCCGAATACGACATGTCGTTGTACTGCCATTGACGCCGTACAACCAACCATCGGGCCCCCAAGTGAGATGGTTGGCCAGTGACTGCGCATCTTGCATGCCAAACCCCTCCAACAGTACCTGTGGGTCAGAATCTGGGACATCATCTCGATTCCGATCCGGGTAGAACAACAGATACGGAACTTGCAAGACAAACACCCCTCCGTGGCCAAAAGCCAGTCCGGTTGCCAGGTTGAGGCCATCGACAAAATCGCGACAGCGGTCGGCCAGGCCGTCGCCATCGGTGTCTTCCAAGATCGAAATCCGATCGGCACCGCGTGGCCCGTGTGGAGGTGGTTTGGGAATCCGGTCGTAGACCGTGCGCGACCAGCGGTCGATGTTCGTCCGTTTGAGACCCGCGGGATTGGGATACTGCAAATACTGGATCGTCCACAGCCGGCCCCGGTCATCGACCTTCACCAGTATCGGTTGGCGCACCGCGGGTTCGCTGGCGAACAGGCGGACCTTCAATCCGTCAGGCGTCCGCATCCGGCGCTCTGCTTGGTGTGGAGCAAACCCCTGGCACAGTCCCAGTTGGAGGCTTAGACCAAGGATCCCAAGACATGCCGCGATGTTGTATCTGGTGATCATCCTTGCTCCAACGATGCTGTCGAAACGCAAATCGATGTTCTCAGTGCCTGACAANCACCAGCCAAGACCACGCGACATCAGACACAGATATCACACGGCGCGCGCGGCCAGTAGTCCACTCTCCGCAACGAGGGAAAACCCCAGATCACTGCGACGGTTGCAATCACGATTGAGCGGCGCCTTCAGTTTACTCGTTGTTCCCGCTCGCGCTGTAACTTCTGGCGTCGCGGCACACCGGGGCGCCACCGCGTGCCCAATAACTGCAATAGCAGCGGTAGTAACGCGTACACCGACCCACCACTGGCAACCGCCGCAATGGCGTATTCTCGTCGGGTCAGTTTGTCATTCGAACTACCGCCACTCCCACCGGCGAATCGTTCCAACAGCGACGACCCAATCTGTTTTGCATTCCCGTTGTGGTAGACACCCCGCAGACGCTGCGCCAGCTGCCGCAAGGTAGACGTATCCTGCCGCGATTGCCGGCCGTCAATAAATTTTCCGGCAATCGGATCCCCGACTCCGACGACNAGCACATCGCCGACAGCAGCCGGCATCTGCGGCATCCCGGTAGCCGGCACGGTATCGCCGTCGCTGATTACCAGCACGGTGGTGCTACCGGGACGCCACGGACGCGCCACTCGAGCTGCCTGCTCCAACCCCGAGAACAAGTCGGTTTTCCCCGACGGAAAAGCATATTCGAGCGGCAAATCGTCAAGTATGTTCCGGATCACCTCGATGTCTCGGGTGTCTTCGACGACCGGTTTCGCGCCGTTGTACACCGCAATGACGCTCACCTTGTACTCNGGCAGCGCGACGCGTTCGAACAACGATTCCATCAGGTCACGAGCGCGTTGCCGCCGGCTCTTTTGCTTGTCGGGACCAGCGTCCTGCAACCGCATACTCGGGGACACATCAAGCACTAACACCAAATGCTTCGTTTCCGATTCAGGTATCTGCTGAAGCAACTGGTGGACGCGCGGTGGGAGTTGGAGAAGCGACACCAAACCCCAAGCCAAGGCGCCCAACGCGAGTACTCGAAACAACGGGGCCGAATACACCCAAGCAGCGGGGCGTCTTCGCGGGCCGAACGCCAACGGCGCCAGACGACGGCAGCGTCGCGCATGGATGGCTTCCGCGACGCCCACCAACAGCATCGTCATGCACGCCACCAATTCTGCGACCATGGTGACCGACTCGGGTGAGGTATTCTCTACCATGGAACAAACCTCAAACCGAACAGGCACAGCGTACCGAGGCCCAGCAGGGCAAGGCCGGCCAGACAAAACGGCGGGAAGAAATCCATCGCTTCGGCAGCCAGCTTCTCCAACTCGGCTGCCCGCATTTGATCGATATCCTGAAATACGGATTTCAGAGCATCGTCGTCGCCTGGATTAAAGACATCGCCACCCGTGTAGCTAGCAATGTTGATGATCTCGTTTGGAATCGATGTCTCGGAAATGTGGATCGCGTACACCGAAATATCGTTGTCTTTCAATTGTCTCGAAATCTCATCCGCCTTCCCGCCCGACAGGTCCGAGCTAAAACCATCGGATACCAGCACGATCATCCGATCCCCCGTGTCCGCCTGCTGCACCAGGCGCCGCTGGCAAGCCAACAATGCCTTGCCAATCTCGGTCCCCCCAAAACCGCGAGGTGCGTTTTCTGGGCGCATATACGGCGGCGCACAACGTATCGCCGACCCATCTACCGTCAACGGCGTCCAATGGAGTACAGAGTTACCAAAGAACGTCAATCCGAACGCATCGCCTGTACGAAAATCAAGGAATGCATTGATCGCCTCCATCGACGCGTCATAGCGGGAACCGTCACCAAAACTAGCCGTCATGCTCCCGGAGATATCCACGCAGAACTCGATGTTCGTCATTTTTCGGCGGGTTGTTGGTTTTCCCAATTGTTGAGGGCCCGCTAGGACGAGCAGCGCAACGATCATCAGACAGGGCGGCAGAGAGTCCGCGACACTCAGCACCACGCCCAATAGCCGGCCGCTCCGCGTCTCCGCATGATCAAATGGCATCACGACCGGGCGGCTCGGGCGCCACCAGACCCGTATCAACAACGCCAGCGGAATCACCAGCAGCGATAACAACGACGGATACGTAAAGGGAAGTTCCATAAGAGGACGCGTCGCACGCAAGGAAAAACGCAACCGGCACGAGGCGACGAATCAGCTATCGCCACCCACCGATTGCTCGGATCGAGAGAGCAGTTCCTCATAGGGTTTCAACAGGCTGTCGATCGACTCTCGTTCACCCGTCGCGGGGCGGTGTAGCCAAAGCTCCAACTTAATTAACAGTTGGCCCGCTTCTTCATGGGAGCGGAGCGCGACTATCGCTTCGGCGGCCGAAACGCCGTCGAGATCCAACCGCTGCCGCCAAAAACCGACGATCAGTCGTTCCAGATCTGCTTGCTGCCGATTCGACAGGCCACCGTCACGGGCGCGCTCCAACAAGGGCCGCAATCGGTCTACGACCGACGGACCCGTTACGACCGCCTCGGCCTCACGGCGGCTCGCCAGGCGGTGGCTCACCAGCCATCCAACGATCACCAATAATCCGACCGACCAGCCAATTCCACCAAATACGAGCAAGCGACGGTATCCGCCCAATTGGGACATCCGTCGCGATTCGAGTGCATTGGGTTCAATCTGTCCGGGAGGTAACACCGTCCCAACGATCACCTCTACCGCAGGTAAGAGAACCGGGGTGGCCCCATCGCGAGGTTGGAGATAAGAGACCAGATCAAACGTGCCAGGCTGCTGGCCAAAATACTCAAGGTCGTAGCGCCAATCTGTGCCGTGGCGGTAATCCTGCACGATCCGCACAACGATTGCCGTTTCGTGTCGATTAACGCGACGCACTTCGAGCCGCGGACCGGGAAGAACGAGACGCTCGATCCGCGCGGGTACTCCCACGGTGGTGCGCCGTTGGTCAGCAGCCGGAAGCTGAATCGCAAACATTCCGCCGATGGCGATCGCGATCCACTGGGACGATCCTTGGCGATTTCCCATGCTAGCGAGCACCCTTTCCCAACAGATCGCGAGAGCCAAAAAAGTAGCGCAACTGGTGAGCGAATGGTCGATCGGTTCTCAGAAGAAGATGATCGATGCCGCTTTGCTTGAGCAGGCCCGTGACTCTCTCCTGATCCACCCAACGTTGTCGCCCGTGCGCGATAAACGAGCGACCGGTCTCAGCTTCGCGAGCGCGAAACAAGCCACTTCCCCGCAATTGAATCTCGGCCGGGTCCTGAAACTGTAACGCAACGACATCGTGCTGTTGCTGCAACCGGCGCAACGTGTCGATGGCGCCGACCTCGTGCAAATCACTTAACACGATAATCAGCGCACGGTGAATCAGGCTCGGTTGCAGTTCGATCAAACGCCGGACCAAGGTGGTTTCTTCATCGTACCTGAATCGACGCAGGCGATGCAGCCACTGGAGAATCTGTTGTTGGGAAAGGCTCGGCTCGACACGTACATTCGCTGCACCCACTCCGACAACACCTACCGGGCTGACCCGATCTAGGCAAGCCAGCGCAATCCCGCCCGCAACATGTACCGCCAACGCGTACTTGCTCAGGCGCTGAGAGCTGATGGTCATCGAAGCAGACGTGTCAATTAACAAGTAACAAGGTAGCGATTTGGGCGCTTCATACTCCTTCACATACAGTTTCCCGGTGCGCGCTGTTACGCGCCAGTCGATGCTGCCGAGCGGATCGCCATACTCATAGGATCTCGACTGGACATACTCGATGCCCGCACCGAGAAACGGAGAGCGATCGGTGCCATAACTCAAACTATCGGCGAGTTTCTTCACGGCCACGACAAATTGCCGTGCATCGAGCGTGTCGATTTGATCTAGATAGCCGTCCAACGCGTATTACCTTGCGGGAATCGAGCTTCACTTGGCACTTGCCGTGGCCCCCATGTCGCTGAGCATTTCTTGAAGGACCTCGACACCCTGTCGTCCTTCGGCCAGTGCTTCGTAAGTCAGTCGAATACGGTGCAAGATGACATCCTCTGCCAACGCGTAGAGGTCTTCTGGAATGGCGTAGTCGCGGCCGTGGATCAGGGCCCGCGCGCGGGACGCTTTGATCAGCGAAATGCCCGCCCGGGGACTCGCTCCCAGTTCAATCGCCGTGTGGCGCCGCGTCCGATTCACAAGCTCCACAACGTGTTCCAGAAATGTCTCGCTGACGTGCACCTGGTGCACAACTTCCATTGCTACGACCAGGTCTTCTTGCGTACCGACCGCCTCCTGGTCGATCATGTCAAACTCAGTACGCGCGATGGCTCCGCGGTCCTGCCGCTCAACTCCCAATTCCATGTTGCGACGCAAAACCTCGCATTCCTCGTCCCGAGTCGGATACTGCAATCGGTGGCAAAGCATAAAACGATCAAGCTGCGCCTCGGGAAGCTCGAAGGTACCGGCTTGCTCGACCGGGTTCTGAGTGGCTATGACCAGGAAAGGAGCTGGTAGCGGAAAGGTCTCCTTGCCGATGGTTACCTTGTGTTCCTGCATCGCTTCGAGTAACGCGCCCTGTACCTTGGGCGCCGCGCGATTGATCTCGTCGGCCAGCAGTAAGTGCGCAAAAATCGGGCCCTGGTTGACGTGAAACTGCTGGGTCCGCTGATCGAGTATTTCCGATCCCAGAATATCGGAAGGTAATAGATCGATCGTGAACTGGACGCGGGAAAACTCCAGTTCAATCGCACGTGCCAAGGTCGATGCCAGCAGCGTCTTGGCGATCCCTGGCACTCCTTGCAACAACAAATGACCGCCTGTAAACAGCGAGATCAGCATCCGTTCGACAACGACATCCTGACCGACGACGACGCGCGCGATGTACCGCCGCACCGAGTCGATGAACCGAATCGTCTGAGACGAAGCCGCGCCCGTCGAAGTCGAAGTCGAAGTCGAAGTCGAAGTCGAAGTCGAAGTCGAAGTCGGAGTCGAAGTCGAA
>PADE01000131.1 GCA_002702965.1 Planctomycetaceae bacterium
ACCGCGCGGGTCACGGTCAACCGAATCTGGCAGCGGTTGTTCGGTTTGGGGTTGGTCGAAACGGAAAACGACTTTGGCGTGCAGACGTTGCCTCCAAGTCATCCCGGGCTATTGGACTTCCTGGCGAATCGGTTGCAACGTCCTACCTGGCGAGGTCTCAAATCGATACATCGGATCCTGGTCACGTCTGCCACGTATCGCCAAGCATCCGCGATACGGCCGGAGAATTCCCGGCGTGATTCCCGAAACCGGTGGGTATCGCGTCAGCGGCGGATGCGACTCGAAGCGGAGGTGATCCGGGATATCTGGTTGCAGGCTGCCGGGCGATTGTCGAGCAAGATCGGTGGGCCGAGTGTGTTTCCAGACCAGGTGGATGGAGTATTGGAGAATCGGGCGACCCCGGCGACCTGGACTCCCAGCGAGGGGGAGGATCGGTACCGCCGGGGAATGTATACCTGGGTTTGGCGGCTTACGCCGCACCCGATGTTGCCGTTGTTCGATGCCCCTGACGGTGTCACGGCCTGCACACGGCGGGACCGCTCGAATGTCCCCGTGCAGGCACTTTGCCTTCTCAACGATCCCTCGTTTGTGGAGTGCGCCCAGTCGTTGGCTCAGGAGGTGGTTCGCAGCGGTACCCGCGGCGAGCAAGCGCAACTAGACTTCCTGGTACGAACGTGTTTGGCGCGAGATCCGCGACCGGCTGAACGGGATATCTTGTGCCGGTTACTGCAGAGTCAGCGGCTGGACCTGAACCGCAACCCCGCGTTCGCAGCGCAGATTGCCGGTCTAACGAGCGCGGATTCCAAGCCAGGAAGCGTTGACTGGACGGTACAGTGCGCAGCCTGGACGGTTGTCGCGCGGGTGGTGATGAACCTGGACGAGTTCATTACACGCGAATAGCCATCATCGACGACGACGCGGTTCCGCAGGAGTTGCCTACATGAGCGGTCTAGACGGTTGGACACGGCGACAGCTGTTTCGCCGGGGGACACTCAGTTTGGCACCCATCGCCTGGAGTTCGCTGCGCCAACAGGCGGCGAGTGGGGTGTCACCTGGCGCGACCCCCCTACCGCCCCGCCGCGCTCACTTTCAACCGCGGGCGAAGTCGATCATCTATCTGTTCATGATCGGCGGTCCCAGTCAACTGGATCTGTTCGACCCCAAGCCGGAGTTGATCCGCCGCGACGGTGAGGTGCTCCCCGAGTCGCTCTTGAAACAGGCAAAATTCGCTCAGATTCAGGAAAAGCAGCCGAAGATCATGGGTTCGCCCTGGCGATTTGCGCGGTATGGAGGCTGTGGTGCATCGGTCTCCGAGTTACTGCCCCATACCGCGTCAATGGTCGATCAACTCGCGATCGTCAAGACCGTCAAGACCGACGATACCAACCATATGTTTGCTGAGCTGTTGATCAATACCGGCTGGCGGCAGTTTGGTCGCCCCAGCCTCGGCAGCTGGGTGGTCTACGGATTGGGAGCCGAAGCGGAAAACCTGCCGGCGTTCCTGGTGTTGCGTTCGGGAATGCGTCCCCGGTCGAAACGAGCCAATTACGGCAACGGATTCCTGCCATCGAAGTTTCAGGGGACTCCACTCCGCGCTACCGGTGCCCCGATTCTCAATCTCGCGAGCCCACAGGGCTTTTCAACACGGAGGCAACGGGAGTCGATCAACGCCATCAATGCGATCAATCGTCTCAAGCTGAAGTCCAGCGGCGATGACGAAGTCGCGGCTCGTATCGCCTCGTACGAAATGGCATTCCGGATGCAGTCGGCTGCGCCCGAGTTGTTGGATCTCGCCGATGAGACTCCGACCACCTTGAAGATGTACGGTATCACAGACCCGGCCCAACCCTCTTTTGCGCGTAATTGCCTGCTGGCGAGGCGGATGGTGGAGCGGGGTGTGCGGTTCGTCCATCTGTTTCACGGTGATTGGGACCATCACACCAATATTGCTGGTGGCTTGCCCAGCCAGTGCCAGCAGACCGATCAGCCTTCCGCGGCGTTGGTCAAAGATCTCGCCAGCCGCGGCCTACTCGATGAGACATTAGTGATCTGGGGAGGTGAACTGGGCCGCACGGCCGTCGCGCAAAAATCCGACAAAGCGAATGTCCCGGTAGGACGCGACCATCACATCGATGCCTATACGATGTGGTTCGCTGGCGGCGGAACCCGGGCCGGACAGACGATTGGCGGTACCGACGACTTGGGGTATTTTCCAACCGGTGAATCGTGGCACGTACACGATCTGCAGGCCACTTTGCTCCATCTTCTGGGTCTCGATCACCGGCGATTGACGTACCGATTTCAAGGGCGAGATTTTCGCTTGACCGATGTGCACGGCGAAGTCCGGCGGGGGCTGTTTAGCTGATCGCTTGCGTCTCCCGCCGGCGTTCTTTCAGCCCGCGGTAATCACCAGGCGGACTTCGCCGATCAGGCCGCCGGCGCGTCCCTCGCGTCCGGGGCGCGGCAATTCGGTGCTGTGGGGTGTGAGTCGCGGTAACTCGACCGTGATTTCCAGCAGATTGCGATCTTGGAGTAGCCGTTTGATCGACCATTGGCGCTCGCCGTCGGCAAGCCGAATCTCCCCCAGCGGGTGACCGTTGACGGCAACCTGCGCCACCGCGTCGACCCGTTCCACGAGCAGTGCCACCCGGTCAGCGGGCTCGAGGCCGGTGGGACACCCAAAACGGCGTGAATAGAGCACCCGACCGCGAAAATCGACTCCCAGCGAGTCACTCCAATCGGACGGGATCTGTGTCGTCGCACCCGGCGGCAGCACGCGCGCCTCTCGCTGGGTCGTTCCGTCGGCCATCAGCACGGTGGCGGCCAGCGGTTGAAGCTGCCAGGGGCCGCGTAAACGGATGGTGTGAGTGGCTGCGGACGACATGTTGATTTTGGGACCCGCGCCGCCGGTCACGGATGGATGCCGTCCGTGTCAGGCAGTCGCCGTACGCGGTTGATGTCAACCAGGAATCCGCGCTGCCGGTTGGCGCCGGCCGTTGGAGCACTCATTCCGGCGTGAAATCGGAGATGATCGAGGCCTGCCGGACGTGCTGGTTGGCGCGGTTGATCGCCCGCAACGAGACCTGAATGCCACGTACCGGATAGGGATAGGGGGGAGAAGTCTCGCGTTCCACCGGCGAATCGGCAATCAACCCATCGGTGCCTTCGTCGATGAGGGAATCATCCCCCGGGTCGTTATTGATCTGGTCGTGTTCGTAGTGAAATGACCAAGTGTCGTAGACCGAAGTCGGTGCGATGTAGCCCAACTCCGGTCTGATTACTCCGACCGTTGGTGCCACCCCACGTAGTCCGGAGCGAATCGCCGGGGGCCCGGAAAACAGCGAAAGCTGCGTAGTTTGAACATCGGTCAAATTATTGAAATACGGCCAGACACCACCGAAGTTCACGTTATTGAAATACGGCCACATCGAAAGGTAATTGTAGGGGTAGTTCCAGGCATAATAGAGATCGACATAGGCCCCGTATCCAACACGGATCTGATTTGTTCCCGGCAGCGGGTTGTACCCCGGGTCTCCCGGTTGCAACACCGTGTCATTGAATTCCATCAGTGCTGCGCGCGAGTCAAAAATGCGGACGTCAAATGCGAGCGCATCGGGTAGCATCACATCCTGGCCGCGTTCGTCACTGATCAAACTGTTGTTGTTGAATGTGCGGAACTGCTCTTTCCGAAACATCAGGCCGTAGGGTGAAACGCTGCCCGCAACCCCGCCGTCAAACGGTGCTGGAATCTGGACGTCGTCGGACCGGTGGGGAAATTCGTAACGGGCGATCGCCAGCCCCCCGTTGATGGCGCGGCTCAAGTCAGCCATACCGAATCGTGAATAACGGTATTCACGCCGCGTCAGGTCGGCCAGTGAATTGGCCCTGAAACCCCAATAGAGGGTCCCCTCGGGCGAGATCCAGTAGTGCAGTCGGAGCGAGATGTCGAAGTGGTTCAGCAAACGTCGCAGCGCGGCCACCGCCACGAGCAGGTTGGGTCGTCCCTGCCAGCAGAGAAGCGTCCGCCGGAGGGAGTTGGCCCGCGTTCCCGGGTCCACCAGAAACCCGGTTACGACTTCGTTGAGATCAGGGCGAATCAACAAAACGCGTCGGCGGATCGTGAAGTCTTCACCCACGTCGGCGATTCCGTCGTTGTCGACATCCTCGAGCGTTGCCCACCAGACGATCTCCGCATTCTGCGCCTCGATCACATGCGGTTCGCTTTCGAAAAAGCCGATTTCCTTGGGGTCGTTGAGATCACTGACGCCATCCCCATCGTCGTCGCCGTTGGTCAGTCCTCGCGGGAAATTGAACCGGAAGCCAACGTCTGCGTTTTGGTACGCGACGACGTTTGATTCAAAAAGATGGAACTGTCCCTGAAACGGTTTGTCTCCGGAGTGTGCGGTAAACAGCAGCCGGTCATCCCAGTCACCCAGCATCGGTTCGGTGGCATTGGAAGTCCCCATTGAGTCGCGCCACGCTCCCTCGATATACTCGAAATAACCCTCTCCGTGAGAGTTGCTTGACCAGGGACGGACCGGAACGGTAACTCCGTCGAGGTCCTGTTGTAGACGCGATTCCACCGATCGCATCTTGCCTGACAATTCGAGCGCTGCGCGGCTATGACTGAGCCGTTCGCCTACGATGTCAAACATTTGCGTCAGCGCCAGAACCAATAGCATCGTGATCGCCATTGCGACCATCATCTCCACCAGCGTAAAGCCGCGCCGCAGCTTCTGTGTTCGGGCAGCGCGCTCTGGGGAAAAAGGCGTCATAGGGCTGGCCTCAAGTCCACGCGATAGGGTCACGCGATCGCTTGTCGGAGAGACATTTCGTGAGGGAAAGCGGTCCCTACTGGCGATGTTCTGATCGGAAAAATTCTGGACCGATTCTCAAAATCAGACGTAAGTCGTTTTTAAGTAACACCTTTATTCAAGTGGGNCACCGCGATCTTGTCAAGAAGAAATAGTCCTTTTTGGGGGATCTATATCGAGCCAACCGCGGGAAGCGAGCCAACCGCGGGAAGATGGNGCGGCTTTCGTGAAATTTTGCCGCCGCGCTTGTCGACTGTCACAAGATTGTGAAAATGAACNAGATGTAAAGATACGGAAGATACGTCAAGCCAGTGAGAATGGAGGTAATTGGGACGTGAAAGTGGTCATCGAGGATTCCTACCGGGCCCTCAGCCGGGCCGCCGGTGTTGCTGTGGCGCGCAACGTCCGAGATAAACCGGACCTGGTGTTGGGTCTGGCGACCGGATCGACTCCGCTGGGACTCTATCGCGAATTGATTCGGTGCCACCGGGAAGAGGGTCTCGATTTTAGGCACGTGACGACTTTCAACTTGGATGAGTATGTGGGTCTTCCAGTGGAACACCCGCAGAGTTACCACGCTTTCATGCGCGAGCATCTCTTCCGGCATATCAACGTCAGCCCCGAGAAAACGTACGTACCCTCGGGGATGTGCGAGGATTACGTGTCTTATTGCCGGTGGTACGAAGACCAAATTCAGGCGGCCGGTGGCATCGACCTGCAGATTCTCGGGATCGGACGTGACGGTCACATCGGTTTCAACGAGCCTGGGAGTTCCCTCGGATCGCGGACGCGCCTTAAGACCCTGACTGCACAGACGCGCAAGGACAACGCGCGTTTCTTTGAATCTCCTGAAGAGGTTCCCCGGTTTGCAGTCACCATGGGTGTCGCCACAATCCTCGATGCCAGACAGGTTTTGCTGTTGGCCAACGGCAAGAAAAAAGCCAAAGCCGTCGCGCGTTCACTGGAGGGCCCCGTCTCTAGCATGTGGACTGCCAGCGCCCTGCAAATGCACGCGGATACCACCGCATTCTTGGACCACGACGCAGCTCGTAAGCTAGCGCACCTGGAGTATTACGACTGGGTTCAGCAGCAGTCCCAAGGGGACAACTAAGGGCTGATTTCCGGGTTACTACGATCGATCGGGGTGCGGTTTCACCGGCCCGCATCACGTCGGGGCTACGGAAGGTCAGCGGGGACGCGATCAAGTCGCGCATCTCTTCTGGAGCATCTTCTGGAGCAAGGCGTTTCNACAGATCAGCGGGCAAGGCCCATTATTGGCTGGCGGAAACCTGGTTAATGTCTCGGTTCACAACACGGCAGCCGGTTGCCTTGCGGTGTACCGATCACGACACGTTGCCGGCCGAAATCGTCGATGATAAGCGATACCGGATTCGCGGCGAGCGGTTCGGACGCAAACAGACGCGGTGTCCATGCCGGCGGTACTTGAGACCCCTTCAGTGCCAGACGGGCTTCCGAGCAGGCTGGCGACACCTCCGGTTCGGCGGGNCCGGTGTCTCGTCNCCGATGTGCAGCACGTGATCATCGGCAGCCAGACCTGCGAGTACCTTCAACAGACGAAGGGGTTTCATGGTCATTCCTAGTGACGATGGAAATTGCTTTCTCGTTGCCGTGGNCCGATCTGGCGGTTTGCGGAGAGTNGAGCNTTACATCCGACCCGTTGCGAGTTNCTGTCTGTCCTAGCGTCGTTGAACCAGCGGGGGTGACACGCGATAATCAGAGTGGTGTACGGTGCCCTCCGTACGGCAGATTTGGGAGACGCCAGTGGTGCCACCTCAGTCTGGCGGGCCTGTTTCCGGAGCATTCACTTGTGAACGTTCAGTGCANGCGATGTGGAGAAGCCCTGCTGGGTGCGGTCAATCGTTGTTGGCGGTGCGGAACGGTTTTCCCTGCTTCCGTCGACTCGGATGATCTACCGCCTGTGCGCAGGTCGCCGCTGGTGTCGACCGCTGTGGAGGTGACGGGNCGACAGACGCCTTCTGGCGGCGNATCGGCGGAAGGTGAAGCGNCCCCCAGATCCTACCCGATGGACGGAGACCATCTTCCGCGGCCCGAGTTTGGGACCACATCACCAGTGCAAGTCGGATCGCCGTTCAGCGATCGATCCGAACCGCTGGCAGTCAACGTACCGCTCGATCATCCGAGTAACGCTCACGACCGATTGACGACACGCTCGCCTGCGACCCAATACCCTCGCAATCTGGCTGCCCGTGGCGGAGCGACCGCTTCCCTGAGCTTGGGCTTGATATCGTGGTTGGGTGTCTTGATGATCTTATGGGGTGATTGGAGTCCCCTCGGGACCGTCGTAACATCGTTGTTGGGGATTGGACTGGGCGTCTGGGGAGTCTTTTCCCATTTTCGGCGAGTTGCCATCACCGGCTTGCTGATGGGCTGTATTACACTCGCGGTTTCTGGTTTTTGCGAGGCGATCGATATCTACGTCCGTGTCAACGGAGAGAATCCATTTGCTCCGGTCTTGGACGGCAATTTGGATGAGTGAGGATCTGGTCGCCACGGATTCGGTTGTGTGGTGATCAATCGTTTCCTGTACTTTCGCACCGAGCCAGTTCGCCGGACATCACCCCGGCGGTGATCCTTCAGGGTATCGAGGGGACCGATCTGGGCGGCTCTCGTTTGGGATCGTGGCTGTCGTACAGCGGCGACTGTGGTGGGGTTATTCGATCTCCCCGGTTTCGATCACCGTCTCTCTCGATGGAGGATTGCGGGTGAACGAATGCCACATTAACAGCCCTGCGCCACACACCAACATGCTGTCGGCGACATTGAAATTGGGCCAGGTGAAGACACCCGGCCATTGCAACAGAATCCAATCTCGTACTCCGTATTGGAAATTGGTCGGCGTGTCTGCGGCGTGCCAGAATCCGAGTCGGTCATACAGATTGCCGGCAATGCCTGCCATGACACAGCCCAAGGCGATTGCCAACAGGCGATCGTGAATGGCGCCGTGTTTGAACAGCCAGACCAGTATTCCGGCCGCAGCGCCGATCGAAAGAATGGCAAACAGGAGCGTAAAGCCCTGGAACATGCCAAAAAGTGCACCCCGGTTGACCGCCGTTTGAATTCCGGCGTAGTCGCTAATCAGCCACTGTGTATGGTCAGCGTCCGCGAGTGGCAAACCTAGCCAGGCAAAGGTCGCCTGCTTGCTGAGCAAATCGGCCAGACACCCGATTACCGAGATGGTGAGAAAGGGGACCAAACCACTACTGGACCTTGTAGCGGATTGCGAAGTTTCAGCTTTCAAGCTTACTGGCACACTTGACGCAGTGGGGGGTGTGAGGGATTGCCTTGAGTCGAGTTTTCGGAATCCGCCCCTCGCACTCGACGCACAGACCATAGGTCGTACTTTCGATGCGTTCAAGGGCAGATTCAATCAACTCGAGAGTTTCTTCGTCGTTCTCCATCAGGCTCAAGGTGAATTCCTGATCAAAATTATCACTGCCCACGTCCGCCATATGGATTGGCATGCTCGACAGGTCACCACTCGCTTCGCTACGCGTTTGCTTGAGGGCGGCGTTCGCCATCGCCGAAACATCCTGGCGGATGCGCGCGCGATGGTAGAGCAATATTTCCTTGTAGACCTTACATTCCGACTTCTTTAGATAGACGCTTCTACGGGGCATCGCGATCCTACTCCCAAGTAGGTGGAAAAGAGCCGGCAACGTCGACCAGGCTTTGCTTACAGCCTTTCCATTCTAGCGCTGGAAAAAAGCAGTGTCAAATCACCGGAAGAGTTCCGCTAAATGGCGCAAGTTGTGAGGAAAAAACAGTTTACGTATCTCCCCGAGGCTCTCCTTAAAACCCAATTAATGCATACTTCGGGGGTCGACTTGGGACTCTTTCCGGTTGTCGGACGACCTCGATCGGCCGATTCGATTGCAATAGACCGCGGCTGCGATCGTCCACACTCTGGGCGTTTGCTCACCATCGATCAGCGATCTGCCGGTTGTTTGCCCACCCCCGTGGCGCCACAAACATCTATCCACGTGGTGCCGACAACACAGCGGCGCGACGGTGGAGGCAAGAGGTTGATGACTGGGGTCGGCTTCCGTAGACTACGCCCGTACCCGGCGATGGTTCGAAAATTTCGGATTGGGACCAGAGCCCGCGCGGCATTCATCGGGCCGGTTTCTGTTTCGAGAACCAAACGGAAATAGACGGTTGATGGCTACCTCGTGTGTTGCGAGGGTTGGTTACGCGGCCTCGCATGGTAAGCCCCTCTGTTTCTCCATGAGGTAAGTAGGGCAGCCAGTGACTTTGACCGAGATCGCTTTCCAGAAGTGCATTTCTCCCTCCTGTGGAGCTGTGTTCGGAGTCGATGAAGTCTTGGTCACTTGCCCGGAGTGCGGAGAGCTGTTGGATGTCGCTTACGACTGGGATCGAGGCCAACCTCCTGATTCTCTGGAGCAGTTCGAAGATCAATGGCGTCGCCGTAGTGACCCTCTCTGTTTCAGTGGCGTGTGGCGTTTTCATTCGCTATTGCCGTTTGCACCGCGCGATCAGGTTGTCACCGTCGGCGAGGGCCAGACATTACTGCAGAGGGCGGGGTCCGTCGCGGACTACGTTGGTTTGAATNCGGGCCGGCTGTTCCTGCAATACGAAGGAATGAATCCCTCGGGAAGCTTCAAAGACAACGGAATGTCGGCTGCTTTTTCTCATGCCCGCATGACGGGCGCCCGACGGGCGGCCTGTGCTTCGACCGGTAACACGAGTGCTTCGCTGGCGATGTACTGCGCGATGACCCGTTTGATGCAGGCCATTATCTTCGTTGGTTCCGGCAAGATTTCGTTTGGAAAATTGGCGCAAGCACTAGATTACGGCGCTCTGACGGTGCAGATTTCTGGTGATTTTGACGATGCCATGGCTAGGGTGCAAGAGGTGTCCCGGACACTTGGGATTTATCTGGTGAACAGCGTCAACCCGTTTCGGCTAGAAGGC
The DNA here is from genome assembly GCA_002702965.1 of Planctomycetaceae bacterium. Classification (GTDB taxonomy): domain Bacteria; phylum Planctomycetota; class Planctomycetia; order Pirellulales; family Pirellulaceae; genus UBA9264. Next base: position 9,789 of record PADE01000131.1, read on the forward strand.
CAGAAGACGATCATGCTGCGCGTGTTGGAAGCACTGCGTTGGGAGATCCCCGATTGGGTTGTTGTGCCGGGTGGCAATCTTGGAAACTCAAGCGCCTTCGGCAAAGCGTTTGCCGAGCTGCGCGAGTTGGGACTGATCGACCGCGTCCCACGCCTGGCGGTGATCAACGCAACGGGTGCGAACACGTTGTACGAACTCTATGAGACTCGAGGTGTTCGCTGGGGGAGCGGATCTTCGTCCGATTCCGTCGTCGACAGTTATTATCGGCAACTCGATGTTGAACAGAGAAAGGCTACCACGATTGCGAGTGCGATTGAAATCAACCGACCCGTCAATCTACGCAAGTGCTTGCGAGCGTTGGCCGTTTGTGATGGTGTCGTTCGACAAGTGACCGATCAGGAGATTCTGGATGCTAAGGCGCAGGTTGGTGCGGGAGGAATCGGTTGCGAACCCGCCAGCGCGGCAAGTGTCGCGGGGGCTCGGCGACTGCGACAGGAAGGCGTGATCGCTGCCGACGATCGGGTGGTTTGTGTGCTCACCGGTCACTTATTGAAAGACCCGACGGCGACCGTGGCCTACCATACGACGGATCAACAAGAATTCAACCGCGTGTTGGGGAGTCGAGGGGTACAAAGTGCTTCATTTGCGAATCGAGCCGTGGCGGTTCCCAACGACCCCGAGGCGATTATCAAGGCGATTCAACTTTACAGTTAGCTGAGTTTTCGGCGTTCCCGTGGTGTGGATTGTCACCGAGTCGATGACGACAATCTTGTTTGGTATTTGCGGGAGATTCTCAGTATAATACCGACCTGTCCCAGTGGTCTTGAGAAAGGGCGAATTCGATGCCNCCAGTCCATTCCAGTCGACGAGAATTNTTGCGAATCGGCTCGCTTGCGGGTCTGAGTATGGCAGAAGTGATGCGTTTGCAGAAAACGTGCGCTTTGGATGCCAAGCCCGAGAAGGACATAAACTGCATCTTCATATTTGTGCTTGGNGGAATGCCTCACCAGGACATGTGGGACTTGAAACCGCATGCGCCGGCGGAGATCCGCGGGGATTTTGAACCGATTAGCACGGCGGTACCGGGCATCCANGTGGGAGATGTGCTACCCAAGATTGCCCGCGTGACTGACAAGTTGTCGATCCTGCGAAGCATGACCCACGGTGACTCCGACCACGGCCGCGGATTCCATATCATGATGACCGGCAAGAAAGCCGGCGTCGGCGATTTCAACGGGAACCAAAACAATAACCAGCACCCCTNCCTGGGCTCGATGGTTGCGAGACTCGGTAAGCCCGGGGCCTTGCCGCCGTACATCTCGGTGCCAAATTTTCTCAACAGCGGGGGACCGTCGTTCCTCGGCCCCAGTTATGGCCCGTTTGTGATCGCCGCTGACCCGGCGCAACCCGATTTTTCGGTGCGCGACATTACGCTGCCCACGACCGTAACCAACGATCGGAATTTGAGGCGGCAGTTGGCACTTCGCGAGATCAATCGTTTTGAACGCGGTGTAGAAGACGTCGCGACACAGGTCAAATCACTAGACACGTTCTACCAGAAAGCCTACGGGATGATGACTTCCAAGGCGGCGAAGGAGGCGTTTGATATTCAACGCGAGCCCGCCAAGCTGCGGGAGGATTATGGGATGACCAGCATCGGACAATGCAGCCTATTGGCGCGGAGACTCGTCGAGTCCGGTTGTCGATTTGTGAGCATCGAAAACGGTCACTGGGATACCCATCGCAAGAATACGTACAGCCTGCGAGAGTTGTTGTGCCCCGCGTTCGACCAGGCGATCCCAACGCTNTTGGATGATCTCGAACAACGGGGAATGCTGGACAACACGCTGGTCGTGATCACAACCGAGTTCGGACGTACGCCGCGCATCAACGAGTTACTTGGACGCGACCATTGGCCGAATGCGTTCTCGATTTGTTTAGCGGGTGGCGGATTGAAATCGGGACAGATCGTCGGAGCCACCGACAAGCAGGCTGCCGAAGTGGCCGACCGGCCGATTACCCCGCAGGATATGTGCGCGACTATTCTAAGAGTCTTGGGCATTGACTATCAAAAGGTGCTGCGCACACCTCTCGGACGACCGATTCCAATGGTCGATGAGGGAAAGCCAGTGGACGAGTTGTTCAGCTGATCGAGCGGTCGGCACCGAGCGTGGGAACTCCGCAAGCGTNGAGTTGTGTGCAGCTGCGGATTATCCGGCCTCTTTCAAAACGCATCGGGCGACCATGAGTGACGGCCATGCGGGCGAGCGGTGCAACGAAACCGCTCGATTCACGGTGTTCAGTAGCGGTCGCCGAATTTGTCGGCTTGGATTGGCAACGCGTGGAAACACATCTCTGGATCGCGANAGCGTAATCGCAGCATTGGACCACGGTGTTGATTATTTGAACTGGTGCGGCCATCCNGACGGGATGCGGGACGCTATCCGGCAGCTTGGCGATCGGCGCAATGAGGTTGTCGTAGCGGTACAGTTGAAGGCTCGGACTGCCCAAGCAGCGCGCCGTGAATTGGCTGAGGTCAAGCGAGACCTNCATACGAATTATCTCGACGTTGTGACCTATTACTACGTCGAAGATGTAGAAGAGTGGCGACAGATTGTGTCTCNCGGAGGCGCTGCTGAAGTTCTCGAAGAAGAGCGATCGCAAGGAACCATTGAGATGATTGGCTTGACCAGTCATCAACGCTTACTCGCAGCGCAATTTGCTCGCAGCAGTCGGCTGGACTTGTTGATGGTGCGCTATAACGCGGCGCACCGCGGCGCCGAGGAAGAAGTTTTTCCGGTGACACGGGCCAAGGGAATTCCGGTGGTCGCGTTTACCTGTCTTCGGTGGGGTGCGCTGCTCGAGAAGACCCCTCAGGACCCGCGCGGGTTTGTCCCACCTTCAGCCCCGCAATGGTATCGTTTTGTGCTGGACCATCCGGATATCGCTGTCGCGTTGATGGCTCCCGACGGCGATGCTCAATTGCAAGAGAATCTCTCCATTCTCAAGAATTGGCGGGCACTGGGTGAGATCGATTTCGAGAGCCTCGCTGCACACGGACAACGTGTACGCGCGCACGCGAGGTACTTTCCCTAAGCGGCTCGCGTATCTCACACGCCCCCGAATCGGTGTACGAACGCGTCGAGCAAGACCCGGGCAATCGCGCGAGGCAGCGCTGGTTGAACCGGGGAGACTCAGTCGAGTGGGATTAGTTTGGGGTGAGTCACGTGCAGTCCGTAGACGCGGCCGTAGCGGTGGTGGAGCTTCTGGAAACTGCATTGCAGAAACTCGTAGAGGCACTTGGGAGGCCGATGACGGAGCCACTTATTTGCCAGAATCGCCATCTGTGCGTCGTACTCTTGTTGTGAATGCGTGTGCGCGTAGCACCGCCCGGGGTGTCTCCGGAGGTCTCCGTTAAACTCAGGACTGATGTGCCAGAGTTCATGAAAAATGGTCACCAGTTTTTCCTGGAATTCGATATCCATGAACCGCGGCAAGTAGAAGCTCAGAATGTAGAGCATTTCCTGGCGTTCGGGGCCCAGAAGTTGCTGTACGCGCCACCGACGACCGTTGTGTTGTCCCGTCTTGGCACCGTTCTCAAATCGCATGGGTGTCAAAGTAGCGAAAAGCCCATGGTTGACGCGTTTGCGGGCCTGGGAGAAGGTAATCGCAACACGGCTGAGATCGATGTGGCGGAGCTCGGGAAGGCGCCCGATGGCGTCTTCGATCATCGATCGCATGTGCGCTGTGAAGTCAAACCCACGCGCTGTAGACAACTTTGGCGATGCTTCCGATCGAGGACTGGGAGCATCAGACGACATCGGATTTGATTCGAGCACACGGGCGTCCTTGTTCGGCACTGAAAACAAATCAGGTCCAGCCGACGTATCGTGGCACGTCGTAGGGCGGCGGCGTGATGTACGACGGGTGACCTTGATGCGACTCGGTGTTGGAATTCCTGATCGGTCCTCATCGTAGAGCCGAAAAGCGATCGGACCAAGGCGAATTCAGCCGTCGCGGTCGAAGGGTCTGCAATCGCCGCGGCCAGCCAACGGTGGGCAAGAGAACTTCGGGCGACGCTCACCGCCCGCACCGGTGCTGAGTCCAGTTGGGTTCCGCGGGGACCAGCGAGCTGATCGTTTATTCGTCGTCCGGTTTGGTAGCGCTCTTGGCGTCGTTCTCCGCCGCTTCCTGCTGGGCGTCGTCCTCCGCCGCCTCCTCCTGGAGCTCCGCGTCCACCCCATCCTCACCGCCCTCTTCCGCGGCAGCGGTATCCGGCTCCTCAAAAAACTCCGGCTTTTCAGCACCCGCACGAATCCGTCGATGCTTGTCGGCGCTGTCGTTGTCAGGGGTGATGATCTCGAGAATCGCTCGTGTGCCCGCGTCGCCGAGTCGTGGTTCGGCAAGCCGTAGAATACGGGTATATCCGCCGGGCCGATCCTCGAACCGTTCAGCCAGTATCTCGAACAGCACATGCACTGCGCGTCGCTGTGGTGTCGGCCGGATACCTAACCTACCATCCGGCAACAGACGCTGATCGCGCACCCGACCTCTCTTCCGCT